>CALMEG010000259.1 GCA_937863185.1 uncultured Paracoccaceae bacterium | reverse complement strand
AAGCTTGCCGCGCGGTCGCGGGCGCTTCCCCGTCCGGTGCGCCGCGCGATTCTGGTTCTGGCCGTGGCCGAGGAACGCGCGCGTGCCCCCAAGGTGCTGCGCCAGATGGACCCCGCCCGCATCACCAGGGCCCATGACGCCGCGATGGCCTATTTGCAGCCGCTTGGTGCGGGCGCACGGCTGCGCGGGCTGCTTTTGTCGATCTCGGCCTCGGTGGTCTTCGCGCTTCTGGTGACGGGGGGCGCGGTTGCGGGATTTGCCCTCTGGCGCGGGTTGATCGCGCCATAAAAAAACCGGGGACGCAGCGCGCCCCCGGCCGTTTACGATGTCTGCCCGCTCAGAGGTTGGGGTAAAGCGGGAAGCGGGCGCACAGGGCCGCGACCTTGGCCTTCACGGCCTCTTCCACGGCGGCGTTGCCGTCTTCGCCATTCGCGGCAAGCCCGTCGACGACCTCGACGATCAGGCGGGCGATCTCACGGAATTCGTCTTCTCCGAAGCCGCGGGTGGTGCCGGCAGGGGTGCCCAGACGCACGCCCGAGGTGACGGTGGGCTTTTCGGGGTCGAACGGGATGCCGTTCTTGTTGCAGGTGATATGGGCGCGGCCAAGCGCCTTCTCGGTGGCGTTGCCCTTCACACCCTTGGAGCGCAGGTCCACCAGCATGACATGGGTATCCGTGCCGCCCGTCACGATATCGAGCCCGCCCTTCATCAGCTCATCCGCAAGGGCCTGCGCGTTGGCGATGACCTGCCTGGCATAGACCTTGAATTCGGGGCGCAGCGCCTCGCCGAAGGCGACGGCCTTGGCGGCGATGACGTGCATCAGCGGACCGCCCTGGATGCCCGGGAAGATGGCCGAGTTCACCTTCTTGGCGATCTCTTCGTTGTTGGTCAGGATCATGCCGCCGCGCGGGCCGCGCAGCGTCTTGTGCGTGGTGGTGGTGGCCACATCCGCATAGGGGAAGGGCGAGGGATGCGCGCCGCCCGCAACGAGACCGGCGAAATGCGCCATGTCGACCATCAGCCACGCGCCGACCTCATCCGCGATCTTGCGGAATTCGGCAAAGTCGATCTGGCGCGGAATGGCCGAGCCGCCGGCGATGATCAGCTTGGGGTTATGTTCCTTGGCAAGGGTGCGGAGCTCGTCATAGTCGATGCGCGAGTCCTGCTTGCGCACGCCATACTGGATCGCGTTGAACCACTTGCCCGACTGGTTCGGCGCAGCACCATGGGTCAGGTGCCCGCCCGAGGCAAGGTTCATGCCCAGGATCGTGTCGCCGGGTTTCAGCAGCGCGTTGAACACGCCCTGGTTGGCCTGCGAGCCGGAGTTCGGCTGCACGTTGGCGAAGTCGCAGCCGAAAAGCGCCTTGGCGCGGTCGATCGCCAGGTTTTCGGCCACGTCGACGAACTGGCAGCCGCCGTAGTAGCGCTTGCCCGGATAGCCTTCGGCATATTTGTTGGTCATGACCGACCCCTGCGCCTCCATCACGGCGGCGGAGACGATGTTTTCCGAGGCGATCAGCTCGATCTCGTCGCGTTGACGGCCCAGTTCGTCGCGGATCGAACCGAACAGCTCGGGGTCACGGGTGGCAAGGCTTTCGGTGAAGAATCCGGCATCGCGCTGCGAGGTCATTGGCATCTCCTGCAAGGGGTTTCGGGGGTCGTTTATCGCAGAATTCCGGGGGCCGGAAGCGCTCAAAGCGACCAAGGCGCGATTTGGCGCGTCCTGAGGGCGGGCTTTCGCGCTTGTGTTTCCGATCCGCGCTTGCGACACGTTCAAAAGAAACCTGTGCAGGGGGATGGGCGGAATGCAGCATATCCATTTTGCCGCATCGGGCAGCGAAACGGCGCAGATGGCCTTTGCCGGGCTGACCGCGCGCTACGGGCAGGTGCCGCGCTATGCGGCCGATGTCATCGTGGCGCTTGGCGGGGACGGGTTCATGCTGCAAACCCTGCACGAGGGCACCGGCCTGCCGGTCTATGGCATGAACTGCGGCACCATCGGGTTCCTGATGAACGACTATTCCGAAGAGGGCCTGCCCGAACGGCTTGCCACGGCGGAAGAGGCGGTGATCCATCCGCTGGCGATGCGCGCGATGACCGAGGACGGACATATCCACAACGCCCTTGCGATCAACGAGGTGTCGCTGCTGCGTCTGGGGCCGCAGGCGGCCAAGCTGCGCATCTCGGTCAACGGGCGGGTGCGGATGGAGGAGCTGGTCTGCGATGGCGCGATCCTTGCCACCCCGGCGGGATCGACGGCCTACAACTATTCCGCCCACGGCCCGATCCTGCCGATCGGTTCGGACGTGCTGGCGCTGACGGGGATCGCCAGCTTCCGCCCGCGCCGCTGGCAAGGGGCGATCCTGCCCAATACGGCGGTGGTGCGTTTCGACGTGCTGGAACATGGCAAACGCCCGGTGATGGCCGATGCCGACAGCCGCTCGGTCCAGCCGGTGCTGTGGGTCGAGATCCGGTCCGAGCCGCAGGTTCAGCATCGCATCCTGTTCGATCCCGGCCACGGCCTTGAAGAGCGTCTGATGCGCGAGCAGTTCGCCTGATCGCTACTCGGCGCTGCGCCAGCCGGTCATCTTGCGATAGATCGTCGAGGGTGCCAGATCCAGTTCGCGCGCTGCACGGGGAACCGAGCCATCGTGCCGCGCGATCGTATCCTCGAGCACCGCGCGTTCGATCTGTGCCATGGTCTGGCCGGCAAACCCGGACTGCCCGCCCGGCGAGGCCCGCGGCGGGTTGCGAATATCATCGGGAAGGGTTTCGCGCGTAAGAAGGGGGCTGTCCTCCAGCGTGGTCAGCGCACGGAGCAGATTCAGCAATTGCCGTACATTGCCCGGCCATGGATGGGCCTGAAGGCATTCGAGCGCGCAGGCCGTGATCTGGGCCGGTGCGCGCCCGGCCTCGGCTGAGAAACGGCACAGCCCGGCCTCGCACAGCGCAAGAATATCGGCGGTGCGTTCGCGCAGCGGGGGCATGGCGATGGGCAAGACCTGAAGGCGGTGCAGTAGATCCGGCCGCAAGGACGGGGCTGGGTCCGCCTCGGGTGAGGGTGTGTGCAGCATGGAACAGACGATGCGCAGCTCGGGTGCCGCGAAGCTGGCTTCCAGGCGGTTGAGGATGCGCGTCAGCGTCAGTTCCGCAGCCGTCGACAGCGCGCTGACATCTTCCAGGAACAAGGTGCCACCTGCATGCCGATCCAGGTGGCCGTTGATTGCAGCCTCAAGCGCCGCTTCCTCGGTGCCGCGGCAGTCGACAGCCAGGAATGCGCCTCTGCGGGCGGTGGAGCGAAGATGGATCACCTGCGCACACAGCTTCTTGCCGGTGCCGCTTTCCCCCGAAATCAGCACCGGCACACGGGTGCGGGCAGCGGCCCGGATACGGCTGTAGACGCCTTGCATGGGAGGAGAAGTGCCGTCAAAGCCCGCGAGGGGCCCGTCATCGACGGTATCGCGCGCGCCGTGCCGTCCCTGCGATGTCAGGAGGGCATGTTCCAGTGCGTTGTCGGTTACCGGATGGATAAGGCAATGCGCAGCCCCTGCACGAATGGCGGGCGCGATCCTGTGCGATGTCTCGGGGCAGGCAAGGGCGATCACCGGCATGTCGGGATGCTGACGGCGGGCATGGCAGATCACGTCGATCGGGTCCGTCTTGCCCGGAGCAAGCGAGAGCAAGAGTGCCGCGTGCGGCAGCGTGCCCAGCTCTCTTAGTGCCGCCAGCGAATCGGACGGGGTGCTGAGGCTGCGGCCCTTGGCGCGTAGCCGTGCCGCCAGGGCCTGTTGTCGCGGAATATCTGCATCAATGAGAATAAGCGGCAATGACCCGGTCACTGTTAAATCCATCTATCGGTTCGGCGCGGCATCTGGCGGGAAATATCCGGCAGGGTGAGGCGTCGGCAGCTCTGCAATAGTCTTGGGAATTTTAACCTGAATCCCTCATGTCGAAATCAATTCGCCAAAGCTTGGGCGAAAATGAGAGAAATGCAAGGGAAGCGGTGTCGCAGGTGGGGCCGGCGGAAGAAATCCCGCCGGCCCTTCTTGTCATGCCTGCGGATAGCCAAGGCCTTTCAGGGCCTCGGCGATCTCGTCCAGGATGGCGGGATCGTCGATCGTGGCGGGCATCTTGAAGGGGTTGCCATCGGCGAGGCTGACCATGGTGCCGCGCAGGATCTTGCCCCGGCGGGGCTTTGGGAGGCGGTCCACCACACAGGCAAGCTTGAACGCCGCAACCGGGCCGATCTGCTCACGCACAAGCTTCACGCATTCCTTGACGATCTGCGCGGGCTCCTTGGTGCAGCCCTTGTTGAGGCACAGGAACCCCAGCGGCATCTGCCCCTTGAGTTCGTCCGCGACCCCGATCACCGCGCATTCCGCCACGTCGGGATGCGAGGCCAGAACCTCTTCCATCGCGCCCGTCGACAGGCGGTGGCCGGCCACGTTGATCACGTCATCGGTGCGCGCCATGATGTAGAGATAGCCGTCCGGGTCGATATAGCCCGCATCCCCCGTCTCGTAATAGCCGGGGAAATGCTCGAGATAGCTTTTGCGGAAGCGCGCCTCGGCATTCCATAGCGTGGGCAGCGTGCCGGGCGGCAGGGGCAGCCTGATCGCAATGGCACCAAGGGTTCCGGGCTCCACCGGGTGGCCGCCTTCGTCCAGCACCTGAACGTCATAGCCCGGCATCGCCACCGAGGGAGAGCCGACCTTGGTGGGAAGCTCTTCGATCCCGATCGGGTTCGCGGCGATGGCCCATCCGGTCTCGGTCTGCCACCAGTGATCGACCACCGGCACGCCAAGGTGTTTTTGCGCCCATTCCACCGTGTCGGGGTCGGCGCGCTCACCGGCCAGGTAAAGCGCCTGCAGATCGTGCAGTTTGTAACGCTTGATCCATTCGCCGGTGGGATCCTCGCGCTTGATGGCGCGCAGGGCCGTGGGCGCGGTGAAGAAGCTCTTGATGCGGTTATTCTGGATGATCCGCCAGAAGACACCCGGATGCGGCGTGCCGATGGGCTTGCCCTCGAAGACGACGGTGGTGGCGCCCGCGATCAAGGGGCCGTAGCAGATGTAGGAATGCCCCACCACCCAGCCCACATCGGAGGCCGCCCAGAACCGGTCGCCCGCCTCGATGTTGTAGATGTTCTTCATCGTCCATTGCAGGGCGACAAGGTGGCCGCCGGTATGGCGCACCACGCCCTTGGGCTGGCCGGTCGTGCCCGAGGTGTAAAGGATATAGGCGGGGTGGTTGCCCTCGACCGGGACGCAATCGGCGGGCTTCACGCCATACTGGAAGCCGTGCCAGCTGAAATCGCGGCCCTCGACCAGCTTGGCGACCTCTTGCTCGCGCTGGAAGATAACGCAAAATTCGGGCTTGTGGCCGGCCTGGTCGATCGCATCGTCCAGAAGCGGCTTGTAATGCACCACCCGTCCGGGTTCGAGCCCGCAGCTTGCGGCGATGATCGCCTTGGGCTGGCAGTCGTCGATCCGCACGGCCAGCTCATGCGCGGCGAACCCGCCGAAGACGACCGAGTGCACGGCGCCAAGGCGCGCACAGGCCAGCATCGCTTCAAGCGCCTCGGGGATCATCGGCATGTAGATGATGACGCGATCACCCTTTTCCACGCCGCGCATGCGCAGCGCGCCGGCAAGGCTGGCGACGCGGGTCTGGAGTTCCTTGTAGGTGATGCCCTTGGTCGAGTGGGTGATCGGGCTTTCATGCATGATGGCGATCTGGTCGCCGCGTCCGGCCTCGACATGGCGGTCGACCGCGTTCCAGCAGGTATTGACCATGCCGTCAGCAAACCATTCGTAAAGCGGGGCGTTGTCGTCAAACAGTGCCTTCGAGGGTTTTCGGTCCCAGTCGATGGCGCCGGCTTGCTGCATCCAGAAGGTTTCGGGATCTTTCTGCCAGGCTGAGTAAACGTCTTTGTATGCCATTGCATGCCCCTCCTCGAGCTGCAAACTTGTTACAAAGCGCCAAAAGTTTCCGCAAGAATGTTACCGCCCATAGTCGGGACGGATTTGCAGAATTTTGCCAAGTCTCGACGAAAACTTTGCAAAGCCTCACGGATTTTGCTGCCTTTGCGGCAAACGCGCGCGTGCTTTGCAAAGTTGGGCGATTCCCGGTCAGCCGTAATGCGCGACCGGGGTGCCAGCGATGGCCGACATGTTCAGAAGCCCGCGCGCGGTGATCGAGGGCGTGACGATATGGGCGCGGTTGCCCATGCCCATCAGGATCGGCCCCACCTCAAGGCCACCGGCCTTCGCCTTGAGAATATTGCGCACACCCGAGGCGGCATCGGTATTGGCAAAGACCAGCACATTGGCCGCCCCTTCATAGCGCGAGCCGGGATAGATGCGATCGCGCAGCGCCTGATCCAGCGCGGCATCCACATGCATCTCGCCCTCATAGGCGAAGTCCGGCTTGCACGCGTCCAGCATCTCCAGCGCCGCGCGCATCCGCTGGCCCGAGCCGGTATCGAGATTGCCGAATTGCGAATGGCTGCACAGCGCGATCTTGGGCTGAAGCCCGAAGCGGCGCACATGCCGCGCCGCGCCGATGGCCGTCTGGGCGATCTGTTCGGGCGTCGGATCGGGGTGGACATGGGTGTCGGCGATGAAAAGCGGCCCGTCTTCCAGGATCATCAGCGACAGCGCCCCGACCGGGCGCAGCCCGTCGCGCCCCAGAACCTGGTTCACATAGTTCAGGTGCCACAGATATTGCCCGAAGGTGCCGCAGATCATGCTGTCGGCCTCGTTGCGGTGCACCATGACGGCGGCGATGGCGGTGGTGTTGGTGCGCATGATCGCGCGGGCAAGATCGGGCGTGACGCCGCGCCGCGCCATCAGCCGGTGATAGGTTTCCCAGTAGTCGCGGTAACGCGGGTCGTTCTCGGGGTTCACGATCTCGAAATCGGTGCCCGGACGGATCGGCAGGCCCGCGCGCTCGCAGCGCCGTTCGATCACCTCGGGGCGCCCGATCAGGATGGGATTGTCGGTGGTTTCCTCGATCATCGCATTGGCCGCGCGCAGCACGCGCTCGTCCTCGCCCTCGGCAAAGACGATGCGGCGGGTGGCGGTGGCGGCGGCCTCGAAGACGGGGCGCATCAGCAGGGCCGACTTGAAGACCGAGCCGTCAAGGCGGCGCTTGTAGGCATCCAGGTCGGCAATCGGGCGCAGCGCGACGCCAGTTTCCATCGCGGCCTTCGCCACGGCGCGCGCGACCGTGCCGATCAGCCGCGGATCGAAGGGTTTCGGGATCAGGTAGTCGGGGCCGAAGGTCAGCTTCTCGCCGCGATAGGCGGCGGCGGCCTCGGCGCTGGTGGTGGCGCGGGCAAGTGCGGCGATCCCCTCGATGCAGGCCAGCTGCATCTCGTCGTTGATCGTGGTGGCGCCCACGTCCAGCGCGCCGCGGAAGATGAACGGGAAGCACAGCACGTTGTTGACCTGGTTCGGGAAATCCGAACGGCCCGTGGCGATGATCGCCTCGGGCGCGACCGAGCGGACCGCGTCGGGCAGGATCTCGGGCGTCGGGTTGGCAAGGGCAAAGACGATGGGGCGCGCGGCCATCTGCGCCACCATTTCCGGGGTCAGCACGCCGGGGCCCGACAGGCCAAGGAACAGATCCGCCCCTCCGATCACCTGATCGAGGCTGCGCAGGTCCGATTTCTGCGCATAGGCGGCCTTTTGCGGGTTCATGTCCTCGGTGCGGCCGTCGTAGACAAGGCCGTGGATGTCGCACAGCCAGACGTTTTCGCGCCGCACGCCCAGCTTGAGCAGCATGTTGAGGCAGGCGATCCCCGCCGCTCCGCCGCCGGTCGAGACGACCTTGATCTCGTCGAACTTCTTGCCGGCGACATGCAGCGCGTTGGTGGCCGCGGCGCCGACCACGATGGCGGTGCCGTGCTGGTCGTCGTGGAAGACCGGGATGTTCATCCGCTCGCGGCAGATCTTCTCGACGATGAAACAGTCGGGGGCCTTGATGTCCTCGAGGTTGATGGCGCCGAACGAGGGCTCCATCGCGCAGACGATATCGGCCAGCTTTTCGGGATCGGGCTGATTCAGTTCAATGTCGAAACAATCTATGTTGGCGAATTTCTTGAAGAGAACCGCCTTACCCTCCATCACCGGCTTCGAGGCGAGCGCGCCGATATTGCCAAGGCCAAGGACGGCGGTGCCGTTGGTGACCACGGCCACAAGGTTTCCGCGGGCGGTATAGCGCGCCGCGGTGGCGGGATCGGCCTTGATCTCAAGGCAGGCCTCGGCCACGCCAGGCGAATAGGCGCGGCTCAGGTCACGCCCGTTGGCCAGGGGCTTGGTGGCGCGGATCTCCAGTTTTCCCGGCTTGGGATATTCGTGATAATCCAGTGCCGCCTGGCGTGCGCTGTCCTGCCGTATCTCTTCCATGTCCGCCCCTCCGAAACTGGTTTAGTCTTAAACTAAATCTTCCAAAGGGTGAATAGCCCTTCTGCGGCGGCAGGTTTACGCTGCGGCTTTGCTTGCATCGGGGGCAATCGCGGCGCAGGATCGTTGCAAACGGATCGGAGGTCGTCATGTCGCTTTTGCAAGCTGCGCGCGAAGTGCGCGAGAACGCCTATGCGCCCTATTCGCATTTCAAGGTCGGGGCTGCCGTGCGGGGCAGGTCCGGGGCGATCTATCGCGGCGTCAATGTCGAGAACGTGGCCTATCCCGAAGGCACCTGCGCCGAGGCCGGTGCGATCGCCGCGATGATCGCAGCCGGCGAGACCGAGCTGATCGAGGTCGCGGTAATCGCCGACAGCCCGACCCCGGTGCCGCCCTGCGGCGGCTGCCGCCAGAAGCTGGCTGAGTTCGCGCGCCACGATACCCCCGTCACCCTGGCCACGACCGAGGGCGACCGGCTGGAAACCACGGTGGGCGATCTTCTGCCCGGCCGGTTCGATATTTCGCACATGGACCGTGGCTGATGGATGCGCGCAGCATCATCGCCGCGGTGCGCGACGGAAAGGGGCTGGCCGCCGATCAGGCTGCATGGTTCGCGCGGGGGCTTGCCTCGGGGGATGTGTCGGATGCGCAGGCGGGGGCCTTTGCGATGGCGGTGGTGC
>CALMEG010000258.1 GCA_937863185.1 uncultured Paracoccaceae bacterium | reverse complement strand
ATCGTGGTGCTGGCGGCGGTGGTGCTGTTCCTGGGGCTTGCCCGCTCGTCCGAGCTGGTGGTGATCCGGGCGGCCGGGCGCTCGGCGCTGCGCACGATGGTGGCGCCCGTCGCGGTGGCCTTCCTGGTGGGGCTGCTGGCCATCGCGGTGGGCAATCCCATCGTCTCGGCCACCTCGAAGCGCTTCGAAAGCCTGTCGGACAGCTATCGCACCGGCGGCGGGCAGGCCGTGTCCATCGGCGCCGAGGGGGTGTGGATGCGCCAGGGCGCGGGCGATGGCGGCGACACGCAGGCGGTTACCCGCACCGCCCGCGCCAATCTGGCCGCCACGCAGCTTTTCGACGTCACCTTCCTTGTCTTCGCCCCCGGCCAGGGTCCGATCCGGCGCATCTGGGCCGAAGAGGCACGGCTGACCCCCGGCGCATGGCAGCTGAGCGGCGTCAAGGACTGGGTGCTGGACCGCACCGGCAACCCCGAACGCGCGGCCACCAGCTCCGCCCGCCTGGAACTGCCCTCGGACCTGACGGCCGACCGCATCCGCGACAGCTTCGGCACCCCGTCGGCCGTGCCGATCTGGGACCTGCCCGAATTCATCGCGGGGCTGGAGAACGCGGGCTTCTCGGCGCGCCGCCACATGGTCTGGTTCCAGATGGAACTGGCGCTGCCGCTGGTTCTGGCGGCGATGGTGCTGATCGCGGCGGGCTTCACCATGCGCCATGTGCGCTTCGGACGCACCGGGATGATGGTGCTGTTCGCGCTTGCCGCCGGCATGGGGGTGTTTTTCCTGCGCAGCATGGCGCAGGTTCTGGGCGATAACGGGCAGATCCCCGTGGCGCTTGCGGCCTGGGCGCCGCCGGCGATCGCGCTCATGCTGGCGCTTGCGCTGCTTCTGCACCTGGAGGAAGGCTGATGCTGGCGCGCGCGCTTCTGTTTGCCCTGACGCTGCTTCTGGCCGTGTCCGCCCTGCCCCAGGGCGCCACCGCGCAAGACCCCACCGAGGCCGCAACGCTGCTGGCCGACCGCATCACGCTTACCGGCTCGAACCGGATCGAGGCGGCCGGCGCGGTCGAAATCTTCTATCGCGGCAACCGGCTGACCGCCTCGCGGCTGAGCTATGACCAGTCGACCGACATGCTGCGCATCGAGGGGCCGATCCGCCTGGTGGAGCCGGGCCAGACCGGCGCGGTGCTGATCGCCGATCAGGCCGAACTGGCGCGCGATCTGCAAAACGGCATCCTGACCGGCGCGCGGCTCGTCCTTGCGCGCGAGATGCAGCTGGCCGCGACCACGATCCGGCGCGACGCGGGGCGCTACACCTATCTCGACAATGTGGTGGCCTCGTCCTGCCAGGTCTGCGCAGACCGCCCCACGCCGCTTTGGGAAATCCGCGCCCGCCGTGTCACCCATGACGCCGAGACCCGCCAGATCCTGTTCGACAGCGCGCAGTTCCGCGCCATGGGCGTGCCGCTGATGTATCTGCCCCACCTGCGCATGCCCGACCCCACGGTCGAACGGATGAGCGGCTTTCTTCCGCCGCGGCTGCGCACGACCTCCAGCCTCGGCACCGGGATCAAGCTGCCCTATTTCTTCGCGCTCGGCTCCAGCTCGGACCTGACGCTGACGCCCTATGTCGCCACCTCGCGCACCGCCACGATTGAGATGAGCTTTCGCCAGGCCTTCCGCTTCGGCGCGTTGCAGCTTGACGGTGCCATCACCCGCGACGACATCCGCGACGGCGAGACCCGCGGCTACCTGTTCGCGCAGGGCGCCTTCGTGCTGCCGCGCGACTACCGGCTGGGGCTTGAGGCGCGGCTGGTCTCGGACCGGTCCTACCTGCTGAACTACGGCATCACCGACAATGACCGGCTGTGGTCGGGCCTGACGCTGGAACGGGTGCGCGCCGACCGGATGATCTGGGGCCGCGCGGGCCATACCCACACGATCCGCGAGGGCGAGGTCGATTCGACCCAGCCCGCCCTTGCCACCGATGTCGAATGGGTGCGCGTCTACCGCCCCGCCACGATCGGCGGAGAGCTGACGGTGAACGCCCAGGTGCATGCCCATCGCCGCTCGTCGGGGCTCGCGTTCGACGGGGCGGATCTGGACATGGACCCGGACGGGCGCGACATGGTGCGCGCCTCGCTGGTCGCAGACTGGCGGCGCAACTGGCTGGTGGGCGCGGGCATCCTGGCAAGCGCGCAAAGCCAGCTTGCCGTCGACGCGTTCGACGTTTCGCAAGACCCGCTTCTGTCGGGCAGCACGCTGCGCACCACGCCCACGCTCGCGCTTGAACTGCGGTGGCCCTGGGTGCGGACCGCGGGGCAGGCCTCGCATGTGATCGAACCCGTCGCCCAGCTTGTCTGGAGCCCGAACGACCGCAGCGACGTGCCCAATGAGGACAGCCGCCTTGTCGAATTCGACGAAGGCAACCTGTTCTCGCTGTCGCGCTATCCGGGAGCGGATCTGCGCGAACGCGGCCTGCGCGCCAATCTGGGCATCAGCTGGACGCGCAACGACGCGGCCGGATGGTCCATCGGCGTGACCGCGGGGCGCGTCCTGCGCGCCCGCGACCTGGGGCAAGTTCCGCTTGGCTCGGGGCTGACGGGCACGCGCTCGGACTGGCTTCTGGCCACGCATCTGCGCACCGATGCGGGGCTGGTGCTGTCGAACCGCATGCTGCTGGATGACAGCCTGTCCATCACCCGCGAAGAGCTGCGGCTTGCCTTCAACCGGCCGCGTTACGACCTTGCCGCGGGCTATATCTGGCTTGAGGCGAATCCCGCCGAAGGCCGGCCCGAGCGCACCTCGGAGCTGACCTTCGAAAGCGGCTGGCGCTGGGGCAACGGATGGGCCGGGGTCATCGATGCGCGCTACGATTTCACCGCCGAGCGCGCCGCACGCGCCGCTTTCGGCCTGCAATATGCGAATGAATGCGTCACCGTGGATCTTTCCCTCTCGCGTCGCTTCACTTCCTCCTCTAGTGTGGAGCCCGAAACCGGTTTCGGCCTTTCGGTGCAGCTTGCGGGCTTTGGCGCGGGCGGTGCCGATCGGGCGCCCAGACGGAGTTGCGCGCGCTGAGCCGCGCCCCCAAGGCGCCCGATGGCGCGCGAACCGGACAGAGCAGAAAACGGACGGACGGAATATGCTACGGGCTTTCATCTTTCTGACAGGGTTTCTGGCGTTTGGCACGATGGCCGCAGGCACATCCGCGCAGGCGCAGGGCGCGGGCGGCAATCCCTTCGCCCCGGTCATCACGGTCAACGACCTCGGCATTACCGGATACGAGCTTGACCAGCGCATGCGCTTCCTTGAGTTGTTGCGCGCGCCGGGCGATCTGCGCGAAGCCGCCGAAAAGGCACTGATCGAGGATCGCATCCGCGTCTTCGCCGCCGAGCGCGCGGGCATCCGCATCACCGAAGAGGCGGTCAATGCCGGCATGGAAGAATTTGCCGGACGCGCCAACCTGCCGGTCGACGAATTCCTCAAGGCGATTGCCGAAAACGGGGTCGAGCCGCAGACATTCCGCGATTTCGTGACCGCGGGCGTCGTCTGGCGCGATCTGGTCCGCGCCGAAATCGCCCCCCGGGTTCGCATCACCGATGCCGATATCGACCGTGCAATGGCGCTCGAATCCGATCGCGGCAAGGGCACGCGGGTGCTCTTGTCCGAGATCATCCTTCCCGCCCCGCCCGGTCAGGAAGGAGCCGCCATGGCCGAGGCCCGGCGCATCTCGCAGCTGCGCGGCGAAGGCGCCTTCGGCGCGGCGGCGCGCCAGTCCTCCGCCTCCGGTTCGGCCGCACGCGGCGGCCGGCTCGACTGGATGCCGATCGAGAACATGCCCCCCGCGCTGCGCGGCGCCGTGCTTGGCCTTGAGCCGGGCGAAGCCTCGCAGCCGATCCAGATCCCGAACGCGGTCGCCGTCTTCATGCTGCGCGCCATCGACGAGGGCGGCCCCATCGCCGATACCCCGCAACAGATCGACTTCGCACAGCTTCTGATCCCCGGCGCCGGGACCGAAACCGCCGCGACCTTGATCGCCACGCTGCGCGCCAGGGCCGACACCTGTGACGATCTTTACGCCGTGGCCAAGGGCATCCCCCCCGAGCAGATCCAGCGCGAAACCCTGCCGCAGACCCGGATCCCGCAGGACATCGCGCTGGAACTGGCGCATCTCGACGCGGGCGAAAGCTCCACCGCGATCGTGCGCGGGGGCAATCAGGTCTTCCTGATGCTGTGCAAGCGCGACCGGATCTACGGCGAGGAGGATCTTGCCCCCTCGCGCGACGAGGTGCGCGGACAGCTGATGAACGCACGCATCGCCGCCATGGCCGAGGGGCGCCTTGCCGACCTGATCGCCGATGCGGTGATCGTGCGCAACGACTGACCCGCCCGCATGGCGGCCACGATGCAAAAGCCCGTGATCCTGAGCTGCGGCGATCCCTCGGGCATCGGCCCCGAGATCGCCGCCAAGGCCTGGGAGGCGCTCGGCACCGCGCTGCCCTTCGTCTGGATCGGCGATCCCGCGCATCTGCCGCGCGGCACGCGCATCCGCGAAATCGCCCACCCGGCCGAGGCGATGGCCCATGCCGGACAGGGGCTGCCGGTGCTGCCCCACCCCTTCCCCGCCGCCGCAGCGCCCGGCCAGCCCGACCCGGCCAACGCCCAAGCCGTCATCGGCGCCATCGCGCGCGGCGTCGATCTGGTGATGCGCGGCGAAGGCGCCGCGCTGAGCACCGCCCCGATCCACAAGAAGGCGCTGAAGGACGGGGCCGGTTTCGCCTTCCCCGGCCATACCGAATTCCTGGCCCATCTCGCGGGCGGGGCGCGCGTGGTGATGATGCTGGCCTCGCCGCTCCTGCGCGTGGTCCCGGCCACGATCCACATCCCGCTGTCCGAGGTGCCCCGCGCCTTCACCCCCGCGCTTCTGCGCGACACCGTGCGCATCACCGCCGACGGGCTGCGCCGTGATTTCGGCCTCGCCAACCCGCGCCTCGCGGTCGCGGGCCTCAACCCCCATGCCGGCGAAGGCGGCGCCATGGGCCATGAGGAGTGCGACTGGATCGCCGCGGAAATCGCCGACCTGCGCGCCGAGGGCTACGCAATCTCGGGCCCGCTTCCGGCCGATACGATGTTCCACCCCGCCGCCCGCGCCCGCTACGACGCCGCGATCTGCGCCTATCACGACCAGGCGCTGATCCCGATCAAGACGCTCGATTTCGACGGCGGCGTCAATGTCACGCTCGGCCTGCCCTTCGTGCGCACCTCGCCCGATCACGGCACCGCCTATGACATCGCGGGACAAGGCATCGCCAACCCCGCCAGCCTGATCGCCGCCTTGCGCATGGCCGCCGATATGGGGGCCGCCCGGGCCGAACCGTGATGCGCCTTCATCTTTGCCCAAATATCCCCGCCGGAGGCAACCGGCATCGGCCATCCCTCCCACCGCAGGAGGCCCGCGCATGAGCACCATCGACGGCCTGCCCCCACTGCGCGAGGTCATCAACACCCACGGCCTCGTGGCGAAGAAGCAGCTTGGCCAGAACTTCCTGCTCGACCTGAACCTGACGGCCAAGATCGCGCGGGCGGCGGGCGATCTGAGCGGCGTGGACGTGCTCGAGGTCGGTCCCGGCCCCGGCGGGCTGACGCGCGGGCTTCTGGCCGAAGGCGCGCGCCGGGTCCTGGCAGTAGAAAAGGATGCCCGCTGCCTGCCCGCGCTGGAAGAGATCGTGGCGCATTACCCCGGCCGGCTGCACGTCGTGCATGGCGACGCGCTCGATGTCGACGTGCTCGCGCATCTGCGCCCGCCGGTGCGCATCGTGGCCAACCTGCCCTATAACGTGGGCACCGAACTGCTCGTCCGCTGGTTGACGCCGCAGCACTGGCCGCCCTTCTGGGAAAGCCTCACGCTCATGTTCCAGAAAGAGGTGGCCGAGCGGATCGTGGCGCTGCCCGGCTCCAAGGCCTATGGGCGGCTTGCGCTTCTGGCGCAATGGCGCTGCGAGGCGAAGATCGTGATGACCCTGCCGCCCGAGGCCTTCGTGCCCGCGCCCAAGGTCCATTCCGCCGTCGTGCGCCTTCAGGCCCTGCCCGCGCCGCGCTTTCCCGCCGATCCGGCCATCCTCAACCGCGTCGTCGCGGCGGGCTTCAATCAGCGCCGCAAGATGCTGCGGGCCTCGCTGCGTGGCGTCGCCCCGCAGATCGAGGACAAGCTTGCCGCCGCCGGAATCGCCCCCACCGCCCGGGCCGAGGAAGTCCCGCTGGAACGGTTCTGCGCACTTGCGCGCATCATCGCCGCCGGCTGAACCGCCCCGAAAGCCCGCCCGAAAAAGAAAAAAGGCCGCGCTTGGTGGCGCAGCCCTTCCGGTGTTCCGCTTCCGAACGGGGCCTATTCGGCCGCCGGTTTTTCATCCGCGGCCGCGGCCCCCTCTGCCACGGCATTCTCGGCCTTGGGCGCGCGGGGTTTGCGCGGGGTGCGGTTGCGCGGCCGTGCGGGCTTGTCCTCCGGCTGCGCGGGCGTGTCTTCCGGCGCGGCGCCATCGCCCTGCCCGGCGGCGGCCGGGGCGCCCTCTGCCTCGGGGGC
>CALMEG010000257.1 GCA_937863185.1 uncultured Paracoccaceae bacterium | reverse complement strand
GAAGGGCGGCGGGGGCGCGCGCGGGGTGGCGGGGGGGGCCCGTTTTTGTAAATGGGGGGGCGGGGATGAAATACGTTCCCGCCATGACCGCCGCCGTGGCCGAAACCGGGGCGCCGGTCTGCCTGATGCATGCCAGGGGCACGCCTGAGGTGATGCAGGAAGACCCGCGCTATGACGATGTTCTGCTTGAGGTCTATGACTACCTGGAGGCCCGGATCGCGGCCGCGGCGCAGGCGGGGATCGGGCCCGAGCGGAACGTCGTCGATCCCGGCATCGGCTTCGGCAAGACGGTGGCGCATAACCTTGCGCTGCTGCGCGGGCTGAGCCTGTTTCACGGGCTGGGATGCGCGGTTCTGCTGGGCGCTTCGCGCAAGCGCTTCATCGGCACGATCGGGCAGGCCCCCGAGGCGCGCGTGCGCATGCCCGGCACGCTTGCCGTCACGCTTGCGGGGCTTGCGCAGGGGGTGCAGATTCACAGGGTTCACGATGTGGCCGAAGTTGCGCAGGGCGTGCGGCTTTGGCGTGCGATTTCAGAAGGGTATGAGCAATGAGCAGGAAGCTTTTCGGAACCGACGGGGTGCGGGGCCGCGCCAACAGCTATCCCATGACGGCCGAGCTGGCGCTGCGTCTGGGGGCGGCGGCGGGGCGTTATTTCCGCCGCGACGGGCGCAACGGGCACCGCGTCGTGATCGGCAAGGATACGCGCCTGTCGGGCTACATGCTGGAAAATGCGCTGACCGCGGGGCTGACCTCGACGGGGATGAACGTGCTGCTTCTGGGGCCGGTGCCGACGCCGGCGGTGGGTTTCCTGACCCGCTCGATGCGGGCCGATATCGGGATCATGATCTCGGCCTCGCACAACCCCGCGGCCGATAACGGCATCAAGTTCTTCGGCCCCGACGGCTTCAAGCTGTCCGATGAGGCCGAGGCCGAGATCGAGGCGATCGTCGGGGCCGAGATCGAACCCGCGCAGCCCCAGAATATCGGCCGGGCCAAGCGTATCGAGGATGGCCGGGGCCGCTATGTCGAATATGCCAAGACCACCTTTCCGGGGCGCGGCCAGCTTTCGGGGCTGAAGGTCGTGGTCGATTGCGCGAACGGCGCGGCCTATCGTGCGGCGCCCGAGGTGCTGTGGGAGCTGGGCGCCGACGTGATCCCGGTTGCCGTGGCGCCGAACGGTTTCAACATCAATGACCGCTGCGGCTCGACCCATCCCGAGACGGCGGCAGAGGCGGTGGTGGCGCATGGCGCGGATCTGGGCATCTGCCTGGATGGCGATGCGGACCGGGTGATGATCCTGGACGAGACCGGCCGCGTTGCCGATGGCGATCAGATCATGGCGCTTCTGGCCGCCCGTTGGGCCGAGGCGGGGCGCCTGCGCGGCGGCGCGCTGGTGGCCACCGTGATGTCGAACCTTGGGCTGGAGCGGTTCCTGGACGCGCGCGGGCTGCGGCTGGAACGCACCGCCGTGGGCGACCGCTATGTCGTCGAACGCATGCGCGAGGGCGGCTTCAACCTTGGCGGGGAACAATCGGGCCATATCGTCATGACCGATTATGCCACGACCGGCGACGGGCTGATCGCCGGGCTTCAGTTCCTGGCCGCCATGGTCGAGACCGGGCAGCGCGCAAGCGAACTTGTCACGCAATTCGAGACCGTGCCGCAAATGTTGAAAAACGTGCGTTACCAGCAGGGGCAAGAGCCACTTTCGTCCGATAATGTTCGAAAAGTGATTTCCCTCTCAGAGCAGCGCCTGGCCGGAAAGGGCCGGATCCTGATCCGCAAATCGGGCACCGAGCCGCTGATCCGCGTGATGGCGGAATGCGAGGATGATGCGATGCTGCGCGAAACCGTGGACGGGATCGTGGCGGCGGTCGAGGCCGAGATCTGAGCCGCCCTCACCCCGTCAGGGCGGATGCCGCATAGCCCAGAAGCGCGAGGCCGTCGATGGCGATGATCGCGGCCCCCGCGCGGAACCAGCCGCGCGGGCCGTCTTGGCGCCGCGTGACGATGAGGAAGGCGCGCAGCAGCGCCATCCGGTAGATCCCCGCCACGGCCGCCAGGACGGCAAGAACCGGGGCCATCGCCTGCGGCGCCGCAGCGGCAAGGATCGCGGCCAGCAGCACTACCGCGGGCACGATGACCAGCCCGATGCCGTAATTCCCCAGCCAGAACGTATCCCCCGCGCCAAGCCTGCCCGACATAAGATCCGCGAACCACTTGCGTGAGAAGATCCGGGCACGCTCGGCGGTGATCGCGTCAAGTTCGGATTGCGGGGTGTCGTGCATGGTTCGGCCTTTCTTCCGGGGCGGAATGCGAAAGGGCGCCCGTTCAGGCGCCCCCCGCAAGATCTGTCTTATCGCTCAGTTGCGCGACTTGTCGACCATTTTCCCCTTGGAGATCCAGGGCATCATGGCGCGCAGCTTTTCACCGACCTGTTCGATCTGATGCTCGTCATTGATGCGGCGGGTCGCCTTGAAGAAGGGCTGGCCGACGGCGTTTTCCTGCATGAAGTCACGCACGAACTTGCCGGTCTGGATGTCGGTCAGGACGGCCTTCATGCGGGCCTTCGTCTCGTCATAGGGCAGGATGCGCGGCCCCGAGACATATTCGCCGTATTCGGCGGTGTTCGAGATCGAGTAGTTCATGTTCGCAATGCCGCCTTCGTAGATCAGGTCCACGATCAGCTTCACTTCGTGCAGGCATTCGAAATAGGCCATCTCGGGCTCATACCCGGCCTCGACCAAGGTCTCGAAGCCCATGCGGATCAGCTCGACCAGGCCACCGCACAGCACGGCCTGTTCGCCGAAGAGGTCGGTTTCGCATTCCTGACGGAAGTTCGTCTCGATGATGCCCGAGCGGCCACCGCCGATGGCGGAGCAGTAGGACAGGCCAAGCTCCATCGCCTTGCCGGTCGCGTCTTGATGCACGGCCACGAGGCAGGGCACGCCGCCGCCCTTGGTATATTCGCCGCGCACGGTGTGGC
Source organism: uncultured Paracoccaceae bacterium (assembly GCA_937863185.1). GTDB lineage: Bacteria > Pseudomonadota > Alphaproteobacteria > Rhodobacterales > Rhodobacteraceae > CALMEG01. The sequence goes on along the minus strand of CALMEG010000257.1, from coordinate 9,558 downwards.
CCGGACCTTTCGGCGCCATCATGATCACGTCGACGCCGGGTTTGGGCTCGATCAGGCCGAAATGCACGTTCAGGCCGTGGGCGAAAGCGATCGCCGCGCCGTCGCGCAGGTTGTCATGGACGTATTTCTTGTAGGTTTCGGCCTGCAATTCGTCGGGCATGGTGAACATGATCAGGTCGCACCAGGCCGCCGCTTCGGCGATTCCCATGACCTTCAGGCCCTCGGCTTCGCATTTCTTGGCCGTGGCCGAGCCTTCGCGCAGGGCGATGACGACGTTCTTGGCGCCCGAGTCGCGCAGGTTCAGCGCATGGGCATGGCCTTGGCTGCCATAGCCGAGGATAGCGACTTTTTTGTCCTTGATCAGGTTCACATCGCAATCGCGATCATAATAGACGCGCATGGCGTTCCTCCGTTGATGTCTGGTGGCAGAATACGAAGGTTGAAGAAAATTGCCGTTCAAAATTTGAATAATTTGCAGATCATTGGTAATATCCATTCTTGATCATTTAATAATGAGATAAATTAATGCGCGTAGATGATGTCGATCGCAGGATTTTGCGTCAGATGCTGGCGGAGCCGGGCCTGTCGGGTGCCGAGTTGGCCGCGCGGGCGGGGCTGACGACGGCGACCTGCTGGCGCCGGATCGAGAAGATGCGCGAGGCGGGCGTAATTCTAGGGGAGCAGGCGGTGATCGACTGGCGGGTGCTGGGCTGGGAGGTTGAGGTGAGTCTACGTTTCACCCTCGACAAGACGCATCCGCGCGCCTTTGACGAGTTTCTGGAGGCCGCGCGCAAGGTTCCCGAAGTGCTCGAGATCCAGACGTTTCTGGGCCAGACCGATGTGCGGCTGAACGTGATTGCGCGGGACATGGCGCACTATCAGGAAATCTACCGCGCCCGGATCCTGACCCTGCCGCATATCGCCGATACCGAGGCGTTGATGCTGGTATCGACGATCAAGAAAAGCGAGGAACTGCCGCTATGAGCGCAGGGATCGAGATGGACGATACCGACCGGGCGATCCTGCGCGCGCTGGTGCGGGATGCCACCCAAAGCGCCGGGGCGCTGGGCCGGATGATCGGCCTGTCGCAACCCGCCTGCTGGCGGCGCATCCGGCGGCTGGAGGAAGCTGGCGTCCTGAAGGGCCGGCGACTGGTTCTGGACCCCGCGCAGCTGGGCTTCGGCGTGACCGTGTTCCTGGGGATCAAGCTTGCCACCAAGGGGCGCGTCAGCCTGGAAGATTTCGAGCGCGCCGCGACGGCGATCCCAGAGGTGCAGGTGGTTCAGCACGTCCTGGGGTTGTTCGATTACCGGCTGCGCGTCACCGCCCGCGACATTGCCGATTTCGAGCGCGTATTGCGGCGCCGGATCATGACGCTGCCCGGAGTCGGGCAGGTCGAGGCTAATGTGCTTTTGTCCGAAGAGCGCCGCCCCGGCCCTTTGGGCTGAGCGCGGCGCCCGGAGGGCGGGGTCAGTGCATCGCTGCAAAGCGGAACAGACCGCGCGGGCGTGCGAAATCGAACTGATGCGGTTCGGGGATCCCGGCCTCGCCCTGTCCGATGGCCACGGTGCGCAGCACGCGGGTGATCTTGTCGCGCTGGAAGGCGGGATCGCTGCGCAGTTCGGCAGGCAGCAGCCGGGGATCGAAGATGCGCATGCGTTGGGTGACCAGTTCGACCCGGTGGCGGCGCCCCGCGCGGGGCAGTTCCGGCTGGGTCAGGTAGGCCGCGCGCAATTCGGCCTCGCGTCGCTTCAGGCGCGCGATCTCGGCGCGGATATCGGCCAGTTCGTCGGCGAGGGGTTTGAGATGCATCGAAGCCTCCGGGGGTATGAGCTGCTGTCCCGGCCAGCCTCCTGCATCGGATTTAACAAATGGATAAGGCCGCCAGATTTTTTCAGCGCAGCCCGAGCCCCGCCCGCATCAGCGTCTTGCGCACCGGCGACAGCGAATAGAGCGCGCCCAGAACGCCAGCCCGCAGATCCCGAAGCGGACGCGCAGAGGCCATTGAGGCACGGTTCAGCATGTCGATCCCCGCCACCCGCGCCGCCACCTCGGGCCAGCGGCGGCGGTTGTAGGCGGCCAGCATCGCGGGCTCTCCGATATGCGCGGGGTCGTTGCGGCACAGGTCCAGCAGGCAGGCCAGATCGGCAAGGCTCATGTTCAGGCCCTGCGCGCCGATTGGCGGGATCACATGCGCGGCCTCGGCGATCAGCACGCTGCGCTGCGCGTTGAAGCGCGTGGCGATCTGACTCATCATCGGCCAGACCGAACGGCGCGTGGCAAGGGTCAGCGGCCCGAGGAACCCGGTGGAGCGTTCCAGCATCGCGGCCTCGAATTCGGGGACGGGCAGGGCCGCCAGCCGCTCGGCCTCGGGGCCGCGCTCCATCCACACGATCGCCGAAGAGGGCTGGCCGTCGCGGTCGGGCAGCGGCACAAGCGTGAACGGCCCGCCCGAGCGGTGGATCTCGGTCGAGATGTCGTGATGCGGGATCGGGTGGGTCACGGCGAAGGCAAGCGCCTTCTGGCCATAGCGCGTCGTGCGGACGGGAATGCCAAGCGCCTCGCGCACGGGCGAGTTCCGCCCGTCCGCGGCCACAAGCAGCCGGGCGCTGACCTGCGTGCCGTCCGACAGGCGCACCTCGGCCGAGGTTTCGCGCGTCACGACGCCGGTGGTTGCGATGCCGGGGCGGAAGCTGACATCGGGCAACTCGGCCAGGCGGGCGACCATCTCGCGCCGCAAGAGCCAGTTTTGCAGGTTCCAGCCGAAGGGTTCGTCCGAAATCTCTTCGGCATTGAAATCGCGCGTCAGCCGCGCCTCGGGCTTCTCGCCGCCCGCGTCGATGATGCGCATGATCTGGAGGGGCGCGGCAAATGGCGCCAGCCGGGACCAGAGGCCCGCGGCCTCGAGGACGCTGCGCGAGGGGTGCAGAAAGGCGGTGGTGCGCAGATCCGCGCCTGCGTCGGTTTCGCTGGTGACGGGGGGGGCGGGGTCCACGCAGATCACGCGGAACCCGGCGGCGCCGAAGGCCGCGGCCGCAACAAGGCCCGCAACGCCCCCGCCCGAGATCAGGATGTCGGTTGTGATCCGCGTTTGCCCGGCCATGGCCTGCCCTCCATCGTTTGCCCGCAATCTAGCGCGGGCGCGGGGCAAGGTCCAATGCCGTCAGCTGCCCGCCGTCATGAACACCAGAAGGGCAAGGATGGCCCAGCTGGCGATCACCGCCGAGATGATAAGCGCTCCGAGCCCCCAGATGAAGGTTGCCGCGCCGACACCGACGACGAGCACGAGCGCAAAGAGAAACAGCGCGGCTGTCGGCTCTTTCTTCGCGGGGGCGTGAGGCATGGTGGGGCTGGCGCCGGTTTCGGCGGCGGTGGTGGTGGTCATCTTGCAGATCTCCCGTTCGCGTGATCCTGTCGATCGCGCTTCGATCTAGTGCCCTTGCCGGGGCAGGCCATCGGACAATTTGTCGCGGCGCGGCCGCGCGCCGGGCGATCAGCGCCTGAGCGCGGTCAGGAACCCCGCCAGATCGTCGGTATGGTGCTCGATATGCGGCGCCTCGACGGGGGCCGGGGCAACATGAACCGTGCGCATGCCCAGGGCATGCGGAACCGCAAGGTTGCGCGGATCGTCCTCGAACATCGCGGCGCGGGCGGGGGTGATGTCCGCACGGGCGAAAACCGTCTCGAAGGCGGGGCGGTCGGGTTTGGGGCGGTACGCGGCATGCTCGACGCCGTAGATCCCGTCGAACAGGCCCGAAAGCCCGCGCGCGGCAACCACCCGTTCGGCATAGGGGGCGCAGCCGTTGGTATAGACGATCTTGCGGCCGGGCAGGGCGGCGATCCCGGCGCGCAGCGCGGGGTCGGGCGCCAGATGATCAAGAGAGATGTCATGGACCTCGGTCAGGTAGGGGCCGGGGTCCACGTCATGCTCGTGCATCAGGCCGGCAAGCGTGGTGCCGTAAAGCGCCCAGTAGTGGCGGCGCAGGCGGTCGGCCTCGGTCCGCTCGATGCCAAGGGCCTGCATCACGAAATGCGTCATGCGGATCTCGATCTGGTCGAAAAGCCGGGCGGCGGGCGGATAAAGCGTATTGTCCAGGTCGAAGACCCAGTTGGTCACATGATGAAAGCGCTCTGCGGGCATGGCGCATATTAGCCCGGCCGCCGGTGAACGGCAATCGCAGGCGCGCGCGGGCTTGTCATCGCCCCCACGCCCGGCTTAGGGTTTCACGCCCCGCGAAGCCGGGTGGCTTGCCGAAAGCGGACCGATGCAGAAAGACGCCTACACCCTTATCCTCGAAGCGATCGACGGCGGGATCTATCGCCCCGGCGACAGGCTGGTCGAATCCGAGCTGGCGGATCGCTTCGGCGTGTCCCGCACGCCGGTGCGCGAGGCGCTGCAACGTCTTGAAACGCAATCCATGCTGGCGCGGGACGGGCGCAGCCTGATCGTGGCCTCGCTCGACCACAACCAGCTGGCCGAGCTTTATGTCGTGCGCGCCGAGCTGGAAGCCCTTGCCGCGCGCCTGGCCGCCAAGCATGCCAGTGCCGAAGAGGTGCGCGTGCTGCGCGATATGGTGGCCGAGGACATGACCATCCTGAACGATCCCGAGGCGCTCAGCCGCGCCAACAGGCGGTTCCACAAGCAGATCCACCTGGCCTCGCATAACCGCTACCTGGTGCAGCAGCTCGACCTTGTGCATCGCTCCATGGCGCTTCTGGCCACCACGTCACTTGCGGCCGAGGGGCGGGGCGAAACCGCCCTGGCCGAGCATTCCGCGATCGTCGACGCGATCGGCGCGGGCGATGAGGATGGCGCCCAGGCGGCGCTGCGGGCGCATATCTCCAAGGCGTTCGAGACGCGGCTGAAGCTGGATGCGGGCGGCGTGCGCGCGCCGCGCTGACGGGCGCGCTCAGCCGATCAGCGGCGCGCGGGGCAACCGACCGCCGGTCTGCCCGCCGGCCGGGCCGAGGGTGGCGGGCACAAGCGCGCTGACCGGGGCGGCGGCGACAAGCTCTTCATGGATCTCGTCGAAGACGCCATGGGCGGTCTTGTCCCAGTAGAAGGGCATCGTCACCACCTCGTAGATCGCCTTCCAGCCGGCAAGCGCGCCGAGCGGGAAATAGATGTGAAGCGTGGGCACCCATGGCATCAGGTGGCGATGCGCGCGCCCCCGCACCGCCCAGAGCGCCACGGTGATGTTGACCGCCTCGGCGCCCAGGAAGCACAGGATCAGCGCGTTCATCTGGCCGGCGGTCATCACCTCCTGCATCGGGTGCCACAGGCCAAGCGGGATGATCCAGAACGACCACAGGACCGGCGCCAGAAGATACTGCGACAGCGCCCCCAGGAACAGGATCTGGAATCCGGCGAAGCGGCGCGGGCCCAGTTCGCGCCACAACCGCCGTGGATCACGCATATGCACGCCCCAGGTCATTGCATATCCCTTGAGCCAGCGGGACCGTTGCCTGACCCAGGGCAGGGTGCGGCAGTTGGCCTCTTCTTCCGTCACGGTGGGGATCAGCTCGGTGCGGTAGCCGTGGCGCGCAAGGCGGATGCCCAGATCGGCATCCTCGGTCACGTTATGGGCATCCCAGCCGCCAAGCGCCTCAAGCACCGCGCGCCGGAAGAACAGCGTCGTGCCGCCAAGCGGAACCGCAAGCCCCATCCGCGCGATCCCCTGCAGCATGGATCGGAACCACGCCGCATATTCGATGGTGAAGCAGCGCGACAGCCAGTTGGTGCGGGGGTTGTAGTAATCCAGGATGCCTTGCAGGCAGGCCACCTCGGGGCCGGCTTCGGCGAAGCGGCGCGCGACCGTCTGAAGCTGATCGGGCGCGGGCGCGTCCTCGGCGTCATAGATGCCGATCACCGTGCCGCGGCACCAGTTCAGCGCATAGTTCAGCGCGCGCGGCTTGGTCTTGATCGGGCCGTCCGGCACGCGCACGACGCGCATCCAGTGCGGAAGATCGGTCGTTGCCAGCATGTCGCGGGTGGTGCTGTCATCCTCTTCCAGCACCAGAAGCACGTCGAGCAATTCGCGCGGATAGTTCAGCCGCCCCAGCCTGCGCAGCAGGCGGTCCGCGATGTCACGCTCTTTCAGAAGCGGAACCATGATCGAGATCACGGGAAGCTGGCCCGGCGGCAGGGGCGTGTGCACGGCCGGGCGGGTGCGCGCCTGTCCGCGCAGCTCTGCCACGAAGGCCGCCGCCTTGAGCGCAGTTCCCAGCACCAGCGTCAGTAGCGTCCACAGGAAGATCAGCGTGAACGCCGCATAAGGCGCGGCCCAAAGTGCGACGGCGGTTCCCGCCAGAAGCGCCAGGGCCCGCCGCGACAGCCGCGCACCATCGCCGCTGCGGCAGCTTTCATGCGCGGCCACGCGGGTCTCGGCGCGCCGGATCAGCGCGGTCTGGCGCTGCGCAAGAAGGCTGGCATGGATGTCGCGTTCCGGCGCGAGGACCATGGCATAAGGGCCGATGGCGGCCGGCAAAGCGGCGCAGAGGGCGGCAAAGCGATCCGGCCGGGCGGTGGCGATCACCGTCTGTCCGCCGATCCGGCGCCAGGGAACCAGCGACAGGCCGAGGCAGGTTTCCGCGCCGATCGCGTCGATCAGGCGCGGGTCCGGCCGCTCTGCAAGCAGGTCGAGAACCGGGGCCTGCCAGCGACGCGCCAGGGCGGCCATCAGGTCGGCCTCGCTCACCCAGCCGTTGCTGAGCAGCGCATCCTCCAGCCGCACCTGCTGACGATCCCGCATCACGATCGCCTGCAAGAGGTCGGTCGGGCTTACCGCACCCATGTCCAGCAGGATCTGCCCCAGCGGCATGCGCCCCGGCACCCCGAGGGGCGGCGCGAGGGGCAGGGCCACGACATCGCCACGCGCCGCCGGGGCGGGAACGGGCCGAAGGTGAAGCTGGGCAGAAGCCGTCATGAAACCACAGCGTGTAAAACGATACGCGCAGCGTTCGCTTCCCGTGGTTAACGTTGGGTTAACAAATCTTCGCAACCCACTGTATTTCGTGGGTTCTGCGGGTTTATCCGGCGCGGCGGGCCTGCATGGCCTCGGCAAAGCGCTCGAACAGGTAATAGCTGTCCTGCGGGCCGGGGCTCGCCTCTGGGTGGTATTGCACCGAGAAGATCGGCTTTCCCTTCACCGCGATGCCGCAATTCGACCCGTCGAACAGGCTGACATGGGTTTCCTGCACATCCTCGGGCAGGCTCTGGCTGTCCACCGTGAAGCCGTGGTTCATCGAGGTGATCTCGACCTTGCCGGTGACGAGGTCCTTGACCGGGTGGTTCGCGCCATGATGGCCATGGTTCATCTTGATCGTCTTGGCGCCAAGCGCAAGCGCAAGCATCTGGTGGCCCAGGCAGATGCCAAAGACCGGAAGGTCGGCGGCAAGAACGTCCCTGATCATCGGCACGGCATATTCGCCGGTCGCCGCCGGATCGCCCGGACCGTTGGACAGGAACACCCCGTCGGGCCCAAGCGCAAGGATATCCTCGGCCGTGGCCGAGGCGGGAAGAACCGTCACGTCGCATCCCGCCGAGGCCAGGCAGCGCAGGATGTTGCGCTTTGCACCATAGTCGATGGCGACGACCTTGAGCCCCGCGCCTTCGCGCGTGGAGTAACCCTCGGGCCAGGCCCACCGCTTTTCGCTCCAGCGGTAGGATTGCGCGCAGGTCACTTCCTTTGCGAGGTCGAGCCCGACAAGCCCCTTCCACTCGCGCGCCTTCTTCACCAGCGCCTCGATGTCGAAGACACCGTTCGGATCATGCGCAAGCGCCACATGCGGCGCACCCTGCTGGCGGATCGCGCGGGTCAGCCGGCGGGTATCGACACCGCCGATCCCGATGCGGCCATGCTTCTCGAGCCAGTCGCGCAGGTCGCCCGAGGCGCGCCAGTTCGACGGTTCGGTCGGGTCCCACTTGACCACCAGCCCGGCGGCGGAAGGGGTCTCGTAGCTTTCGTCATCCTCGGGGGTGACGCCGACATTGCCGATATGGGGGAAGGTGAAGGTCACCACCTGCCCGGCATAGGACGGGTCGGTCATGATTTCCTGATAGCCGGTCATCGCGGTGTTGAAGACAAGTTCCGCCACCGTCTCGCCGGTCGCGCCGAAGCCGTAGCCGTAGAACAGCTGCCCGTCTGCCAATGCGATCAGTGCGGTGGGTTTTTCCGATGACTGTTGGCTTGCAGACATGGCGCGACTCCCCGGGCAAAAATCTGCTGGAAACTACGGGCGGCGGGGGCCGGGGTCAAGGGGATAACGGGCTTTCTCGTTTTCTATATATTTCAATGGGTTGGCAAGGTTGTGCCTGCCGCCGGATTTGGCTATTCTGGCCGCCTTGAACCACTGGGGATGAAGCCATGGACATGCGCGAGAAGATCGCACAGGCCCTTAAGGATGCGATGAAATCCAAGGATTCAGAGCGGCTTTCGACGCTGCGTCTGATCAATGCCGCCATCAAGGACCGCGAAATTGCCCTGCGTTCCGAAGGGGATGGCGGGTCGGTCGGAGATCCGGAGGTGTTGGCCATCATGGGTAAGATGGTCAAGCAGCGCCAGGAATCGGCGCGCGCCTATGAAGAGGGCGGGCGGCTTGAACTGGCCGAAAAGGAACTGGCCGCGGTCCGGGTGATCGAGGATTTCCTGCCCCGGCAGCTCTCGCCCGCGGAAGTGGAGGCGGCGGTCGATGCCGCGATAAAGTCGATCGGGGCCAGTTCGATCCGCGACATGGGCCGCGTGATGGGCGAACTGAAGTCGAAATTCACCGGGCAGATGGATTTCGGCGCGGTGGGGCCCATGGTGAAGGCCCGGCTGGGCTAAGCGCCCGCAGGATGCCCGTTCAGCGCCCGCGAAGATCCTTCGCGGGCGTGTTGTTTTTGGGGCGGGGGCTCAGGTGCCGGGGCCAGGCCGGCGGGCACGGGACAGCGCCGCGCGCAGCTCGTCGCACAGGCGAAGCCGTTCTTCGGGTGTCAGGAACGCGCCCAGCTCCACGATGCGCGGGCCGCCTTTCAACGTCAGATATTGTTCGACCGGGCCGCCACGGGCGTGCAGCTCGGGCGTGATCCAGTAGGGGTTGGCGCGCCACTGCCGGGTGCGCGCGGGCGGGTCGTGCCGCGTCAGGACCATCTCGTCAGGCCAGATGCGCAGCGTCTCCAGCACCTCGCCGCTGCGATAGCTGAGCGTGAGCGCCCACCAGATCGCGCCGATCGCGGCCAGCAGGAACGGCAGCAGCGCCCACATGATGACGGACCCGAGAACCGCCAGCAGCGGCAGCAGAAGCAGCGTGCAGGTGGCGCCGATGAAAAGAACGAAGCCCTTGCGCGGCAACGACCGGTAGGGCCACAGGTGCAGCTCGGCCAGGGGCGCGGGCCCGGACGGGGGCGCCGAAGTGACAGCGGCCCCGGAATGCTCCGGGGCCGCGTCGGGGTGGATCACCCATTCATAAGGCATCAGCCCGCTCAGTGCGCGTGGGCGTGATCCCAGTCCTCGCGCTTCGGCAGCTGCTCGAACGTGTGTTCGGGCGGCGGCGAGGGCAGGGTCCATTCCAGCGTGT
>CALMEG010000256.1 GCA_937863185.1 uncultured Paracoccaceae bacterium | reverse complement strand
AATGTTCGACAAACGGATCGCCGAACCACTCGCGCGCCATGGCCGAACTGCGCAACCTTGCGGCGGCCTCGCGCAGCGATGTCGGGAATTGCAGCGCTTCGGGGTGGTCAGCCGCATAGGCATTGTCGCGGGTGGGAGCGGTCGGTTCGATCCCGTCACGAACCCCCGCAAGGCCCGAGGCAAGCGCCGCCGCCAGCACGAGATAGGGGTTCGCATCGGCCGCGGCCGGACGGTATTCCACCCGCAAGGAGGCATCGCTGTCCCCGATCACGCGCAGCGAACAGGTGCGGTTGTCAAACCCCCATGTCGCCGCGGTCGGGGCCCAGTAGCCCGGAGCAAGGCGGGTGAAGGAATTTATCGTCGGCGCAATCAGCGCCAGAAGCTCGGGCATGTAGCGCTGCTGTCCGCCGATGAAATGCCGCGCGGTCATCGAAAGACCATCCTCCGCAGCCGGGTCCAGGAAGGCCGAGGCGCCCGCCTTGCGCAGCGACAGATGCAGATGCCCGCCACATCCCGGAAGCCCCGCGATGGGCTTGGCCATGTAGCACAGCATCACCCCGCTGCGCTGTCCCCACGCCTTGCTGAAGGTCTTGAACACCACCGCCCTGTCGGCGGCCTCCAGCGCTTCGCAAGGCGCAAGCGCGAATTCCATCGCGCCTTCGCCTGCCTCCGGGTGAATACCCTCAAGCGGCGTTTCAAGCGTATCGGCTAGCCCCATCAGGCCATCAAAAAGCCAGGGGTTGGCCGCGCTGCGCAGCACCGAATAGCCCCCCGTGGTCGGTGACAACGGCGTGAGGTTGCGATACCCCTTCGCCATCGCCGAAGCCGGGGTTTCGTGAAACACGAAGAGTTCGTATTCGAACCCTGCCATGGCCGAAAACCCGGCTTCGGCCGCCTTGTCGATCATGCGGCCGGCCAGGCGACGGGCGCAGATCCTGCGCCCGTCGCCCGCGAATTCCAGCAGGTGGAAATCCCGCCCGTCCTCGGCCAGGGTGCGGCGCGATTGCGGCACCACGCGCAGGTCGTCATCGGGAAAGCCGTTGAACCAGCCGGTATAGGCGTTCTCATAAAGCCCATCACGCGCGTCCCAGCCTAGAACGACCGAACAGAAAGCCCCGCCCTTCTTGCAGATCGACTCGAACTTCTGGCGCGAGACGTATTTTCCCCGGATCAGCCCGTCGAGATCGACATAGCCCAGCATGACGAAATCTTCGCGCGGTCGGCTCGGTGCGGGATCTATTGGCGTCTGCATGGTCTCTCTCTTGTTTGCAAGTTGCCGATATCTGTCCGCTCAGGCCCCCAGATAGGCCTTGGCCACCTCGGGGTTTTCCAGCAATTCGGCCGAGGGGCCGTGCAGCGCAATGGAGCCTGTTTCCAGGACATAGCCGTGGTTGGACAGGGTCAGCGCAAGATTGGCGTTCTGTTCGACCAGGATGATCGACAAGCCTGAATCCCGCAGAGACACGATCAGTTCGGCGATCTGATCGATCATGATCGGCGCAAGTCCCAGCGAGGGCTCATCCATCAAGAGCACCTTCGGACGCGCCATCAGCGCCCTGCCCATCGCCACCATCTGTTGTTGCCCACCGCTCAGGCGGCCGGCCATTTCGTTCTGCTTCTCGCGCAGGATCGGGAACCGATCGAACACATCCTCGATCCCCTGGTGGATCGCGGCCCTGTCCTTGTTGAGATAGGCCCCAAGGCGCAAATTCTCGCGCACGGTCATAAGCTTGAACAACCGCCTTCCCTCGGGAACGTGCACGATCCCCATACCGACGATGTCGTTGGGCGCTGTCTTGTCGATGCGCTTGCCGTTATAGCGGATCTCACCCGAGCTTGGCCGCACCAGTCCGGAAATTGCCTTGAGGATCGAGCTTTTCCCCGCGCCATTGGCCCCGATGAGGGTGATGACCTCTCCCTGCTCAAGCTTGACGGTCACGCCCTTGACCGCCTCGACCTTGCCGTAATGCAGATGGAGTTTGTCGACCTCAAGCAACATGGGCATGGCTCCCCAGATAGGCCTCGCGCACGCCGGTATCGTTGCGTATCGCTTCGGGCGTGCCTTCCGCGATCTTGTTACCAAAGTTCAGAACCGTGATGTTGTCGCAAAGGCCCATCACGACCTTCATGTCATGCTCGATCAGCATGACCGAGATACCGGTTTCCCGGATGCGGCGCACAAGGTCGATCATGGCGCGGGATTCCTCGTTGTTCATGCCCGCGCAGGGTTCGTCCAACAGCAGCATATGCGGCTCGGCCGCAAGGGCGATGGCGATGCCAAGGGCTTTTTGGTGCCCGTGCGGAAGGCTTGCGGCCTCTTTGTCGGCAATGCCACCAAGGCCCACGAATTCAAGGATCTCGCGCGCGCGCCTTTCGCTACCCGCCTCCGCCTCGCGGGTCTTGCGGGTGCCGAAAAGCGCACCCAGATAGTCGTGCCCCGAATGCAGGTAGTTGCCGGCCATCACGTTCTTGAGCACCGAGAACTTCTTGAACAGCGTCACGTGCTGGAAGGTCCGCACCAGGCCGAGGCGCGCGATCTCATGCGGTTTCAGCCCGCTGATCTTGTGGCCGCGGAACCGAATTTCTCCGCTGGTGATCGGGTAACGCCCGCTACAGGCGTTGAACAACGTGGTCTTGCCCGCGCCGTTCGGCCCGATAAGCCCGCGAATGTCGTTTTCATTCACCGTCAGGTTCAACCCGTCGATGGCGGTGACGCCACCGAATTTCATCGTCAGGTCGGTCACTTCAAGCTGATGCACCGCCAAGCCTCCTATTTACCCGAACGTTGAAAGAGATTGCGCAGCCGCTGCGGAATGGTCTCAAGCCCGCCGGGCAGCAGCACGACCGATGCAATCAGAACGACACCGAAGAAAATCGTGCGGAAATAGCCTGTTGCGCGCAACAACTCGTCCACGACGGTCAGGCTGATCGCCCCTGCCACAGGCCCCCCTACCGTTGTCAGCCCGCCGACGATGACATGGACAAGCGCGAATTCCGATTTCCAGATATCGAAGGATTTAGGGCTGATATAGGTTTGGTAATGGGCATAAAGCGCGCCCGTCAGCCCGGCCAGCGTACAGGCGATGGTGAAGGCGATGACCTTCTGGCGAAACACGTCGATGCCGGTATGCTGGGCCAGAAGCTCGTTCTCATGAATGCTCCAGTAGATCATCCCGGTGCGCGAGTTGTTCATGCGATAGATGATCAGCACGATCAGCGTCACGAAGAACAGCGCCAGATAGTAATAAGCGACGCGATTGGCGAAATCGACCTGCAGGAAGCCCAGGTCGAGCTTCGGCGCGCGAATGTCGAAGATACCGTCCCAGCCGCCGAACAGATCACGGAAATAGGCGAAGTTGCGCTTGATCACCTCGCCGACGGCCCAGCTTGCCATGAAGAAATAGACCGCACGCGTGCGCATCAGCGGAACGCTGATGGCAAGCGCGATGGCGCCGGAAACAAGGGCCCCGATCCACAGCCCATACCACATCGAAAGCCCCAGCTTGGTCAGCAGGAGGGCCGATGTATAGGCCCCGATCCCCATGAACCCGGCATGGGCGAAAGAGATGAAGCCAAGCGACCAGATCATCCACATACTTGTGGCAAGCGCGACGTTGAGGCTGATGGTGATCGCCACATGGATCATGTATTTGTCAAAGCCGACAAGGACCGGAACAAACAGCGCGACGGCAAACAGTGCCAGCCATGCAATCTTCCGGGGTCGATCAGGGTGCTCCATCTTCACATTCCACTGTTTTTCTTGACGGGGGCCGGGGTGCCGGCGGTTTCAGGGCTAGTCCCAGTGCTGGCCGAACAGGCCCGATGGCCGGAACACAAGAACGAGGAAGATCACCACGAAGCTGAGGATAAGCGCGATGTCGCTGCTGATGGTGGTGGTCACGACGCTGTCGATCATGCCAAGGATCAGCCCGCCGACGACCGCCCCCAGCACGCTGCCCAATCCGCCCATGATCACGATCATGAAAGCCTTGATCGTCGCAAGAAATCCCATCGTCGGCACGATCGACAGAAGCGTTCCCATCATGCAGCCCGCGATCGCGGCCATCGAGCTGCCCAGGCCGAAGGCAATCCAGTGAATGCGACTGGTGCGGATGCCCTGAAGCGCGCTGGTGTCCGGGTCTTCGGCCACGGCGCGGATCGCAAGGCCCGTGGTGGTAAAGCGCAGAAAGAACCACAGCGCCAGGATCAGCGCCGCCGATACCGCCGAAATCACCATGCGTTCGTAAGACAGGTAAGTGCCCGCGAACAGCACCCCGCCGCTGACCGCACTCGGGATACCCTTGACGGTGGTGCCGAACAGGATCTGCCCGCTGCTCGAGATGATGAGCACAAGCCCGAGCGACACCGCCAGCGAATAGAGGATATTCTTGCCGTGCAGCCGGCGAAACAGAACAATCTGGAGAAACGCACCGAACAGGAAGATGACGACTGCGCTGACCGCGACACCGGGCCAGTAAGGCAGGCCGAATTCGGCATTCCAGTAATACAGCGTGAAAGCGCCCAGCATGAACATCTCGCCATGGGCATACTGGATGATCCGCATGACACCGAAGATCAGCGTAAGACCGATGGCGATCAGCGCATACATCAGGCCCAGATTGAACCCGGTCAGTCCCATCTGCAAAAGTTCGCTCATATCAAGGGCTCTCCACTTGGGGCTGCAGTGCCGGCGCACCCGGCCACAAGGGGCCGTGCGCACGCAAAAAGGTTGGGAAAAGACGGGACGATGCCCGAGGCACCGTCCCTTCAGTGCCCGCCCCGCGATCAGTAATCGTCGGGCAGGCTGGGGAAGCGGACATCCGCAAGCGTGGCGACGCCGTTGTCGATCGTCGTGGTGAAGCAGTCATAGACGCCCTGGCGATTGACCCCGAAAGAGTTCTCGCCCGCCCATTTCACCTTGCCGACATAGCTGTCCTCAAGCTCGACCTGCGCGAGGGCCTCGGCGACGGCGGCTGTATCCTCGGCGGTGCCCGCCATCTCGATCCCGGCCTTGAGCGCATAGATCCACCACGAATAGTTGCCGGCCAATGCGTTGAACGTGCCGAAACGCTCCATGAAACGGTCCCGGATGGCGGTTTGCGTTTCACTGGACGGGTCCACATTGGTCACCGGCAGAATCGC
>CALMEG010000255.1 GCA_937863185.1 uncultured Paracoccaceae bacterium | reverse complement strand
CGGCGGGGATCGCGCTCAGCCATAACACGTTCGACGCGGCACTTTATCTTGGCGTCTGCGACAAGATCGTTCCGGGGCTCGTGATGGCTGCGGCGGTCTTCGGGCATGTCCCGGCGGTATTCATCCCGGCCGGCCCCATGACCTCGGGCCTGCCGAACGACGAAAAGGCCAAGGTCCGCCAGCAATTCGCCACCGGTGAGGTCGGCCGCGACAAGCTGATGGAGGCCGAGATGGCCTCGTATCACGGACCGGGCACCTGCACCTTCTATGGCACCGCGAACACCAACCAGATGCTGATGGAGTTCATGGGCCTGCACCTGCCCGGCGCAAGCTTCGTCAACCCCAACACCCCGCTGCGCGATGCGCTGACCGTCGCGGGCGCGAAACGCGCCGCAGCCATCACCGCGCTTGGCAACGATTTCCGCCCCGCGGGCGAGGTTCTGGACGAACGCGCCTTCGTCAACGGGCTGGTGGGGCTGATGGCGACGGGCGGCTCGACCAATCTCGTGCTGCACCTGCCGGCGATGGCGCGCGCGGCGGGAATCGAACTCGACCTCGAAGATTTCGATGACATTTCCTCGGCGGTGCCGCTGATGGCCAAGGTCTATCCGAACGGCCTTGCCGATGTGAACCATTTCCACGCGGCAGGCGGGCTGCAATTCATGATCCGCGAGCTGCTGGAAGCAGGGCTTCTGCACCCCGATGCCCGCACCGTCGCAGGCGACGGGCTTGCGCGTTACACGCAGGAACCCAGGCTGATCGAGGGCGCGCTGACATGGCGCGACGGCCCGTCGGATACGCTCAACGATCGCATCCTGCGCCCGGCAAGGGACGGCTTCGCCCGGTCCGGCGGTCTGAAGCAGCTCTCGGGCAATCTGGGCCGCGGGGTCATCAAGATCTCGGCCGTGGCACCCGAACGGCATGTGATCGAGGCCCCCGCCCGGATCTTCCACGACCAGGCCGAGGTCCGCGCGGCCTTTCAACGGGGCGAGTTCACCACGGACACCGTCGTCGTGGTGCGTTTCCAGGGGCCGCGCGCAAACGGCATGCCCGAACTCCACTCGCTCACCCCAACCCTTTCGGTGTTGCAGGATCGCGGCCTGAAGGTGGCGCTGCTGACCGACGGGCGCATGTCGGGCGCCAGTGGCAAGGTGCCCGCGGCAATCCATGTCAGCCCTGAAGCCGCGGATGGTGGCCCGCTCGCACGGCTGGTCGATGGCGACATCGTGCGCCTCGATGCCGCGAGCGGCACCATCGACTGCCTGAGCGCCGATTTCGAGACGCGGCCCGCGGCCACCGCCGACCTGTCGGCCAACCGGCACGGCACCGGCCGGGAACTCTTCGAGGTCTTCCGCCGCACTGTCGGCCCCTCCACGACAGGCGCCTCGGTCGTGATCTGAGAATTTCTCGCCTCCGGCGGGGATATTTTAACGAAGCTGAAAGGATGATCGGAGCATAACGGGCACACGGTACAGGCGGGGACGCCGATGACCGTCGAAGGTGAAAGCGCCCCGACCCACCGGGCAACCGCGGGGTTCGGGGCGCGGCCTTCCATCCCGCGCATCGCTCTGATCTTCATCTTCGCCCAAATATCCCCGCCGGAGGCTCCCCACCCCTCCGCCCCTGCGCGGTTCGATCCGAAGGACCACCGGAAATGACCCCTGCCGATCAGTCGCTTGCCGCCCGCGAGCTGTGCACCCTCGCCCCCGTGATCCCGGTGATCGTGGTGCGTGCGCCCGATCATGCCGTGCCGATGGCCCAGGCGCTTGTCGCGGGCGGCCTGCCGGTGCTTGAGGTGACCTTGCGCACGCCTTGCGCGCTCGAGGCGATCCGGGCGATGGCCGATGTCGAAGGCGGCGTGGTCGGCGCCGGCACGCTTCTGACCCCCGCCGACGTGAAGGCGGCAAAGGCGGCGGGCGCGCGGTTCGGCGTTTCCCCCGGCGCCACCGACAGCCTTGTCGCGGCCTGCGAGGACGAGGGGCTGGCCCTTCTGCCCGGCGCAGCCACCGCGACCGAGGTCATGGCGCTTCTCGAACGCGGCTATACGGTACAGAAGTTCTTTCCCGCCGAGGTCTCGGGTGGCGCACCGGCGCTGCAGGCCTTTGGCGGCCCCTTGCCGCAGGTCTCGTTCTGCCCCACGGGCGGGATCGGCCTGGGCAATGCGGGCGATTACCTGTCGCTGCGCAATGTGCTTTGCGTCGGCGGAAGCTGGGTCGCGCCCGACGCGCTGGTTCAGGCCGGGGATTGGGCCGGGATCGAGCGGCTGGCACGCGAGGCCGCCGCACTGCCGCGCTAGCCCTCGACGCGCGCGGCACGGCCCCCCCGGCGTCCACGCCCGGCCGCCGGGTTCTTCAGCCCCTCGGCCAGCACCACATCCATCGGATGCCCCGGCACCTCTGCGCCATAGGTTGCAAGCAGGGTGCGCAGCGCCTCGCGGACATCCACGCCGGGCGCGAGGCTCAGCGCCCAGTCGAGGAATATCGAGCGGCATTCCGACGGGGCGATCCCCTCGATACGATAGCTTTCGCGGATCAGCCCCTTGGGGTCGGCCAGCTTCAGGTCCATGATTCTCCTCGCCATGCAATCAATCCCGTGATGTCCGCGCCGCGGCCCCGAGAACCCGTTCGACCAGCCCGGCCACCTCTGAGGTGGTGCGTGCAAGCCGCGCGGCAAGGGCATCGAGGTCGGGTTCTCCGGCCTCGCGCAGAAGGAAGGCGCGGCCGCCCTCGCCGATCACGTCCATGTCCAGCGGGCGGTCGGTCAGCAACCGCCCCGCCGCCTGCAGGCGCCACAGGAAACGATAGGCCGAGGCCAGAACCTCTCCGTCCTGCTTCGAGATCAGCCCGGCACGCGGACCCACGCGCAGCTGCGCCTCGACCCGGCGGGCCGGATCGCCCGCGCGCAACGCGAAGCTTTGCGCCAGCAACTCGATATCCTGCAAACGGCCGGGGCCGATCTTGGCCTCCCAGGCGCCATCGGGGGCCTTCGCGGCGAAGATCCGCGCGCGCATGTCGGCCAGATCCTGCATCACCGCCGCGCCGCCGCCCTTGGCGCGCAGGGTTTCCAGCCGCACCGCGTCGACATCGGCCGCCAGATCCGCCGGCCCCGCCACGACCCGCGCGCGCGTCAGGGCAAGGTGCTCCCATGTCCAGGCCTCGTCCATCTGGTAGCTGCGGAAGGATGACAGCGCGGTCGCCACCGGCCCCTGCCGCCCCGAGGGGCGCAGCCGCATATCGACCTCGTAAAGCCGGCCCTCGGGCATCTGGGCGGTCAGCGCGGTGATCAGCGCCTGGGTCAGCCGCGCGTAATAGGGCCGCGTCGACAGCGGCTTCGGCCCCTCCGAACTGTCGGCATCGAGCGGGTCGTAGATCACGATCAGGTCGAGATCCGAAGAGGCGTTCAGCCGCTCGGCCCCAAGCGAGCCCATGCCAAGAACCACCGCCCCGCGGCCCGGCGGCGGGCCGTGGCGCTGCGCGAATTCGGCCTGCACCTGCGGCCAGAGCGCGGCCACCGCCACCCCCGCCAGATCGGCATATTGGCGCGCCACCTCCGAGGCATCGACAAGGCTGCGCAGGTGATGAACGCCGATACGGAACTTCCACTCCTTCGCCCAACGCCTTGTTACGTCAAGTTTTTTCTCGTAGTCCCCGGCCTGCTCAAGCTCGGCCTCCAGGGTCTCGGCCAGACCGGCCCGGCCAGGCCAGGGGGCGAAGAACGACCCACCCAGAACGGCATCCAGAACGCCCGCATTGCGCGACAGATGCGCCGCGAGCCCCGGCGCCGTGGCGCAGATGTCGACGATCAGGTCGATCAGCTGGGGATTGGCCTCGAAAAGCGAGAAGAGCTGCACCCCCGCGGGCAGGCCCGCCAGGAAACCGTCGAACTGGCGCAGCGCCTCTTCGGGGTTCGAGGCGCGTTGCATGCGGCGCAGGATCTCCGGCTCCACGCGGCGGAAGATTCCCTGCGCGCGGGCCGAGCGCAGCGCCGGATAGGCCCGCCAGCCATCGACGATGGCGCGCGCGGCAGGCGACAAGTCGGGCGCATCGGCGGCCTCGCCGGGGGAGAAGAAGGCCCCGGTCAGTTCCTCGACACGCTCCAGCCGCGCAATCAGCGCCTTGCCCCAGGCCTCGGTATCGCCCGCCCCCATCAGCCGCGCGACCCGATCGATCCCTTCGGCCGAGCTGGGCAGAAGATGGGTCTGGGCATCGTTGATCATCTGGATGCGATGCTCGACCTCGCGGTGGTGACTATAATGCTCGGTCAGCTCCCGCGCGAGCGGATCGGGCACCCAGCCCTTTGTGGCAAGCGCGGCCAGCCCGCCCACCGTGGTGCGGTCGCGCAGGTCGGGGTCGCGCCCGCCCGCGATCAGCTGGCGGGTCTGGGTGAAGAACTCGATCTCGCGGATACCGCCCTGCCCGAGCTTCATGTTGTGCCCGGCCAGCGTGATCGGCCCGTGCAGGCCCTTGTGGTCGCGGATCCGCAGCCGCATGTCATGGGCATCCTGGATCGCCGCGAAATCCAGATGGCGGCGCCAGACGAAGGGCGTCAGCGCCTGCAAAAAGCGCCCGCCCGCCGCGATGTCGCCGCCGCAGGGCCGCGCCTTGATATAGGCCGCGCGTTCCCATGTGCGCCCCTCGGCCTCGTAGTAAAGCTCGGCCGCCGCCATCGAAATGCAGACCGGCGTCACGCTGGCATCGGGGCGCAGGCGCAGATCGGTGCGGAAGACATAGCCCTCGGCCGTCAGGTCCGACAGCATCGCCGTCATCTTGCGCGCAACCCGGATGAAGGCGGCGCGCGCCTCCATCTGGTCATCCGCGTCATAGCGGCTTTCGTCGAACAGGCAGATCAGGTCGATATCGGACGAGTAGTTCAGTTCACCCGCGCCCATCTTGCCCATCGCAAGCGCCACCATTCCGCCCGCGCATTCCGCATCATCGGCCACCGCGCCGGGCAGCTTGCCGCGCCGGATCTCCTCGCCCACAAGGCGCTTAAGCGACAGATCCACCGCGACATCGGCCAGCCGCGTCAGCGCGCCGGTCACCTGCTCCAGCGGCCAGACGCCCCCCAGATCGGCAAGCGCCGACAAAAGCCCCACGCGCCGCTTGGCAATCCGCAGCCCGTCGGCAAGGGCGTCCACCTCCAGCCCCGGCAGCGCCGCGAAAGCGGTTTCAAGCGCGGCCTCGGGCGTGCCCGAAAGGGCCTCGGCGATCCAGTCCCGCTCGCGCGTCAGAAGCCCGGCCAAGAAGGGGCTGCAACCGGCCGT
>CALMEG010000254.1 GCA_937863185.1 uncultured Paracoccaceae bacterium | reverse complement strand
GCCCGGTCAAGCGGTGCTAAGGCGGTCGCCGATGGACGACGGCCTGACCTAGCGCGACGCGGGGGGCGACATCGAGGCGGGGGCGGGCCCCGTCGCCCCGACCAAACCCCCCGCGCGCGCCCCCCGGGGCCGAGATGGCCGCGAGGCGGGCCCCCCGCCGCGCCCGCCGTCTCATAGGCGGGCAGGGCCACGTCCGGGTCGGCCCACTCCTCGCGCATCACCTTGATCAAGACCACGACAACCCTTTCAGCTTCGCCCAAATATCCCCGCCGGAGGCTTCCGCCCTCACCGCGCGCGCAGCGCTTCTGCAATGCGCGCGGCCAACCGCCGCGCAACCTCGTCCTTGCCCATGCGCGGCCAGCTTTCCGCGCCATTTCCGTCGATCAGCGTCACCGCGTTCTCGGCCCCGCCCATGATCCCCGTTGCCGGCCTGACATCATTGGCCACGATCCAGTCGCAGCCCTTTCGCGCCCGCTTGGCGCTCGCATGGGCGATCACGTCATGGGTTTCGGCGGCAAATCCCACCACAAGTTCCGGGCGCCCGGTCTTCATCGCGCTGATCCGGGCCAGGATGTCGGGATTTTCGGCGAATTCCAGCGCCGGCGCCTGACCCGAGCCATCCTTCTTCATCTTCTGCTGCGCCGCATTGGCCACCCGCCAATCGGCCACCGCGGCGGCGAAGACGGCCGCATCGGCGGGCAGCGCGGCCTCGACCGCCGCCAGCATCTGCGCGGCGGTCTCGATCGCCACCACCTCCCCCCCCTGCGGGGCGGGCACGCTGGCCGGTCCGGTCACGAAGGTCACCCGCGCGCCCAGATCGCGCAGCGCCGCGGCAAGCGCACTTCCCTGCGCCCCGGACGAGCGGTTCGCGATATAGCGCACCGGGTCGATCGGCTCATGCGTGGGGCCCGAGGTCACCACGACATGACGCCCCGCCAGCGGCCCCGCACCGAAGGCGGTCCCGATCGCGGCCACGATCTCCAGCGGCTCGGACATCCGGCCGGGGCCGAATTCGCCGCAGGCCATGTCGCCATCGTTGGGCCCCGCAAACAGAACCCCGTCACCGGCCAGCCGGTCACGATTGCGGCGCGTGGCGGGGTGGGTCCACATCCGCACATTCATCGCGGGCGCCAGCAGCACGCGCTTGTCCGTCGCCATCAGCAGCGTCGAGGCCAGATCGTTGGCAAGCCCCGCGGCCATCTTGCCCATCAGATCCGCCGTCGCGGGCGCCACCACCACCAGATCGGCGGCCCGGCTCAGCTGGATATGGCCCATCTCGGCCTCGTCGGTCAGATCGAACAGATCGCGGTAGACCTTCTGCCCGGTCAGGGCCGACACGCTCAGCGGGGTCACGAATTCCTCGGCCGCGCGGGTCAGCACCGGGGTCACCTCGGCGCCCCGCTCGCGCAGGCGGCGGATCAGCTCAAGCGCCTTGTAGGCCGCGATCCCGCCCCCGATGATCAGAAGTATCTTCTTTCCCGCCAGCATTCCGGACTCCTCTGCGCCTGGCCAAGCTTTAGGCACGAGGGCCGCACAGTGCAAGCTAGCGCAGCGTCGCGCAGGGATCTTCGCGCGGCGCCGGATCGGTCACCAGCCAGCGGTCGAAGGGCTGGTCCGGCCCCGCCGGGCGTTCAAGCTGGCCGACCGAAATCACCGACACGCCGGGCCGCACGCGGGCCAGCACGGCCGGCACGCCGCGATCGGTGCGCGCATGGCCCGACCCGGTAATCAGCACGACCGGGCCGCCGGTCTCTTCCAGCGCCCGCAACGTGGCGCGGGCGAAGGCGGCATCGCGCAGGCGTTGCGCGGCCACCATGCCCGGCACAAGCTCGGGCGGAAGCGCATTGCAATGGGCCTCCATCTGCTCGGCCTCAAGCGCCGCCTGTTCGTCCGGGGCGGGGGCCTCGGCCAGCCCGTAAGCCCCGGCCTCGGCGCCAAAGACGGCGGCCGCGCCGTCCGTCATGGCGCGGCGCACCTCGGCGCGGGGCAGCGCGGCACCATGGATCGCGGCCTCGGGGGCCGCGGCGAATACCGGCGCATAAAGCGCGAAATCGGGCCAGCCCGAGGCCTCCCATTCAAGCGCTTGTCCCAACCCGGCCGGGTCGGCCCGCAATCCGGGCGTGGCACGCGCGGCCTGTTCGGGGGTAAGCATTTCGAACACCAGCGCCTTCGGCGCGATGGCGGCCACGGCGCGCGCCTGGTTCAGATGATGCGCGGGATTGTCATGCACCTCGCCCAGGATCACGATATCGGCGCGCAGCGTATCAAGCGCCTCCGGATCGACCTCGACGGCCTGAACGGGAAGCGCGAAACACAACAGCGCGGCAAGACGGATCTTCATGACAGGAAGTGATGCACTTCCGCCCCGTGACTTTCAAGGTTCTTGCGCAGCTTGAGGAAGGCCTGCGCCTCAAGCTGGCGGATCCGTTCCTTCGACAGGCCCAGCTCTTCGCCCAAAGAGGCAAGCGTGCGGGGGGCATCGCGCAGGCGCCGCTCGGTCACGATGAAACGTTCGCGCGGGGTCAGCCGGCCCATCGCCTCGCCCAGCCAGCCGCGCAGAAGGACCGTGTCGTGACGATCCGCCACGACATCCTCGGGCCCGGCCGCGTCATCCTCCAGCGACTCGATCCATTCGCGCCCCTCGTCCTCCGAGGATTGCATCGCGTTCAGCGAATAGTCCGAGCCCGAAAGCCGGCCCAGCATCATCTCAACATCGTTCAGCGGAACCCCGATCACCTCGGCGATGCGCGCGCGCATCTCGGCGCCGTCCAGATGCCGGCCCTCGACCTCGGCCTCGCGCTCCAGCCGCGCCTGAACCCGCCGCAGATTGAAGAACAGCGCCTTCTGCGACGAGGTCGATCCGGTGCGCACAAGCGACCAGTTGCGCATCACGAAGTCCTGAATGCTCGCCTTGATCCACCAGACCGCATAGGTCGAGAACCGCACGCCGCGCTCGGGGTCGAACCGGTCGGCGGCTTTCAGAAGACCAAGGCTCGCCTCCTGGATCAGATCGTTCATCGGGGCACCGTAGCGGCGAAACTTCGACGCCATCGAGATCGCCAGCCGCATATAGGCCTGCACAAGGCGGTGCATCGCGGCTTCGTCGCGCCGGTCGCGCCAGGCACGGGCCAGCTCGACCTCGGTCTGGGCATCCAGAAGCTCCGCGCGCATCGCCCGGCGCGGCAGCGTCTCATCTGTCATTCCATCGAGAGCCATTCGAAGTCTCCCCGGGTCTCCCACCCATCTGACGGCGTGCTCTGCTGGACAACTATGCATGATAACGTACAAATTGTCTTGCGGATCCCCGTCCGCTCACAGAATTGTTCAATCGTGGACTCGTCTTTTATGCCATGGCCCCGCGGATTTGCCGCGGCCTCACGTCAGGAGATGGACTTGGGCTACCGACTCGCCATTGCGGACCGCACCTATTCAAGCTGGTCGTTGCGCGCCTGGCTGCTGTTCGATCACGCGGGAATCCCCGTGAAGGTCGAGACCGGGCGGCTTTACACCGACGATTTCGCGCGCCTCCTGCGTGATTTCGCGCCCGCGCGGCTGGTTCCCGCGCTGCGATTGCCCGACGGCACCGTCATTGCCGAAACCATGGCCATCGCGGAAACCCTGGCCGAACGCCACCCCGAGGCCGGGCTCTGGCCCGCAGATCCCTCGGCCCGTGCAATGGCCCGCTGGCTTTGCGCCGAAATGCATGCGGGCTTTTCCGCCCTGCGCACCCATTGCCCGATGAACCTTGGCGTCAGCTATACCGATTGCGGGCCGGATCGCGCGGTGCTGGCCGATGTCGCCCGCATCGAGGAATTGTGGGCGATGGCGCGGGACCGTTTCGGCGCGGGCGGCCCGTGGCTTTTCGGGGGATGGAGCATCGCCGACGCCTTCTTTGCCCCCGTCGCGGGCCGCATCGCGGGCTACAACCTGCCCACCGGCCCCGAGGCTGCCGCCTATGTCGAGGCGCAGCTTGCCGATCCCTCGTTCCGCCGCTGGCGCGCGATGGGCAAGGCGCAGAACTACGATCAGGAATTCTATCGCCGCGACTGGCCGACGCGGCCATGGCCCGGCCCCGCGCCGCGGCCCGCCAGCCCGGCCGATGGCCCCTCGGTCAACGCCGCCTGCCCCTATTCCGGCGATCCGGTCACCGATTTCATGGAATGCGGCGGGCGCGTCTGGGGGTTTTGCAATCCCTTCTGCCGCGACAAGACCATGGCCGACCCCGAGGCATGGCCGGCCTTCCTGTCGATGGTCGAGGAACAGGGCGGCTTCGCGCATTAACCTTTCCTAAACCATGACCGCCTACCCCTTCCGGAAACGGCAGGGCAGGTTGAGATGGTGGCACGGGCCTATTCAGTGGCGTTCGAGGGGGTCGAGGCGCGCCTTGTCGAGGTGCAATGCTCGACCACCGCCGGAATGCCCGGTTTTTCCATCGTGGGCCTGCCGGACAAGGCCGTCTCCGAGGCGCGCGAAAGGGTGCGCGCGGCGCTTGGCGCGCTGTCGATCGCCCTGCCGTCCCGCAAGGTGACGGTGAACCTGTCGCCCGCGGACCTTCCCAAGGAGGGGTCGCATTTCGATCTGCCCATCGCCCTTGCGCTCTTGGCGGCGATCGACATCCTGCCGCGCGAAGAGGTCGGGGCGACCGTCTCGGTCGGAGAACTTTCGCTTGACGGCAGGCTTGTGGGCGTCGCGGGCGCGCTGCCCGCCGCGATGGCCGCCGCCGAGGCGGGCCATGCGCTGATCTGCCCCGAGGCCTGCGGCGCCGAGGCGGCCTGGGTGGGGGCGGCCACCGTCTTTGCCCCCGCCTCGCTGAACCAGGCGATCCGGCATCTGAGCGGTCAGGCACCGCTTGCGCCCGCAACACCGGGCGAGGTGCTGGCCGCACCCTTCACGCGCGACCTGATCGACGTGAAGGGGCAGGAACGGGCCAAACGCGCGCTGGAAATCGCCGCCGCCGGGCGCCACCACCTGCTGATGATCGGCGCGCCCGGATCGGGTAAGTCGATGCTGGCCGCGCGCCTGCCGGGCATCCTGCCGCCGCTTTCCCCGGCCGAGGCGCTGGAAACCTCGATGATCCACTCGCTTGCCGGTTTGCTGAGCGATGGCGGCATCTCGCGCGCGGGGCCGTTCTGCGGGCCGCATCATACCGCCTCGATGGCCGCGATCGTGGGGGGCGGGCGCGGGGCAAAGCCCGGTCAGGTCAGCCTGGCGCATAACGGCGTGCTGTTTCTGGACGAGCTGCCCGAATTTCCCCGCGCCG
>CALMEG010000253.1 GCA_937863185.1 uncultured Paracoccaceae bacterium | reverse complement strand
GCCACCAGCGCCAGTAATCCGAGGGCAGGATCGACAGCGCCTGATCCATGAACACGCCGCGCCCCTGGCTGGTCGAGAACTGGCCGCCATCGTAATTGAGATAGTTGAAGGACTTGATGTAATCCACCAGCTTCCATTGCGCGCCGCCCGCGCGGTTCGCGCCGATGATCGTGGCCGGGAAGGACAGCGTGTGGAAGGGAACGTTGTCCTTGCCCATGAACTCGGTATAGACCACGTCTTCGGCGCCCTTGTCGGTGCGCCACCAGCGCTGCCATGCGGCATCGTCCAGCCCGTTGGCATCGGCCCATTCCGCGGTGGCGGCGATATATTCGATGGGCGCGTCGAACCAGACATAGAAGACCTTGCCGTCCATGCCGTTCCAGGGGGCGCCGTCGAACTGCGCGGGCACGCCCCATTCCAGATCGCGGGTGATCCCGCGGTCCTGAAGCCCCTCGCCGTCGCCCAGCCATTTCTTGGCGATCGAGGTGGTCAGCACCGGCCAGTCGGCCTTGCTGTCGATCCAGCTCTCCAGATCGCCCTTCAGGCTGCGCTGCCGCAGGTAAAGATGCTTGGTCTCGCGCACCTCAAGCCGGGTCGAGCCGGAGATGGCCGAGCGCGCGTCGATCAGGTCGGTGGGGTCAAGCTGCTTGGTGCAATTCTCGCACTGGTCGCCCCGCGCCCGCTCGTATCCGCAATTCGGGCAGGTGCCCTCGATATAGCGGTCGGGCAGGAAGCGGTTGTCGTCGATCGAGAAGACCTGGGATTCGACGACCTCGCGGATCAGGCCCTGTTCGCCCAGTGTCCGGGCGAAATACTGCGTCAGCGCATGGTTGCGCGCGCTGGACGAGCGGCCGAAATGATCGAAGGACAGCCGGAACCCGCGGGCAAGCCCCGCCTGCACCTCATGCATTTCGGCGCAATACTCGGCGACGGGTTTTCCCGCCTTGGCGGCGGCCAGTTCGGCCGGGGTGCCGTGTTCGTCGGTGGCGCAGATGAACATCACCTCATGTCCGCGCGCGCGCTGGTAGCGGGCGAACAGATCGGCGGGCAACTGCGAACCGACAAGGTTTCCCAGATGCTTGATGCCGTTGATATAGGGGATCGCCGATGTGATGAGGTGCCGCGCCATCCAAGCCCTGCCTTTCGTCCGGTTCTTGGGCGCGGTTTACAAGGGTTCCGGGGCCAAGGCCAGAGGGTCTTGTGCGGCCGGCCCCGGAACCGCGGGCTTATCTGGCGGTGTAGCCGCCATCGACCAGATGATAGGAGCCGGTGATGAAGCTTGCCCGGTCCGACAACAGGAAGGCGACCAGTGCGGACACCTCGCGCGGCTCGCCCAGACGGTTGAGGGCGTGCTGGCCTTCAAGATATTTCAGCGTGTCGCCGTCAAGCGCGTTCTCGACCAGGGGCGTGCGGATGAAGCCGGGGCCGACGGCGTTGACGCGCACCCCCTGGGCGGCATGCTCAAGCGCCGCGTTCCTGGTCATGCCCACCACGCCATGCTTGGCGGCCACATAGGCCGGTGCCCCCGAAAACCCGACCGAGCCGAGAATCGAGGCGATGTTGACCACCGCACCACCGCCCGCCTTGGCGATTTCGGGGATGCCATAGCGCATGCCGTAGAAGACGCCGTTCAGGTTGATGTCGATCACCTTCTTCCAGCCGTCCAGCGGGTATTCCCCGGTCGGTGCCGACGGCCCGCCGATGCCGGCATTGTTCACCAGAAGATGCAGCGCGCCCGTCTGTTCGACCGCAAAGGCCACCATCGCCGCGACATCTTCGGGCTTTGCCACATCGCCCGCAAAGGCGATCGCGCGGCCGCCGGCGGCCGTTATCGCCTCCACCACGCCTTGCGCGTGGGCCTTGTCCAGATCGGCCACAATGACGGTTGCGCCACCCTCGGCGAGTTCCTCGGCGATAGCCGCCCCTATGCCAGATCCCGCACCGGTAACGATTGCGGTCTTGCCTTCAAATCGGATGTCCATGATCCACTCCTGTCCTTGCTGCCGTGGCGGATGCCACGCGGGAAGTCCTGCAAGAAGATGTGGCCATGAACGGTGCCCGATCAACCCCGGGGGGCTGCGTCACACTTGCCGCTTCGCGGTGCATCGGCTAGCCAAGGCGACGTGCGGGCGTGGCGAAATGGTAGACGCATGGGACTTAAACTCCCTTGGGCGCAAGCCCGTGCCGGTTCGAGTCCGGCCGCCCGCACCAGATGCGCCGGGGCGCGGGGTGCTGCCCGTTGCCGCGGCGGGCTTAGGGACTAGGTGCTTGCCCCTTGGGGCGTCAGCCCCTAAACCACAGCCCGGACCTATGGGGAAGACGCATGGCACGCAGGGCAGAAAACACGGCCGTCGACCGGCCGACCACGAAACGGATCGGCGCGCTCAGGGGGCTTGTTCCGTTCGTCGCGCCCTACCGGGCCTTTGCCTTCGCGGCCGTTGGCGCGCTGGTGCTGACCGCCTCGATCAGCCTGATTTTGCCGCTTGCGGTGCGCCGCGTGGTGGACGGCTTTTCCGAAGGCGCTGCGCTGCTGGACCAGTATTTCACCGCGGCGCTGATGATTGCGGGGCTTTTGGCGCTTGGCACGGGCGCGCGCTACTATCTGGTCACGCGGCTGGGTGAGCGTGTGGTGGCCGATATCCGCAAGGCGGTGTTCGACCGCGTTCTGGGCATGAGCCCGGCCTTCTTCGAGCGTATCCTGACCGGCGAGATCATCAGCCGCATCACCACCGATACCACGCTGATCCTTTCGGTCATCGGCTCGTCGGTGTCGCGGGCGCTCCGCAAACTGCTCATCCTGATCGGCGGCATGGCGATGCTGCTGCTGACCTCGGCCAAGCTGACGGGGCTGGTGCTGCTGGTGGTGCCTGCCGTGGTCGTGCCGATCGTTGTTCTGGGCCGCCGCCTGCGCGTGCTGTCACGCCAGAACCAGGACTGGATCGCCAGCTCCTCCGGCTCGGCCTCCGAGGCGCTTTTGTCGGCGCAGACGGTGCAGGCCTTCACCCACGAGGCCGAGACGCGCCATGCTTTCGCCGATGTGACCGAGAAATCCTTCGACGCCGCGCGCCAGCGGATCACCACCCGCGCGGTGATGACGGTGATCGTGATCTTCCTCGTCTTTGCCGGGGTGGTGGGCGTCTTGTGGGTCGGCGCGCGCGACGTGCGCCTTGGCGCCATGAGCGTGGGCGAGCTGGTGCAATTCGTGATCTACGCCGTGATGGTCGCGGGTTCGGTCGGCGCCCTGTCCGAGATCTGGGGCGAGTTGCAGCGCGCCGCCGGCGCGACAGAGCGGCTGGTGGAACTGCTTGGCGCCGAGGACACGGTGTCCGACCCAGCGCATCCCGTTCCGCTGCCGATCCCGGCCGCCGGACGCATCGAGTTTCAGGACGTATCGTTCCATTATCCCAGCAGGCCCGATGTCTCGGCGCTCGACCATGTGGACCTGAGCATCGCACCGGGTGAGACGGTGGCGCTTGTCGGTCCCTCGGGGGCGGGCAAGACGACGGTCATCCAGCTTATCCTGCGCTTCTGGGATCCGGAGACCGGCAAGGTGACGGTGGATGGCTACGACCTGCGCGATCTGGCGCGCGCGGATTTCCGCCGCGCCATCGCGCTTGTGCCGCAGGACCCGGTGATCTTTGCCGCAAGCGCGCGGGAGAATATCCGTTTCGGCCGCCCCGACGCCTCGGACCGCGAGGTCGAGGAAGCCGCCCGCGCCGCCCATGCGCACGAGTTCCTGGCCGCCTTGCCTGAAGGCTATGACACCTATGTGGGGGAACGCGGCGTGATGCTGTCGGGTGGGCAGAAACAGCGCATCGCCATCGCCCGCGCGATCCTGCGTGACGCGCCGATCCTTCTGCTGGACGAGGCGACCTCGGCGCTGGATGC
Organism: uncultured Paracoccaceae bacterium; assembly: GCA_937863185.1. Lineage (GTDB taxonomy): Bacteria > Pseudomonadota > Alphaproteobacteria > Rhodobacterales > Rhodobacteraceae > CALMEG01. The sequence continues at coordinate 1,036 of CALMEG010000253.1, read as the reverse complement.
GGCCTCGGAACGCGAGGTGCAGGCCGCGGTCGAGAAGCTTGCCGTCGGGCGAACTACGATCATCGTGGCCCACCGTCTGGCCACCGTGAAGAAGGCCGACCGCATCGTGGTCTTCGACGAGGGCCGCATCGTCGCGCAGGGCACGCATGACGCGCTGGTGGCAGAAGGCGGGCTTTATGCGCGCCTTGCGCGGCTGCAGTTCACCGCCGGCTCCGAAGGCTAGGCGGCGTCCGGGCGAAATTTCCCCCTGTCCAATCCGGCCGCGCTGCCGCAAGATCGCGCCACAGGCGCCCATGTCGGGGGCCGTCCCTGCCGAAGGAGCGTAAATATGGGAATGTGGAGTTTTGTGAAAGACGCGGGAAAATCGCTGTTCGGGTCCAAGGCCGAAGCGGCCGAGGCCCCGAAGGAAGACGTGCTGCGCCACGAACTGAAAGAGCTTGGGCTTGATGCCAAGGGCGTCGATCTCAAGGTCGAGGGCGACAAGGTCGTCGTTTCGGGCAAGGCCGTCGATGCCGAGACCAAGGAAAAGATCATCCTTGCGGTGGGCAACGTCTCCGGCGTGGCCTCGGTCGAGACGGATGCCGACGAAGATACCGCCGACGCGGTCTTCCACACCGTCGTCAAGGGCGACACGCTTTCGGCGATTGCCAAGAAGACGCTTGGGAATGCCAACCGCTACCCCGAGATCTTCGAGGCGAACAAGCCCATGCTGTCCCATCCCGACAAGATCTATCCGGGCCAGGTGCTGCGCATCCCCGGCGGCAAGGCCTGATCCCTTCGCCCGATGCGCGCGCCCCGGCCCCGGCCGGGGCGCGATTCCCCTGCGTCAGAACCCGGTGACGTGACGTTTCGGCGTGCCGCGGCACTTGCCGTGCCACAGGGTTTTGAACATGCTTGTGCGAACGTCCGCCGAGGAACGGATGCCAGGGGAGGAAAACCGATGCCGAAATTCGCATCCATTGCCGATCGTGATTTTGGCATCGGTTAGATCGGAAGAGCACACGTCTGAACTCCAGTCACACTTGAATCTCGTATG
>CALMEG010000252.1 GCA_937863185.1 uncultured Paracoccaceae bacterium | reverse complement strand
GGGTGACGGCGGCCTGCGGGGGGGGGGGGGCGGGGGGGGTGCTTTTTTCCGGCGCGCTTGCCGGGCGCCTGAGCGGGCTGGCCGCGATGCCCGCCGTGACGCGGCTTTACGGGCCGGCCGATTTCGGGCTGCTCGCGGTCTTCTCGGCCATGGTCATGGTGCTGTCGCCCGCGCTTGCGCTGCGCTTGGAAGAGGGGGTGGCGCTTTTGCGCAGCGACTGCACCGCCTTCGCGCTTCTGGCGGCAACGGCGCTGATTGCGGCGGGCAATGCCTTCGTTCTTGGTGCGGCCCTGTGGCTTGGCATCCGCCTTCTCGGCCCGGCGGCCCCCGCTATCGCCGCGCTTGGCCCCTGGCTTTGGCTGTTCCCGCCCGCGCTGATGCTGCTTTTCGCCTATACGGTGCTGGCCCATTGGGCGGCGCGGCGGCGCGATTACGGGCTTTTGGCGCAGACGCGGGTGGCGCAGGCGCTGTATGGGGCGGGGGTCAAGATCGGGCTGGGGCTGTTCGGGGCGCAGCCGGTGGGGCTGCTGCTTGGCCAGATCGTCGGGCAAAGCGCGGGGATCGGGCGCACGCTGCGCCGGTTCGCCCCGGAATTCGCGGGGCTTGCCCGCGGGCTGCGGCGGCGGCGCCTGATCGCGGCGCTTGGGGCAAGCAGGGCTTTCGCCCTTTACCGCTTTCCGGCCGATCTGGTGCTTTATGCCTCGATGCAGGCGCTGGTGCTGGTGGTGGCCTTCCGCTTCGACCCGGCCACCGTGGGGCAGGTGGGGCTTGGGGTGATGGTGGTGACGGTTCCGGTCAACCTGATCGGCGGCTCGCTGGCGCGCGCCTATCATGCCGAGGCCGCGGCGCGCTGCCGCGCCCGCCGGGGCGTTGGCGATCTGACGCCGCACTATGCCCGGCGCGGCGCGCTTGCCGCGCTGCCTGTGGTGGCCGGGATCGCGCTTGCCGGGCCCTTTGCCTTCGGCCCGCTTTTCGGGGAAGACTGGGTTCTTGCGGGGCAGATCGCGGCGCTGATCTCGGTGCATCTGCTGACGCAGTTTCCGGCCTCGGCCATCGTCGGATTGCTGACGGTGACGGGCCGCCAGAAGCTGTTCCTGTGGTTTCAGCTGCAACGCGCCCTTCTGGTGATGGCGGCGCTTGGGGCGGGGGGGCTGCTGGACCTCGGGCTGATGGGCATGGTGCTTGGCTATGCGCTTGTGCTTCTGGTCCATTACGCGGCGCTTCTTGCCACCTGCCTGCGGCTGGCGCGAGCATGAGCGGCCCCGCTTGTGTCTTTCATGTGATCGAGGCGCCGGGCCATGGCGGAACCGAGGTCTATGTAGAGGCCCTGGCCCGCCATCTCGCCCCCGAAATCCCGCAGGTCATCGTGCCCCTGAGTGGAACCGCCGAGGCCGCCCGCGCGCGGTTCGCGGGGCTTGAAACGCATGCGCCCGGCGGGCTTGGCGGCTTTGCCCGGCTGCTGCGCGGCCTGCCCGAAGGGGCGCTGGTGCAGTTCCATCTTTATTCGCGGCTGCTTCCGGCCATCGCCGTGCTGCGCCTGCGGCGCCCGGGCGGGGTGCGCAGCCTTGTGACGCTGCATCAGCCGCTGGCGAACTGGTCATGGCGCCACCGGCTGGGCTGGCGGCTGGCGCTGCGCATGGCCGACGGGGTGGTCTGCGTCTCGGGGGCGGTGCTGGATGAGGTCGCCGCGATCCTCAGCCCGGCGCGCCCCGCCGAGGTCATCTCTGCGCCGCTTCCCGCCGCGCTCTTGCGTGAGGATCTGCCCGCCGGGCCGGGGACGGCCGCGCGTTTTCGCGTTGTCGGGGCCGGGCGTCTTGCGCCCGAAAAGCACTGGCACACGCTGGTCGCCGCGGTGCGCGACGTTCCGGGGGCCGAGCTGCTGATCGCGGGCGAGGGGCCGCAGCGCGCAGCCTTGTCCGAACGCGCCCGCGCCGCCGGGGTGGCGCTGTCCTTGCCCGGCCGCATGCAGCGGGCCGAGCTTTTCGCGCTGTTCCGGGGGGCGGATGTCTTCGTCCTGCCCTCGCGCTTCGAGGGGCTGGGGCTTGCCGCGATCGAGGCGATGGCGCTTGGCCTGCCGGTCGTGACTGCCGATTATCCCGCCGCGGCGGATTACATCCTGCCCGGCCGCACGGGGTTCAGCTTTCCGGCGGGCGATGCCGAGGCCCTGGCCCGGATCCTGACCCGCCTGCGGGACGATCCGGCGCTGCGCCACCGCATCGCGCAGGCCGGGGCCGCCCATGTGCGCGCCCGCTATACGACCGTAGCGCAATTCGCCCGCTATCCCGCGCTTTATGCAAGGATCGCCGCATGCGCATCCTGATGGTCGATCGCGCCGGGGCCCAGTCGATCTGGAGCCTGCTTGACCCCATCGCCGCCGGGGCCACGGCCGCCGGGCACGAGGTGCATTCCTGCCGGTGGGACGATGGCCGCGCGCCCTTTGCAATGCCGGGGCCGGCCGGCGTGCAAGATCATCCGATCCGCGTGCCGCGCGCGCATTGGCCGGGGCAGGTGCTGCATCAGCATGCCCGCTTCGCCCCCGCTTTCGCGCGCCTTCTGGACCGGCTTCGCCCCGATCTGGTGCATACGAACTTTATCGTTCCGGGGGGGATCGCCCGCTGGCAGGCGCGGCGGGCGGGGGCGCGCGTTATCTCGACCTGCCACGAGGTCCGGGGCGGGATGTCGCCCCATCTGCGCGCGCTTGGCCGCCTGACCCAGGGGGCGGCCGATCACATCGTGCATGTCTCGCACCATGTCGCGGCCAGCTACGGGGCGGCCGAGGCGCCGCTCTGGCCTGGGACGGGGGTGCCCGCGCGGCATCTGGTCATCCGCAACGGGCTGGATCTGGCCGCGCTTGGGCAGGTGCGCCCCTGGCCGCGTCCGGGGGCGCGGCGCGTGCTGGTCGTCGCGGGGCGCATGGTGGCGGCCAAGGGCCAGCGGATCGCGCTTGAGGCGTTTGCCCGCGCGGCGCCGGGGCTGCCCGATCTCGACCTGGAACTGATCGGTGATGGCCCCGACCACGCGGCGCTTGCGGCCCGCGCCGCGGCGCTCGGGCTTGCAGACCGCGTGGTCTTTGCCGGGTGGCGCCCGCGGTCCGAGGTGCTTGCCCGCATGGCCTCGGCCGCCGCCGTGCTGGTGCCCAGCCTGCACGAAGGCTTTGGCCTTGCCCTTGCCGAGGCGATGGCCCTTGGCCGGCCCGCGATTGCCGCCGACATTCCCGCGCTTCGGGAAACCGCCGGGCTGGGGCAGGGGGTGCGGCTGGTCCCGCCCGGCCGCCCCGACGCTCTGGCCGAGGCCCTTGCCGCGCCTTTCGGGTTGACGGGGCTGCACGCCGGGGCCTGCGACATCTCGGCCATGGTCGCGCGCTACCTTGCGCTTTACGCGGCCTGCGACGCACGCATTGATCGTTGATTGCTGAAAGATAAACAACTATAAGTTGTCAAGCCCTTGTGGAAATTCCATGCCGCGCGTTACCGCCCTTGTCACCGCCTATAACGAACAGGCCCGGATCGGGTCCGCGCTGGACAGCCTCTTTGCCCAAAGCTTCGACGATTTCGAGGTGCTCGTGGTCGATGACGGCTCCGAGGACGACACCCCCGCGATCCTGGCCGCGCTGCGCGATCCGCGCCTGCGGGTGATCCATGCGGGCCGGCTTGGGCGGGGCGGGGCCCTCGCGCTTGGCCTGCAAGAGGCGCGGGGGGACTATGTCGCCATCCTCGATGCCGATGACGCGGCCTATCCCGAACGGCTTGCGCGGCAGGCGGCCTTTCTCGACGCCCATCCCGATGTCGCCTGGCTCGGCTGCGGCGAAGAGCGGTGCGACACGCAGCGCGGCGAACATGCGATCCGCATTTACCCGCAAGACGATGCCGCGATCCGCGCCATGGCCGCGCGCTGCATCCCCTACAGCCATTCGGGCGTGATGCTGCGCCGCGCGATCGTGGCCGAGGGGCTGAACTACGATCCCTGGCAAAGCTGCCTGATCGATTTCGACCTGTTCCTGCGGGTCGCAAGCCGCCACCGCGTCGCCAACCTGCCCGAGCCGCTGGTGCTGCGCCGCCTGCGCGATGACAGCTTCTTCCAAAGCCGCTTCCGGCGACGCGCGCAGAACCGCGCGCTTGCGCGGATGCAGGCCGATGCGGTGCGCCGCTTCGCGCTTCCGGCGCGGTTCCACCTCTTTCCGCTGGCGCGGCTTGGCTATGACCTCGTGCCCGACCGCGCCAAGCGCCTCTTGCGCCGCATGGCCGGGCTGCGCGAGCGTATCCTGCCCGCGGCCTGAAGCATCCATGAGGCGGCGCGCGCGATGATCCTGATGGTGGCCCTTCTTGTGCCGGTTCTGGCTGTCCTTGGCGCGCGGATCTTTCGCAATCCGGTCGAGGGGGTTTACCTTTTCGTCGCCCTGTCCGGCATCACCATCGCACCGGCCTTCCCGGTCATCGGAGACCGGCTTTCGGTGGCCGATCTCGTGATGGTCCTGACCATCGCCGCCACCGCGCTGCGCGGCGAGATCTTCGCCCCGCCGCCGCCCGGGCGCAGGCTGGCCGACCAGCTGGCCGCGCTTTTCGTGGCGCTCTGCACGCTGTCCTCGGCCGCCGCGCTGATCCACGGGCAGGACCCGGCGCGGGTGGTGCTGTTCTCGGCGATCTATCTTTACGGCTATCTCTGCCTGCGGGTGATGCTGCGCCTGATCGACACCCCGGAGCGTTTCGCGCGGATGTGCCTGTTCTGGGCGGCGGGGGCGGTGCTTGTCTCGGCCGTGGGGGTGCTGGCGGCCAGCGGCATCTGGCGGCCGGGCTGGAGCGTGGACCCGCTGACCGGACGGCTGAGCGCCACGATGAAGATGTCGGGGCAGGTGGCCTCGTATCTGGGGCCGGCGCTGTTCATCCTGTTCTGGCTTGGCACCGGGCGGCGGCTGGGGATCCGGCGCAACCTGCTGGCGCTTGGGGTTCTGGCGATGGCGCTGGTGGTGATGATCGGCACGGGCAGCCGGCTGGCCTTCGGGATCGTGGTGCTGGCGGTGGCCTATATGGCCGCGCTGCTGGCGGGGGCGGATCGCGGGCTTCTGCGCCGGGGGCCGGCACTGGGGGCGCTGTTCCTTGGGCTCGGGGTATTTCTCGCCTTTGCCGCCCCGGTCTGGACGGACGAAAGCGAAAGCTACAGCCTTGCCCGGACCTCCCCGTTCGAGCGCGCGCTGCGCATCTTCGCCGAGACGAGCCGGGACGGGCGCGCGGGCCTCGCCGATTGGGGCGGCACCCGCTATGACGAGGTGTCGACGGCCGCTGCGAACCTCTGGCGCGATCCGCTTTTCGGCACCGGATCGGGCATGTTCAGCGCCACCTACCGCCTGAACGAGGTGCACAACACCTATGTCGGCATCCTGGCCGAGAACGGCCCGCTTGCCCTGCTGGCCTTTCTTGCGTGGTGGGGCTGGATCGCGGCGCTACTGCTGCGCGCGGCATCCGGTGGCGGCGGGCCGGGCGCGCGGCTGATGGCGCGGCTTGCGCTTGGGGCCTTCCTGTCGCTTGCGCTGTACCAGATCACGACGAACGGGCTGCGCCAGCGGCCCTTCTGGTTCGTCTCGGCCGCGGCGGTCTGTGCGGTGACGCTGCGCCCCGTTCGGCAGGTGGCCCACCCACCCGCAAAGGCCATTCCGGCATGAGCGCGCCCGTGCCCGTCCTCTTCGTCGAAAGCTATCCGCAAGCCGTGGCGGGGCAGCAGGAAACACTGCTGGCGCTGCTTGGTCGCTGCGCGGGCGCGGGCATCGTCCCCACCGTCGCCACCCCGGCCGAGGGGCCCTTTACCGCCCGCCTGCGCGAAGCGGGCCATGCGCCGATTGTGATCGCACAGCCCGCCGCGCTTGCGCGCTATGGCGGCGCGGTCTATCGGGACGGGGTGTTGCGCAGGCTGGCCGTGGGGGCGGCGGCGGGGGCGCATGCCGCCCGCCTGCGCGGGGTGCTGCGCAAGGGCGGCTGGCGCGCCGTTTTCTGCAACGACCTTCGGGGCCTGCTCAGCCTTGGCCTGGCCGCCCGGCTGTGCGGCATCCCCACGCTGATCTGGGACAAGCTGGACCGCCCGCACGGGATTTACGACGCGCTGCAACTGCCGCTGGCCAGCCGCAACCTGATGATCGGACACAGCGTGGCCGCGAAATATCCCCGCTGGCAGCGCCGCCTCTGGCCGGGGCGGATGGTGCTGTGCCGCAACGGGATCGACACCGCCCGCGTCGCGGCCAAGGCCGCCGCCGGGGCAGGGGATCTGCGCGCGATGCTGGGCCTTGGCCCCGAGGCGGTGGTCGCGGGGCTGATCGGGACGATCTCGGTGCGCAAGGGGCATGACGTGGCGCTTGCGGCCATGCGGCAGGCGCTTGCACAGCACCCCGGCCTTCATCTTGCGGTGATCGGCGCGGCCACGCCCGAAACCGCCGATTTCCACCGCCGCCTTCGACAGGGCGCGCCGCCGCAGGTGCATTGGCTGGGGCAGCGCGCGGATGTCGCGCGGCTTCTTGGGGGGCTCGATCTGCTGATCTCGCCCTCGCGGCACGAGGGGATGGGCCGCGTCAACCTTGAGGCGATGGCCGCGGGCCTGCCGGTCATCGGCACCGCCGCGACCGGGATCGCCGAGGTGGTGCGCGCGGACAAGACCGGGTTTCTTGTCCCGCCGGGCGATGCGGGGGCGCTTGCCGCGCGGATCGTGCAACTGGCGCGCGATCCCGGCCTGCGCCGTCGCATGGGGCAGGCGGGGCGCGCCTGCGTGGCCGAACATCACGAGGCCGCGGCCTGCCATGACGCGGTTATGCGCGAAATCCGCGCCCTGGTGCGCGCATGAACGGGGCCCGGCATATCGCGCTGATCGGCAATGCCGCCGCGACCATGGTCGCGTTTCGCGGCCCGCTGATCGCGGCGCTGAGCGGCGCGGGCCATCGCATCAGCGCGATCTGCCCGCCGGGAAG
>CALMEG010000251.1 GCA_937863185.1 uncultured Paracoccaceae bacterium | reverse complement strand
TGGCGGGACGGGTGGCGGGGCGGGGGCGGCTGTTGCCGCTTTATGCCTGCAACCTAGAGGTCGCGCGGCCGCCTTGGTTGGCCAACGAGCCGATGGTGGCCGAGATGCGCCTGCAATGGTGGGTCGACTCGCTTGAGGCGCTGTGCGCGCGGGGGCGGGCGCCCGCCCATGCGATCGGCCCGGCTTTGGCGCAGGTGGCCGAAGACGGGCTGGATTTCGCGCCGATGCTTCGGCTGGCCGAGGCGCGGCGATGGGATTGCTGGCACGAGCCGTTTCAGGATGACGCGGCCTTCGCGCGCTATGTCGACGAGACCTCGGGCAGCCTTTACCGGCTGAGCGTGGCCGCGCTTGGCGCGCCCCCGGCCGCGCAAGAGGTCGCCGGCCGGTTCGGCCATGCCGCGGGGCTGGCCGCTTATCTGCGCGCCGTGCCCGCGCTTGAGGCGCGGGGCCGCCTGCCACTGCCCGATGGCCGGCCAAAGGCCGTGGCCGCGCTTGCCGCCGGGGGGCTGGAGGCACTTGCCCGGGCGCGGGCCGCGCGGGGCGATGTGCCGCGCAGCGCGCTTGCGGCCTTTCTGCCGGGACTTGAGGCCGGGCTGGTCCTGCGCCGCGCCCATGCCGCCCCTGCGCGCGTTGCCGAAGGACGACTGGAGGGATCGGAATTCGCCCGCCGCGCGCGCCTGGCCTGGGCCGCGCTTTCGGGGCGGTGGTAGGCGTCTATCGGGGCGCCGCCATCAGGCTTTGCAGATGGACCGCGCAGCCGGTCAGGGCGGCATAGTCATCCTCGATCACCGCGACGCGGAAGTTCTGCATGAAGCCCGAAAAGCGGCCCTTGTCGTGGAAGGCATCGGCAAAGCCGAATTCCGCGAACCACGGCGCGAAGGCCCGCGCGACCCCGCCGCACAGATAGACCCCGCCGAAGGGCAGGTGGTTGAGCGCAAGATCCCCCACCACCGCGCCCAGCAGGCGGGCGAAGATGCGTCCGGTTTCCAGCGCCATGGGCGCGCGCCCGTTCATCGCTTCCATGATCGCGGCGGCGGGCAGCTCGGTGCGCGCCCCGGCCTCGGCGGTCACGAAGGTGTAAAGCCGCTCGAGGCCGCGGCCCGAGAGCACATCCTCGACCCCCGGAAAGCCGTGCACGGTTTCCACGAAACGCAGCAGGCGCAGGTCGGCCTCGGTGCGCACGGGCAGGCTGGTATGGCCGCATTCCGAGGCCGCGACGATGCGGCCGCCCGGCGCCTCGTGGACGGGGGCGGCGTTGAACCCGGTGCCCACGCCCACCACAAGCTGGCTTGCGCCGGGGGCGGGGGGCGGACCTGCCACCACCTCGCGCAGCGCCTCGGGGGCAAGGTGGCCAAGCGCGTGGCCCTGCGCCTGAAGGTCGTTCAGCACCGCGACGGTTTCGGCCCGCGCGGCCCGCGCCACGGCCCCGGCGTCGATCGTCCAGTCGAGATTGGTCATCGAGGCCACGCCGTCGCGCACCGGCCCCGCCGCCGCCACGCAGGCACCCGCGCAATCGGGGTTGCCCTCGGCCGCGATAAAGGCGCCCAGCACCTCATCGAGCGAGCGGTGCCCGGCATTGGCGAAGCGCCGGATCGTGCGCGGCAGAAGCCGTCCGCCCTCGGCCAGGGCCACGCGCGTGTTGGTTCCGCCGATATCGGCCAGCAGGGAATAGAGATTGGGCGCGGGATGGGGCATCACGGTCTTTCCAAGGCTGCGGCCAAAGTGTGATAGGACGCCTTCGGGGTGCGCCGCAAGCTGTCATAGTCGACATGGACAAGGCCGAAGCGCGCGTCGTAGCCGAGTTTCCATTCGTAATTGTGCAGAAGCGACCAGCAGAAATAGCCCTTCAGCGGCACGCCTTCGGCAATGGTCGCGCGGCATGCCTCAAGATGCCGGGCGAGATAGGCGATCCGCGCGGTATCCTCGATCCAACCTGCGCGCAGGGCCGTGTCGGGTGCAGCCATGCCGTTCTCGGTGACGTAAAGCGGCAGTTCGCCCGTGAAGCCCCGCGCGGTGGCGGTCAGGAAGCGATGCAAGCCCACGGGGTAGATCTCCCAACCCGTCACGGTCTTGGCAAGCGGGCCTTCGCGTGCCATCGGCACCATGGCACATTACCGGGCGTCGCGGCGAAGCTGTCCCAATGCGTGGGCCCGGCGCCGCCGAACCCGTGCCCCTCGACCTGATATGCTTATGTCGCGGCGCCGAAGACGAAGCCTTCGGGAAAGACGCGTCTTGTGGGCAGCATCGGGCCAGCCGTGGCGTCAGGCGGCGGGCGGGGCCGGCCCGGTCGAACCGCCGACCACCAGCACCGCTTCCAGCAATTCGTGATGTGGGCCGTCGTCGCCCGAGGCAATCATCCGCAGCAGCATCGCCGCCGCGCGCCGTCCGGCCGCGCGGACCGAAGAGCGTGTGGCGGTGAAGATGGGCACTTCGGCGCCGTTTCTCAGATAGCCCAGCTCATCGTCATGGGTGACGATCGAGATGTCGCGCCCCATGCGCAGGCCGGCCTCTTCGACCGCGCGCCGCACGCCCATGGCCGACAGAAGCGACGATGTCAGCAAGGCGGTCGGCGGCGCGGGCAGGGCCAGCAGGCGCCGCGCGGTGTCGTAGCCCTGCGCCTCAGTCATCTCGCCCGACACCATCAGCGCGGGATCGGCCGCCACCCCCTGCGCGGCAAGCGCCTGTTTATAACCTTCGCGGCGGCGGATGGCGAAATCCATCGTTTCGATCCCGTTGACCAGCGCGATCCGGCGGTGCCCGAGGTCCAGCAGGAAGCGTGTTGCGCGTTCAAACGCGCGGTTGTTGTTCAAGTCCAGCCAGCTATAGGGCAGGGCGGTGCCGGTGGCGCGGCCGTGCACGACGAAGGGCAGCCCCAGTTCGTGCAGCAGTGCGATGCGCGGATCGTTCCGGACCGGCGCATGCACGATCACCCCGTCGACATTCCCCTTCGAGTGGATCTCGCGGTAGGTGCGTTCCTCCTCGCTGTCGGGCACAATGCTCAGCACAAGGTCATAGCCCGCGCGGGAATAGACCTCACCCGCGCCGGCGATGAAGTCGGTAAAGACGGGGTTGACGATCTCGTGCCCGGTCGAGATCGGGATGACATGGCCGATCGCCATGGCGCGCCCGGTGGCCAGCCGTTTGGCCAGCGTGTTCGGCCTGTAGTTGAGTCGAGCCGCGGCCTCGGTAACGCGGCGACGGGTTTCCTCGGCCACCTCCGGGTAGCCGTTCAGCGCACGGCTGACCGTCGTGGGGGAGAGGCCAAGTGAGTTCGCAAGATCCTTGAGGTTCATTCCCGGCCTTCAAAGCGCTTTGAATTCTGGTAGAATAAGCCGTGAAGGGCGTTTCGTCAATCATCGTGCCTTGAGCTGTTCCGCACTAAAATTGCGATATTTAACCTTGGAAAATTGATTATACCTATGTGGATGTATTGACTTTATCTGATGTGTAACTGATTGTGCGCCACCCAAATCGCTTTGAATTCCGAGTCACCATCCGGTCTCCAGACGCGCAGGGCAGCCCGCCTTCGGGTGTGGTGAATTTCTGGATGGGGGGATATATGAGAGACGCATTCTGGAATGGCATTGCAGCCCTTATGGTTGTAACGGGCCCCGCCATGGCGCAGGATCTGGCCTTCCCGCCCGGTAAGGATGCGCGCTTCAACTGGGACGCCTACGAGGCGCTGAAGGCCACCGACCTGTCGGAGCAAAGCATGACGCTGCTTGGCCCGTGGCTTGGTCCGGACAAGGATCTGGTCGAAAGCGTGGTGGCCTATTTCGAGGCCGCAACCGGCGCCGATGTGCAATATTCCGGCTCGGACAGTTTCGAGCAGCAGATCGTCATCGACGCCGAGGCCGGCAGCCCGCCCGATGTCGCGGTCTTTCCGCAGCCGGGGCTGGCCGCCGATCTGGCCCGCAAGGGCCATCTGCGCCCGCTTGGCGAGGACATCGCCGCATGGCTTGCCGAAAATTATGCCGCCGGACAAAGCTGGGCCGATCTTGGCAGCTATGAGGGGCCGGATGGCGCGCGCCATTTCTATGCCTTCCCCTTCAAGGCCGACCTGAAATCTCTGGTCTGGTATGTGCCCGAGAATTTCGAGGATGCGGGCTATGAAGTGCCCCGGACGATGGAGGAATTGAAGGCGCTGACCGAACAGATCGCCGCGGATGGCGAGGTGCCGTGGTGCATCGGGCTTGGCTCTGGCGGGGCGACGGGCTGGCCCGCGACCGACTGGGTCGAGGATCTGATGCTGCGCCTCAACACGCCCGAGGAATATGACGCCTGGGTCGGCAACACCCTGAAATTCGACGATCCGAAGGTGATTGCCGCGATCGAGGAATTCGGCTGGTTCGCGCGCAACGACGCCTTCGTCGCCGGTGGTGCGCGCGCCGTCGCCTCCACCGATTTCCGCGACAGTCCGAAGGGCCTTTTTGCCGCGCCACCGCAATGCTACATGCACCGGCAGGCCTCGTTCATCCCCTCGTTCTTTCCCGAGGGCACGGTGATCGGGCAGGATGCCGATTTCTTCTATTTCCCCGCCTTCGCGGAAAAGGATCTGGGCCAGCCCGTCCTGGGCGCGGGCACGATGTTCGCGGCCCTGACCGACAACCCGGTCGCGGCGGAATTCATCCGCTTCCTGCAATCGCCCATCGCGCATGAGGTCTGGATGGCGCAATCGGGTTTCCTGACCCCGCACAAGGGCGTCAATGCCGAACTTTACGGCGATCCGACGCTGAAGAAGATGGGCGAGATCCTGCTTGGCGCCACGACCTTCCGCTTCGACGGGTCCGACCTGATGCCGGGCGCCATCGGGGCCGGGGCGTTCTGGACCGGCATGGTCGATTACGCGGGCGGCAAGAAGGCCGCAGCCGTCGGCGCCGGGATCCAGAAAACCTGGGACACGCTGAACTGAGCGCCTCCGCCCGGCCGGGTGCGTGTCGCAATGGGGGGGATCATGGAACAGCTCGGCCTTGCCGCGGGCACGATCGTTGCGGGCGTCTTCGGCTGCGTGGCGTGGTTCTGGGGGGCGAACCTGCTGCTTGATACGCTCTGGCCGCCGCGTGGGCCGGATGCGGGGCGCAACATCCTGCGCGCCAACATGATCCGCCCCTGGCTGTTCGTGGGCCCCGCGGTGCTGTTCCTGGCGCTCTATCTTGTCTATCCGGTCCTCAATTCGGCCATGCGCAGCGTGATGGATGCGGGCAGCCGCGAATTCGTCGGGCTGGAGAATTACCGCTGGCTGCTGGGGGATGCCAAGTTCCGCGAGTCGATCCTGAACAACCTTCTGTGGCTTCTGGTGGTGCCGGCGCTGTCCACATTCTTCGGGCTGCTGGCCGCGCAACTGACCGACCGCATCGGCTGGGGCAACCTTGCCAAAAGCCTGATCTTCATGCCGATGGCGATTTCCTTCGTGGGCGCGGGCGTGATCTGGAAATTCATCTACGATTATCGCGGCGAGGGGCAGGACCAGATCGGCCTTCTCAATGCGCTCTGGACCGCGCTTGGCCAGGCCCCGCAGACATGGCTGGCGCTGCCGCTGTGGAACAATTTCTTCCTGATGGCGGTGCTGATCTGGATCCAGACGGGCTTTGCCATGGTGATCCTGTCGGCCGCGCTGCGCGGCATCCCCGAGGAAACCGTCGAGGCCGCGATCCTTGACGGCGCGAACCCCTGGCAGCTTTTCTTCCGCATCAAGGTGCCGCAGATCCGGGGCACGATCGCGGTGGTCTGGACCACGATCACCATCGTTGTCCTCAAGGTGTTCGACATCGTCTTCGTGATGACCAACGGCCAATGGGGCACGCAGGTTTTGGCCAACCTGATGTATGACTGGATGTTCCGGGGCGCGCCGGATTACGGGCGCGGCTCAGCCATCGCCATCGTGATCATGGCGCTCGTGACCCCGATCATGATCTGGAACATCCGCAACGCACGCAAGGAGATGGCCTGATGGGCACGATCGCGGGCACCCGGCCGCGCCTGATCTGGGCGGTGAACCTTGCGGCGCTGATCCTCGTGCTGCTCTGGACTATCCCGACCTTCGGGCTTCTGGTCTCGTCCTTCCGCGACCGGGACCAGATCGCAACCTCGGGCTGGTGGCGCGCGCCCTTCGCGGCCGCGCAGACGGGCTTCGTGCGCGCGGGCGCGGCCCCCGACCAGGTGCAGGAGGGGGGCGAATACGTCATCACGGGCACCGTTCTGGAGGCGGGGCAGGCCTTGCGGGCCTGGGGCACCTCGTCGCGCGCGCCGGCGGGTTTCGCGCCGGGAGAGGTGGCCGATCTGGGCGAGGGGCGGCGGCTGAGCGTTGCCCCAGACGGCCGCTACCGGCTGAGCGCGTCCACGGAATTCACCGAAACGCGCGGCATGCGCATCTTTGTCACCACCAGCGCGCCGCCGCGCATCACCACCGAGAATTATGCCCGCGTGATCGGGGCCGAGGGGCTGGGGCGCGCCTTCCTCAATACCTTCACCGTCACCATCCCCGCCACCGTGATCCCCATCCTGATCGCGGCGTTCGCGGCCTATGCGCTTGCCTGGATGGAGTTTCCGGGCCGCGCGCTTCTGGTGGCGGCGGTGGTCGGCCTGCTGGTCGTGCCGCTGCAACTGGCGCTGATCCCGCTTTTGAAGTTCCACAACGATATCGGCCTGGGCAAGGGCTATCTGGGGATCTGGCTGGCGCATACGGGCTTTGGCCTGCCGCTCGCCATCTACCTTTTGCGCAACTACATGGTGGGCCTGCCGCGCGAGATCATCGAGAGCGCGCGCGTCGATGGCGCGACCGAGTTCCAGATATTTCGCCGCATCATCCTGCCGCTGTCTTTCCCGGCACTGGCCAGCTTTGCGATCTTTCAGTTCCTTTGGGTCTGGAACGATCTTCTGGTGGCGACGGTCTTTCTGGGCAACAGCGCGGACCAGCTGGTGATGACGGGCGTCCTGCGCGAGCTGATGGGGTCGCGCGGCGGCGACTGGGAGATCCTGGCCGCCTTGGCCTTTCTGTCGATCTCGGTGCCGCTGATCGTTTTCTTCGCAATGCAGCAATATCTCGTGCGCGGCCTTCTGGCCGGCTCGGTCAAGGATGGGTGACATATGAATCAGATGAAGAAGGATCCCGACTGGTGGCGCGGCGCGGTGATCTACCAGATCTATCCGCGCAGCTATCAGGACAGCAATGGTGACGGGGTGGGCGACCTTCCGGGGATCGTCCGGCGCCTGCCGCATATCGCCAGCCTCGGGGTCGATGCGATCTGGATTTCGCCGTTCTTCACCTCTCCGATGAAGGATTTCGGCTATGATGTCAGCGATTACCGCGATGTCGATCCGCTGTTCGGCAGCCTTGCCGATTTCGACCGGCTGATTGCCGCGGCGCATGCGCTTGGGCTTAAGGTGGTGATCGACCTCGTGCTCAGCCACAGCTCGGACCAGCACCCATGGTTCCGCGAAAGCCGCGCCAACCGCGACAATCCGCGCGCCGACTGGTATGTCTGGGCCGATCCCAAGCCCGACGGCACGCCGCCCAACAACTGGCTGTCGATCTTTGGCGGGCCCGCCTGGCAGTGGGATGCCCGGCGCGAGCAGTATTACCTGCACAACTTCCTTGCCACGCAGCCCGATCTGAACTTCCACTGCCCGGACGTGCAGGCGGCGCTTCTGGATGTCGCGCGGTTCTGGCTGGCGCGCGGTGTCGACGGTTTCCGCCTTGATACGATCAATTTCTACATGCACGACAAGGCGTTGCGCGACAATCCCGCGCTGCCGCCGGCCGAGCGGAACGATTCCACCGCGCCCAAGGTGAACCCCTATAACCACCAGCGCCACATCTACGACAAGAACCACCCGCAGAATATTGAATTCCTGAAGAAACTTCGCGCCGTGATGGATGAATGCAACGCCGCCGCCGTGGGCGAGGTAGGCGACAGTCAGCGCGGGCTGGAGATTCTGGGCGAATACACCTCGGGCGGTGACCGGATGCAGATGTCCTATGCGTTCGAGTTCCTTTCCGGCGACACGCTTTCCGCCGCCCGCATCGCCGAGGTCTTCGCGCAGCTGGAGGCCGTCGCGCGCGATGGCTGGGCGTGCTGGGCCTTTTCCAACCACGATGTCATGCGCCATGTCAGCCGCTGGAATCTTTCTGACGCTGCGGCAAGGGCTTATGTCACGTTACTGATGTGCCTCCGGGGATCGGTCTGCCTCTATCAGGGCGAGGAACTTGGGCTGCCCGAGGCCGAGATCGCCTATGAGGATCTGCAAGATCCCTATGGGATCGAGTTCTGGCCCGAGTTCCGGGGCCGTGACGGATGCCGCACGCCGATGGTCTGGAGCCGCGATCAGGCGCATGCCGGGTTTTCCACGCAAAAACCGTGGCTTCCGGTGCCTTCCTCACATCTTGACAGGGCCGTCGACCGGCAAGAGGCCGATCCCGGCGCGCTGCTGCATCACTATCGCCGCGCGATCGCCCTGCGCCGGGCGCATCCGGCCCTGCGCAAGGGGGCGATGCGGGATGTGACGGGCGCGGGTGATGTCCTCTCATTCCTGCGCGAAGCAGAGGGCGAGACGATCCTGTGCAGCTTCAACCTTTCGGATAGTCCGGCCGCGCAGATGGACCCCTGGCAGGCCAGCATCCGGATCCTTGAAACCCCCTGAGCGGAGAAGCAGATGGCCGATCTTCGACTGAGCGACGTTGCGAAATCCTATGGCGAGGTGAAGGTTCTGTCGAACATCGACCTCGACATCAAGGCCGGGGAACTGATCGTCTTCGTCGGCCCCTCGGGCTGCGGCAAGTCCACGCTCTTGCGCATGATCGCGGGGCTGGAGCGGATCAGCGGCGGCGATCTGACGATTGACGGGCAAAGGATGAACGACGTGCCGCCCGCGCAACGCGGCATCGCCATGGTGTTTCAGTCCTACGCGCTATACCCGCACATGACCGTGCGCGAGAACATGGCCTTCGCCCTGAAGATTGCGAAAAAACCCGCGCAAGAGATTGACAGGGCAGTGGAAAATGCCGCGCGGATCTTGCAGCTCACGCCCTATCTCGACCGGCTTCCCAAGGCCTTGTCCGGCGGGCAGCGCCAGCGGGTCGCCATCGGCCGGGCCATCGTGCGCGATCCGAAGGTCTATCTTTTCGACGAGCCGCTTTCGAATCTCGATGCGGCGCTGCGCGTCGCCACCCGGATCGAGATCGCGCAGCTGAAAGAGGCGATGCCCGAACGCACCATGATCTACGTCACCCACGACCAGGTCGAGGCGATGACGCTGGCCAGCCGGATCGTGGTGCTTGCCGGCGGCGGGATCAGCCAGGTCGGCACGCCGCTGGAGCTGTATGAACGCCCCGAGAACACGTTCGTTGCGCAATTCATCGGCAGCCCGGCGATGAACCTTCTGCCCGGCACGATCACCGCGACTGGGCCTGTCACCACCGTCGCGCTGGACAATGGCGGCACCGCGCAGGCCGCGATTCCGACCCTGCCGGAAGATCGGGGCCTGGCCGTCAATCTTGGCGTGCGCCCCGAGGATCTGCGCCCCGCAACCGGGCCGGGGCTGTTCACCGGCAAGGTCGAGATCGTCGAGGCCCTGGGCGAGGTGACGCTGCTTTACTTCGCGGCCGAGGGCGCACAAACCGGCCTGATCGCCAAGCTGCCGGGGATTCATCACGGGCTGCGCGGCGGCACCGTCACGCTTGGCGCGGACCCTGCGCGCCTTCATCTCTTCCATCAGGGGCGGTCGCTTCTTTACCGGTGATGTCGTAAACCGCGCAGGGCGCGGCCTCCGGGCGGGTTAAAACGGTATCAGGACCCAGGCGGAGGACATACGCAATGAGTGAAACCCCGGTAGCAGAGGCCGGTTCCGGCGGGCGCAGGGCGCGCGGTGGCGGCGGTGCGGCGCGGCGGGCGGAACGCTCGGCGGTGAAGATCGAATTCGCGCGCTATATCGAGCGCAACATCCCCAATCTCGAGATCCTGAACGAAGAGGCGCTTTCGATCATCGAAGCCAATGCCGAAACCGTTCTGGAAGAGATCGGTGTGAATTTCGTCGAGAACCCGGCCGCGCTTCAGCTTTGGCGCGATGCGGGCGCCGATGTGCAGGGAGAGCGTGTGCGCATCCCCAAGGGCCTTGCGCGCAAGCTGTGTGCGACCGCGCCCAGCCAGTTTACCCAGCACGCCCGCAACCCCGATCGCAACGTGGTCATCGGCGGAAAAAATCTTGTGCTGGCGCCGGTTTACGGCCCGCCTTTCGTGCGTGACCTGAACGGCGGACGGCGCTATGCCACGATTGCCGATTTCCGCAATCTGGTGAAGCTGGGCCAGATGTCCAAGTGGCTTCACCATTCCGGTGGCACGGTCTGCGAGCCGACCGACGTGCCGGTGAACAAGCGCCATCTGGACATGCTGCACGCGCATATGACGCTGTCGGACAAGCCCTATATGGGCTCGGTCACGGAACCGGTGCGCGCCGCGGATTCGGTCGAGATGTCGAAAATCCTGTTTGGCGAGGAATTCGTCGACCAGAACACGGTCATGACCTCGCTCATCAACATCAACAGCCCGCTGACCTTCGATTCGGTGATGATGGGCGCGCTGGAGGTCTATGCGAAGGCCGGGCAGGCCTGCATCATCTCGCCCTTCATCGTGGGCGGCGCGATGGCGCCGGTCACCGTTGCGGGCACGCTGACGCAGGTTCTGGCCGAGGTTCTGGCCGGCGTGGCCTACAGCCAGCTGATCCGCCCCGGTGCGCCGGTGATCTTCGGGGCTTTCGTGACCTCGATCGACATGAACTCGGGCGCGCCCACCTTCGGCACGCCCGAAGCGGCGCAGATCACGCTTGGCGCGGGGCAGCTTGCCCGCCGTCTGGGGCTGCCCTACCGCTCGGCCGGGTCGTTCTGCGGCTCCAAGCTGCCCGATGCGCAGGCCGCCTATGAAACCGCCAACAGCCTGAATATCGGCCTTCTGTCGGGCGTGAACTTCATGCTGCACGCCTGCGGCTGGCTTGAGGGCGGGCTGGTGTCCTCTTACGAGAAATTCGTGATGGATGCCGATCAGCTTGGCGTGCTGCACCGGCTTGCCGCGGGCGTCGACATGAGCGTGAACGGCCAGGGCATGGATGCGATCCGCGAGGTCGGCCCCGGCGGGCACTATCTTGGCTGTGCGCATACCCAGGCGAACTATCAGACCGCGTTCTGGCGCACCGGCGTTCTGGACTACAAGCCCTTCGAGACCTGGGAAGAGGAAGGCGCCCGCGATACCGTGGCGCTTGCGCAGGCCAAGGTCGCCCGGATGCTGGGCGAGTATGAGGCCCCCGCACTTGACCCCGGCATCGCCGAGGCGCTTGGCGAATATGTGGCGCGCAAGAAGGCCGCCGTGCCCGACGCCTTCATGTAAGCCCGGAACAGGCGGCGCGATCACTTCAGGATCGCGCCGCATTCCGTTCAAAACACGTTATTTATTCGCGCTGTCGTCGCGGATCAGGGGGCGGATCTTCAGCCGCGTCAGCCGGTTGTCCTTGCGCGAGACCACCTCGAAACGGAAGCCGTGAAAGGAAAACACCTGGCCCTCGTTCGGGATGGTCTGCGCTTCGTGGATCACCAGCCCGGCGACGGTGTTGGCCTCGTCGTCAGGCAGGCTCCAGTCGGTTTCGCGGTTGAGGTCGCGGATGGTCATCGCGCCCTCGACCAGATAGTCACCCGTCTCGGTGCGGCGCAGTTGCTTTTCGGCCTTGGGGTCGAATTCATCGGTGATCTCGCCCACGATCTCTTCCAGGATATCCTCAAGCGTCAGAAGCCCGCGCAGATCGCCATATTCATCCACCACCAGCGCGAAATGGGTGCGCCGTTTCAGGAATTCGCGCATCTGTTCGTCCAGCGGCGTGGTTTCAGGGATGAAATAGGGCTTCATCGCCACTTTCAGCACATCCATCGCGCTGACCGCCTGCAAGGTGCCGTCGCCGCTGCGCAGGGCCTTTTCCACCGCGCGCAGCAGATCCTTGGCATGGATCACGCCCACGACATTCTCGCGCTCGCCCTTGTAAAGCGGCAGGCGGGTATGGGGCGAGGCCAGCACCGCCGACAGGATCGCGTCGGGCGCGTCCTCAAGGTCGATCATCTCAATCTGGCTGCGGTGGCGCATGATCTCGTCCACCGTGCGGTTGCCAAGGTCGAGCGCGCCCAGAAGCCTGTCGCGGTCTTCCTTCTGCATCGTGCCTTCCGAGGCCCCGATCGCAAGCGCGCCGGCGATCTCTTCCTGGATCGAGAACATGTGCTGATCGGCATCCGTGCGCACCCCCAAAAGCCAGAGCAGGCCGCGCACGATGGCGCGCACCACGCTGACCACGGGGGCAAGGAGGTAGGTGAGAATCTGGATCGGCCGCGCCACGCGCGAGGCGACGGTTTCGGGCAGGGTGATGGCATAGGTCTTGGGCAGCACCTCGGAGAACACCAGCACCAGCGCTGTCATTCCCAGCGTCGCAAGCGCCACGCCGCTATCGCCGAAGACCTTGGTCAGCAGCGCCGTGGCAAGCGAGGCCGACAGGATATTGACCACGTTGTTGCCCAGAAGGATGGCGCCGATCAGCCGCTCGCTGTCCTCGGTGACGGCAAGCGCGCGTTCCGCGCCCCGGTCGCCCTTGTCCGCGCGTGAGCGCAGCTTGGCACGGCTGGAGGCCGTCAGCGCGGTTTCAGAGCCGGAAAAGAAGGCCGAAAACATCAAAAGCGCGATAATGGCGAACACGGTCAGCCAAAAGGCGGAATCAAGAAAGGGGGTCATATCGTTTTCCATGGCTGAGCTTGGTTATGGGCATCCCGGGCGCGGCAATCAAGGGCGGCGCGCAAGGGGATGGTGGCTCAGCACCAGATCGCGCAGGCGTTCGTCCAGCACATGGGTATAGATTTCGGTGGTCGACAGGTCCGCATGGCCCAGAAGCGTCTGGATCGCACGAAGGTCCGCGCCGCCTTGCAGCAGATGCGTGGCGAAGGCATGGCGCAGCACATGGGGCGTGACGCGCGCGGGCGAGATCCCGGCCGCGACCGCGATGTCCTTCAGCAATCCGTGAAAGCCCTGCCGCGTCAGGTGCCCTTCCTTGCCCGAAGACGGGAACAGGAACCGCGAAAGCGGCTTGCGGTGTTTCACGCGCGCCTCTTCCTGCGCGGCATCGCGGCGCGCAAGCCAGTCGGCAAGCGCCGCGCGCGCGGGCGGTGACAGCGGGACCATGCGCTCCTTGTCGCCCTTGCCCCGGATCAGCAGCATGCGCGGATCGCCCCGCGCCGCGGCGACGGGCAGCGATACCAGCTCCGAGACGCGCATGCCGGTGGCGTAAAGCAGCTCCATCAGGCAGCGGTTGCGGACCTGGTCGTCAAGGTTGCGGCCCTGATCGCGTGCGGCTTCCAGCAGCGCCTCGACCTCGTCCACGCCAAGCGTCTTGGGCAGGCGGGCCTGACGGCCGGGCCCCGCGATGCGGATCGCGGGATTGTCGCCGCGCCAGCCTTCCTCATAGGCGAAACGGAACAGCTGGCGGATCGAGGACAGCCGCCGCGCGCGGGTGGCGCGCGAAAGCCCCTGCGCTTCGCAGGCGATCAGATAGGCCTCGATCGTGTCGCGTTCAGCCCCGGTAAGGCCGTGGCCGTGATGGGCCATCCATGCAAGGAAATCCTCCAGATCCCGGCCATAGCCAAGGATCGTGTTGCGCGCGGCGCCCGCTTCGGCGGCCTGCGCTTCAAGGAAGGTTTCGACCCAGCGGTGATCGGGGGCAGGGCCTTCGGGCGCGCTCATCCGCGCCGCTCCAGCACCACAAGCTCAAGCGCCGCGCGGCGCGCCACGCTTTCAAGCCCCACGAAGCGCAACAGTTGCAGCCCGGCGCTGACGCGGCGGTATTCGCCGCGCGCGCCTTCGGTGACCTCGTCCGTGGCCAGCAGCATCGCCTCGCCCAGACGGGCGGGCAAAAGCCCGGCAAAGGTCGCGGGCGCGGCGGTGGGCGGGGCGTCGAACACCTCCTTGAGCATCAACCCAAGCTGATCCTGCGCCCGCACGCCCGAGGTGTCGCCCTGCGCCACCCCGACAAGAAGCTGTTCATCGGTGGTCTTCGGGCTGCGCGCCCGCGCGACGGATTCGTAGTCGTCCGACAGGATCCCCAGCCGGAAGGCCAGATCGCCCACCGCGCCGGGCAATTTCATCGCTGCAAGCCGCGGGCCGTAAAGCGCGGCCAGAACGGGCTCCAGCTCATGCGATTCCAGCGCGGCGAAGGTTGCAGGCAGGGCGCGGGCCGCGGCTTCGGCATCGCCTGCGCTCACCGCCCGGTCAAGCGCGCTGACGGCCGCGACCCTGTCCCAGACCCCGCCCGAGGCCGCCGCCTGGCGTTCGGTATAAAGGCCCAGAAGCTGGTTGGGGTCGATCGCGCCCATCCGCGCCAGACGCTCGCCTGCCTCGATCCGCGCCTTCCATCCGGTGTTGGAACGCAGGTCGGCCTGCGAGAACGCGACCGGAAGCGATGTGGTGGGCATCGGCTGGCCGATCGCCTCCATCATCCGGAAGACCAGCGGCGTGGGATGGGCGGGGGGCGGCAGGTCGCTTTCCTCGGCCAGTTCGGGGTCAAGGAAGCGCTCCAGCAGGGCGGCCATCTCGGCGTCGATCCGGCCCAGGCTGCGCCCGGTGGCCAGCGACAGCGCCGCCGCGTTCCAGTCGCCCTCGCGCGCGAGGCAGAAGATCCGCGCGGGAAACGAGGGCGCGATGCCCGGCGTCTCGTGCATGATGGCGCAGGCGCGATCCTCTTCGCCCAAGAGCAGCGCCACGTCGAAGCGGCGGCGAAAGACCTCGGGATCCGCGGAATCGGCCTGCTGCAACAGCGCAAGCGCCGGTTCCAGCGCGCCCAGATCCAGAAGCCGGTCGATGCGGGCCAGAAACAGCGTGTCGCGGCGCAACGGGTCGGGCACGCGCGGTGGGTCAAGCTCGGCCAGCAGCAGCGTCATCAGCAGCGACTGGATCGCGGGCAGGGTGTCCAGCCGTTCCTTGCGCAGCAGGGTTGCAAGCTGCGGCTCGGGCGTTTCGCCCCAAAGGCCGCGCGGCAGCCCCGTGCGCGCCACGGGCAGCAGGCCAAGCCCGTTCGCGCTTGGCCGGTCAAGCGGCGTGACCGAGACCGACTCGACCCCCGCGCCCTGCGAGACCGGCGGCTCGGGCGCGAATCCCGGAGGCACCGGCGCCCCCGCCGGCGTCACGACCGAGCGCGACAGCCAGTCGATCGCGGACATCGGCTCTTGCGATCCGGAGCCTTGGGCAAGTGCTGCGGGCGCCTGCGCCATCAGCACAAGCACCAGCGCCACGGCGGTTGCGCGATCAGTCGCCCCCATTCAGGTCAACCTCCAGCCGCTGTTCGGCGGTATCGGGCTGCATGTCCCCCAGATAGGCGTAACCGGCGATTCCAACCCCCGCCAGAATGACCAGAACGATGATTGCCTTGAAGATGCGCCCCATATGCCTTTCTTTCCGGCCACTTGCCGCGTGGCCTGTTCTAGGTGTTTCGTGTCGATTATATATGGCATTTCGCGGAAGATCACGCCATTCAAGGGGCGGCCGATCACGAATGCGCAAGCACCCGCCCACCGGCGGAAAGACGCTGCGTCATCGCGGATCGGCGAAGGAAAGGGCGGGACGGGTGCCGCAAGGGCAGGCAGAGCAGAAACCGGCAAAGACCATCGTGCTGGTCGGCATGATGGGTTCGGGCAAGACCGCGGTGGGAACCGCGCTTGCACGCATGCTTGGTGTGCCCTTCCTGGACAGCGACCATGAGATCGAGCGCGCCGCGCAGATGAGCGTAGCCGAGATCTTCGCGCGCGACGGCGAGCCCTTCTTCCGCGACCGAGAGGCCGAGGTTCTGTTGCGCCTTCTGTCCGGTCCGCCGGCCGTCGTGTCGACCGGCGGCGGCGCCTTCCTGTCCGAGCGCAATCGCGGCGCGATCGCCAAGCTTGGCGTGTCGGTCTGGCTGCGGGCGGATCTGGAGCTGCTGTGGAACCGCGTGCGCCACAAGAATACGCGCCCGCTTCTGCGCACGGCCGACCCGCGGCAGACGCTGGCCAACCTGCTGGAACAGCGCGCGCCGCTCTATTCGCTGGCGCAGGTGGTGGTGGATGCCGAACACGGCCTGCCAATCGAGAAAATGGCGCAAAAGGTCATTCGTGCGCTTGAGGTGCGCGGCGACGTCTTTGCCGAAGCGCCGCAGGAAAGGACATCATGATGCGTGAAACGGTTGGGGTGGCCCTTGGGGCGCGCAGCTACGAGGTGCGGATCGGTACGGGCCTTCTGGACAATGCGGGCGCCGAGATCGCGCCGCTGCTGCGCCGCCCGCGCGTGGCCATCGTGACCGACGACACCGTGGGCGCGCTGCATCTGGAGACCCTGCGCGCGGGGTTGGGCGATATCGAGACCGTCAGCCTCAGCCTGCCCGCAGGCGAGGCCACGAAGGGCTGGCCGCAATTCTCGCGCACCGTCGAATGGCTGCTGGAGCAGCGGGTGGAGCGCAAGGACATCGTCATCGCGCTAGGTGGCGGGGTGATCGGGGACCTGGTGGGCTTTGCCGCCGCGGTGCTGCGCCGGGGCGTGCGCTTCGTGCAGATCCCGACCTCGCTTCTGGCGCAGGTCGACAGCTCGGTGGGCGGCAAGACTGGCATCAACTCGCCCCATGGCAAGAACCTGATCGGCGCCTTTCATCAACCCAGCCTCGTTCTGGCCGATATCGGGCTGTTGCATACCCTGACGCCGCGCGATTTCCGCGCAGGCTATGGCGAGGTGGTGAAATACGGCCTTCTGGGCGACGCGGCCTTCTTCGACTGGCTGGAGGCGAACGGCCCCGGCCTGTTGCAGGGCGATGACGCGCTGCGCCTGCATGCCGTGACCCGCTCGGTCCAGATGAAAGCCGAAATCGTCGCGCGCGACGAGACGGAAGAGGGCGACCGCGCGCTTCTGAATCTTGGGCATACCTTCTGCCACGCGCTCGAGGCCGCAACGGGTTATTCCGACCGGCTTTTGCATGGCGAGGGCGTGGCCATCGGCTGCGCGCTTGCCTTCGAGCTGAGCCAACGTCTCGGGCTCTGCGCCCAGGAGGCGCCAAGCCGAGTGCGTGCGCATTTGCGCGCCATGGGGATGAAGACCGACCTGGCCGACATTCCGGGCGATCTGCCCGATGCCGAGGGGCTGATTGCGCTGATGGCGCAGGACAAGAAGGTGCTGGACGGGCAGATGCGCTTCATCCTTGCGCACGGGATCGGTGCGGCCTTCGTGACATCCGACGTGCCGCGCGCTGTGCTGAAATCCACGCTGGAGGAGGCGCTGCGCGCGCGCGGCTGAGGCGCGCGCGGCGCGGTGGCGCGGGGTCAGTCCTGCGCCTCGATGCGGTAGTCCCGTGCGATCCCCTGTGTCGCAAGGCCCCATTCGGACGCCTTCACGCGTGCTTGATGCGCTTCGAAATCGGCGACCGAGGCGAAGCATTCCGAAACTTGCCAGATCAGCGGATCGTCATCCTGCGTCACCTCGAATTTCAGACAGCCGGGCTCGGCCCGGCTAAGCCGTATATGCTCGGGCAGATGCGCGCGCACGATCCCTGCCTCGACCGCATTGCGGCAGCGAAGGGTTCCGACAAGCGCGATCCGTGGCATGGCCTTACCCCGCCGGCCTGACGGTCGGGCCGGGAAGGTCACCCGCCCGCACGCTCATTCCCACTCGATCGTGCCGGGGGGTTTGGAGGTGATGTCATAGGTCACGCGGTTGATGCCCTTGACCTCGTTGATGATCCGCGTGGCGGTTTCGCCCAGGAATTCGTGGCTGAACGGATAGTAATCCGCCGTCATGCCATCCACGCTGGTCACCGCGCGCAGCGCGCAGGCGTAGTCATAGGTGCGCCCGTCGCCCATCACGCCCACGGTCCTGACCGGAAGGATCGCTACGAAAGCCTGCCAGATCTCGTCGTAAAGCCCGTGCTTGCGGATCTGGTCGATATAGATCGCATCGGCCTTGCGCAGGATCTCGAGCTTTTCGCGGGTGATCTCGCCGGGGCAGCGGATGGCAAGGCCGGGGCCGGGGAAGGGGTGGCGGCCGATGAAAGAGGCGGGCAGGCCAAGCTCGCGCCCAAGGGCGCGAACCTCGTCCTTGAAGAGCTCGCGCAGCGGTTCCACCAGTTTCAGGCCCATCTTCTCGGGCAGGCCGCCCACATTGTGATGCGACTTGATCGTGACCGAGGGGCCGCCGCTGAAGGACACACTTTCGATCACGTCGGGATAGAGCGTGCCCTGGGCCAGGAACTCGGCACCGTTGATTTCATTGGCGTATTTCTGGAAGACGTCGATGAAGAGCTTGCCGATCGTCTTGCGCTTTGTTTCCGGATCGGAAACACCATCGAGCGCACCCAGGAACAATTCCTGTTCCTGGGCGTGGATCACCGAAAGGTTCATGTGATCGCGGAACATGCCCACGACCTCTTCGGCCTCGTGCAGGCGCAGAAGGCCGTGATCGACGAAGACGCAGGTCAGTTGTTCGCCCACCGCCTCGTGGATCAGCGCCGCCGCGACCGAGCTGTCGACACCGCCCGAAAGCGCGCAGATCACCTTTTTGTCGCCCACCTGGGCGCGGATTTGCGCGATCGCCTGCTGGCGGTAGCCGGCCATCGTCCAGTCGCCGGTGAAGCCGGCCATGCGGACGAAATTCTCGTAGAGCGTGGCGCCGTTCGGGGTGTGGTGCACCTCGGGGTGAAACTGCACGGCGTAGAAATTGCGCGCAAGATCCGCGGTGATCGCGAAGGGCGCGCCGGGCGAGGTGCCGTAGACCTCGAAGCCGGGGGCGATCTGGGAGACATGGTCGCCATGGCTCATCCAGACCTGCTCGCGGCCCATGCCGTCCATGAACCAGCCGTCCAGCAGGCTGATCCGCTTTTCGGCGGGCGTGACATAGGCGCGGCCGAATTCGGCGGTGTGGCTTTGGCCGGCTTCGACCAGGCCGCCCAGGTCCTGCATCATCACCTGCTGGCCGTAGCAGATGCCGAGGATCGGCACGCCGAGCGTATAGGCGCTTTGCGGCGGCCGGGGGCTGCCTTCACGGGTGACGCTGTCCGGTCCGCCCGAGAAGATGATAGCACGGGGGGCGAAGTCCTTCAGGAACGCATCGGTGACGTTCTGATAGGGGTGGATTTCGCAATAGACGTTCAGTTCGCGCAGGCGGCGCGCGATGAGCTGCGTGACCTGGGAGCCGAAGTCGATGATGAGGAGGCGCTGGTGCTGTGTCATGAGCGGGGAATAGGCGGGCGCGGGGCCTGATGCAAGAGGCCGGGGGGCTCTGCCCCCCGGTCCCCCCGGGATATTTGCGCGAAGATGAAGAAAGCGGCGCTATTTTTCCGGCAGCAATCCGCGGGGGCTGAAGCGCAGCACGAGCAGCAGGATCACGCCCATGGTCAGCAGGCGCATATGGGCCGCCGAATCAAGCAGGTGTGATTTGAGCGCGCCGGCCTCCATGTTGGCGGTGACGAGGGTCATCAGCGCCGGGCCCCAGGCTTCGGCCTTGACCCAGAGATACCAGATCAGGAGGCCGCCGAGTACCGAGCCCCAGTTGTTGCCCGAGCCGCCCACGATGACCATCACCCAGATCAGGAAGGTATAGCGCAGCGGGTTGTAGCTGCCCGGTGTCATCTGGCCGTCGAGCGTGATCATCATGGCCCCCGCAAGGCCGCAGACGGCCGAGCCGAGGATGAAGATCTGGAGGTGCCGGCGGGTGACGTTCTTGCCCATCGCGGCTGCGGCGGTCTCGTTGTCGCGGATGGCGCGCATCATCCGGCCCCAGGGCGATTTCAGCGCCATTTGCGATGCCCAGATCAGCGCCAGCAGGACCACGACGAACAGCCCGGTATAGAGCAGCTTGACCAGCACGGTCGAGCCGGTGACCGGATCGGTGCCGAGGCTGGCCATGCGTTCGACGAAGGCGGGATCGCCTTGCAGGTCGATCTCGTAGGGGACGGGCCAGGGGCGGGGGATGCCGTTGACGTTCAGCACGCCCCGCGCGAGCCATTCCTCGTTCTTGAGGGCGGCCACGATGATCTCTCCGATGCCGAGGGTGGCGATCGCCAGATAGTCCGAGCGCAGGCCGAGCGCCGTCTTGCCGATGACCCAGGCGGCGCCGGCGGCGAAGAGCGCGCCCACCGGCCAGGCCAGAAGCACCGGCAGGCCGAGCCCGCCGAGATTGCCCTGGGCGGAGGGGTTGATCGCCTCGATCACCGCGACGGCCGGGTCGAAGACCGCGCGATAAAGGAAGAAGCCCAGGATCAGGATCAGCGGGATCGCCAGCAGCCGTGCAGTGCCCGCCAGCCGCGTATTGGCCCAGATCGCAGCCAGGACCGTTGCGGTTGCGATCCCGATGGCCAGCAGGAGGCCGGGGCCGCCGCCCGCGAAGGCGCCCGGCGTCGGCGGCATCGACACGAGCACCGGCGCCAGCCCGCCAAGCGCCACGAAGCCCACGATCCCGACGTTGAACAGGCCCGCATAGCCCCACTGGATATTCACGCCAAGCGCAAGGATCGCCGAGATCAGCCCCATGTTGAGAATGCCGAGCGCGGTGTTCCAGCCGCCGGTCAGGGCCTCGAGGCCGATCAGCGCGGCCATGGCGGCAAACAGGAGCGGCGTGCGGAAGCGGCCGCCCGAGGCGGCATCGGGTTGACGAATGCTCATACCGCTTTCCCCTTGAACAGGCCCGTGGGTTTGAACAGCAGCACGATGATCAGGATCGCGAAGCTGACGGCGAATTTGTATTCGGTGGACAGAAGCTGCATCAGCCCCTCGGGTTCCAGCCCCGCCGGGGCGAGATAGCCCAGCACCTTCTTCCAGGCATAGGTCACGCCGACCTCGGAGAAGGCGATGATGAAGCCGCCCGCGATCGCCCCGAGCGGATTGCCAAGCCCGCCCACGATCGCCGAGGCGAAGATCGGAAGAAGAAGCTGGAAGTAGTTGAAGGCCTTGAAGGATTTGTCCAGCCCGTAGAGAACGCCCGCGGTGGTGGCAAGCGCCGCCGCGATCACCCATGTCACCGCGACGACGCGGTTGGGGTTGATCCCCGACAGGAGCGCCAGATCCTCGTTGTCGGAAAAGGCGCGCATGGATTTCCCGGTCCGGGTGCGGTTGAGAAACCAGAACAGCGCCCAGACCACCAGCGCCGCCGCAACAAGGGTGATGACCTGAGAGCTGCGCAGCGACAGCGGCTCGGCCAGGCCGGTCGCGGCGCGGAACTCGCGCGCGGAGATGACGAAGCGCGCGCCATCGGCGAACTGGATCTCATCGACGCCGATGATGAAGCGCGTCAGCCCGTTCATCACGAACATCACGCCCACCGACACCATCACAAGGATCACCGGCGCCGCCCGCACGCGGCGGTAATAGGAATAGACCATGCGGTCGGTCAGCAGCACCAGCCCCGCGGTGACCGCGATGCCGAAGGGCAGGGCGATCAGCGCCGTGGGCAGTGGCCCGAGCGACAGGCCCATGGCCTGGAACGCCCATGTGAAGAGGATAGTGAAGGCCGTGCCGAAGGCCATCGTGTCGCCATGGGCGAAGTTGGAAAACCGCAGGATGCCATAGATCAGCGTCACGCCAAGCGCGCCAAGCGCAAGCTGCGCGCCGTAAGAACTGGCCGGGATGACCACATAGTTCAGAACCGCGACCAATGCGTTCAGGATATCCATCTCAGCCCCCCAGGAAGGTGCGGCGAACCTCGGGGTCGGCCAGCAGCGCGGCCCCGGTGTCGGTGTATTTGTTCGCGCCCTGCACGAGCACATAGCCCATATCGGCGATCTCGAGCGCCTGGCGGGCATTCTGTTCGACCATCAGGATCGAGATGCCGGTGCGCGCGACCTCGATGATGCGGTCGAACAACTCGTCCATGACGATGGGGCTGACGCCGGCGGTGGGCTCGTCCAGCATCAGAAGCCGGGGCTGGGTCATCAGCG
The DNA here is from genome assembly GCA_937863185.1 of uncultured Paracoccaceae bacterium. Taxonomy (GTDB): domain Bacteria; phylum Pseudomonadota; class Alphaproteobacteria; order Rhodobacterales; family Rhodobacteraceae; genus CALMEG01. Next base: position 4,943 of record CALMEG010000251.1, on the reverse strand, counting down.
CGCGCCCGACGGCGACCTGCTGACGCTGCCCGCCCGACAGCTCGCCCGCGTTCTGGTGGCGCTTGTCCTTCAGGATCGGGAACAGATCGAAGACCTGCTCCATCGTGTCGCTGAAATCGTCGTCGCGCAGAAAGGCCCCCATCTCGAGGTTTTCCTGCACGCTCATCGTGGGGAAGACGTTGTTGACCTGCGGCACGAAGCCCATGCCCTTGGCCACGCGGTCCTGCGGCGAGAGGCGGGTGATGTCCTCGCCGCCCAGCACCACATGCCCCTCGCGCAGGTTGAGCATGCCGAAGACCGCCTTCATCGCGGTGGACTTACCCGCGCCGTTCGGGCCCACGATCACAGCAATCTGGCCCTTTTCGACGCGCAGCGTGCAATCGTGCAGGATATCGGTGGCGCCGTAGCCGCCGGTCATGTTCTCGGCCAGAAGAAAGCTCATGCCTCGGCCTCCTTGCCGGCTTCGTCGCCCAGGCCGGGCTGCGCGCCGTGGCTTTCGTGATGGGCGGTTTCGGACGCGATCTCGGCCTTGACGCGGTTCTTCAGCCCGGTGCCCAGATAGGCCTCGATCACCGCCTCGTTCTGCATGATGCTTTCGGCCGAGCCCTCGGCCAGCACCTTGCCCTCGGCCATGACGATGACCGGGTCGCACAGGCGGCCGATGAAATCCATGTCATGCTCGATCACGCAGAAGGTATAACCGCGCTCTTTGTTGAGCCGCACGATCGCGTCGCCGATCGTGTTGAGAAGCGTGCGGTTCACGCCCGCACCAACCTCGTCCAGAAACACGATCTTGGCCTCGACCATCATCGTGCGGCCCAGTTCCAGAAGCTTCTTCTGCCCGCCCGAAAGGTTGCCGGCCTTCTCATCCCGAAGATGAGAAATCGTCAGGAAATCAAGAACCTCGTCGGCCTTCTTCAGAAGATCCGCCTCTTGGCGGGCGATGCGGCCGCGGCCAAACCATGTGTTCCACAGCGTCTCGCCCGATTGTCCGCCGGGCACCATCATCAGGTTCTCGCGCACGGTCATCGAGGGGAATTCATGCGCGATCTGGAAGGTGCGCAACAGGCCCTTGTGGAAAAGCTGGTGCGGTGCAAGGCCGGTGATATCCTCGCCATCCATCGTGACCTTGCCCGAGGTCGGCGTGTGCACCCCGGCAATCACGTTGAAAAGCGTGGATTTCCCCGCGCCATTCGGTCCGATCAACCCGGTGATCGAACCTGTGGCGATCTCCAGCGAAGCACCATCGACGGCGCGAAAGCCGCCAAACTGCTTGTGCAGGTTCTCAACCCGGATCATGTCATCCCCCGAACTTCATGTTTTTCATGAAGCATTGCCTTCAAGGCCTTTTTATTTAACGGAAACAGCCCGGCATAAACCGGGCTGTTCCTTGTTTCGGCCTGCGCGATCAGCGGTATTTCACCGTTTCGATCTTGCCGTCCTTGAACTCGATCTCGCGGAAGGTGCCGGCGCTTTCGCCCGCACCGATCAGTTCCACAGAGGTCGCGCCGACGTAGTCGATATCGGTGCCCGCGGCAAGAAGCTCCAGCGCCTTGCCAAGCTCGCCCGGCAGGATCGGTTCGCCCGGGGCGTTAGCCACGTCCATGATCTTCTCCTTGTAGGCAGCCGGGTCGCTGGTGCCCGCTGCCTGCATGGCCAGCATGATCAGCGCCGCAGCGTCATAGGCCTCGCCCGAATAGACGCCGGTGCCGTCGAAACCGGCCGCCGTCGCCAGTTCGAGGAACTTGTCCTTGCCTTCGCCTTCCGAGGAGGGAAGCTGCCCGAACGAGCCGGTCAGTTCGGGGCCGAAATTCGTTTCCAGTGCGCCGCCGACCATGCCGTCGGGGAACACGAAGGTCTCGAACGCGCCGCTGTCGATCGCGCCGCGCAGGATGCCCGAGCCGCCCTGGTCGACATAACCCGCAATGACCAGCGCCTGACCGCCCGCGGCGGCAAGTGCGCCGACCTCGGCCGAATAGTCGGCCTTGCCGTCGTCATGGGCCGTGTTGATCGTGACCTTGCCGCCCGCGGCTTCGAAGGCTGCCTGGAAGCTGTCGGCCAGACCCTTGCCGTAATCGTTGTTGGTATAGGTCACGGCGACCTCGTTGATGCCGTGCTCCATGATGATTTCGGTCATCACCACACCCTGGCGCGCATCCGAGGGCGAGGTGCGGAAGAACAGGCCGTTATCTTCCATCGTCGACAATGCCGGTGCCGTCGCCGAGGGCGAGATCATCACGATGCCGTTCGGCATGGCGACGTTTTGCAGCGAGGCGGTGGTTTCGCCCGAGCACATGCCGCCCACGATCCCCTTCACCCCGTCAGAGGTGATCAGGCGTTCGACGCCGGCAGTAGCGGCGGCGGCGTCGATGCAGGTCGAATCGGCGCGCACGGGGGTGACGGTCGAACCATCCAGAAGCTTGCCCGAGTCCGAGACTTCCTTCATCGCAAGCTCGGCGCCCGCGGCCATGGCGGGCGACATCGATTCAAGCGGCCCCGTGAAGCCGAGCGAAATGCCCATCTTGATCTCTTCGGCCTGCGCGGCACCTGCGACAAGGGCGGTGGCGGCAGTCGCCAGAAGCAGCTTTTTCATAAGTTCACTCCCATAGTTGGAACATCGTCCTGACGCGGCAGGTTAGTGCCCCTGTCAGCAAAAGAAAATCCCCATCTGCGCCGATAAACGCCTGTCAGGGCAGGGGTCCGGCGCCTGACGCAGGGTCATTCGTCCTCGTCCGCGAAGTCGTCCTCGTCGGACAGATCGTCCAGGTCGAACGCTTCTTCCCCGTCCATGGTTCCCCCCGTGCCCGAGGCGCCGCGCTCCCGATACGGTGTGGTCGAGTAATGCGCGCGGTAGCATTTGGAAAAATGCGACGGGCTGGCAAAGCCGCAGGCAAGCGCCACGTTGATCACGCTCATTTCCGTCTGCATCAGCAGGTTGCGCGCCTTTTGCAGGCGGATCTCCATGTAATAGCGTTTCGGGCTGCGGTTGAGATAGCGGCGGAAAAGCCGCTCGAGCTGTCGGGTGGACATGCCCACCTCTTCGGCCAGCCGGGCGGGGCTGATCGGCTCTTCGATATTGGTCTCCATCCGGCCGATGACCTGCGCCAGCTTGGGGTGGCGTACGCCGATCCGGGTGGGGATCGACAGGCGCTGACTGTCCTGATCGGTACGGATCGAGGTGTAGATGAGCTGATCGGCCACCGTGTTGGCCAGCCCCTCGCCATGGTCGCGCGCGATGATCTTCAGCATGAGGTCGATCGAAGAGATCCCGCCGGAGCTGCTCATCCGGTTGCCGTCTATCACGAAGACCGATTTGGTCAGGGTCAGCTCTTCGAACTCTTCCTGGAAGCTGTCCTGATTCTCCCAGTGGATGGTGGCGCGCTTGCCCTGCAGAAGGCCTGCGCGCGCGATGGCCCATGCGCCGGTGCAAAGCCCGCCGATCGCCGCGCCGTGGCGCGCCTCGCGGCGCAGCCAGTTCAGGATCGGCCTGGTCGTCGCTTCGGCCACATCGACGCCGCCGCAAACCAGCACCGTGTCGTCGCGCGCGATCTCTTCCAGCCCCATTTCAAGGCGCATGACGCTGCCGTTGGAACACCGCGCCTCCTTGCCGCCTTCGCCCGCCAGCTTCCATTCGTAAAGCTTGCGCCCTGCGACGCGGTTGGCAAGGCGCAGCGGCTCGATCGCGCCGGCAAAGGAAATCAGCGTGAACCTGTCAAGCAGAAGGAAGATGAAGCGCCGCGGTTTCGCGGCCGGCTCGGTCCGGCCGACGGCGGCCGTTTGGCGTTGCGGATTAGGGGTGTGCGGATGGCGCATTTCCGACCTTTTCAATGTCGCTTGCAAACACAGAACCACGCCTTTCGCGGCACCGCAAGTGGCCGCCCGCGCCGGGCGGGAAAGGGGCAGGGGCAAGAAGCGTTTGTTCTCGCTAACGCGGGCGCGTATAAGCAGCCCCGATCACGTTGAGAGCCGGAGGCGAAAATGGGCAAGGGATGGACGAAATCGGACTGGCGCGCGAAGCCGCGGGTGCAGATGCCGGATTATCCGGACCAAGCCGTGCTGAACGCGGTCGAGGCGACGCTTGCCAAGATGCCCCCGCTTGTCTTCGCGGGCGAGGCGCGCCGGCTGAAGGCGGCCCTGGGCGAGGTGGCCGCGGGCCGTGCCTTCATGCTTCAGGGGGGCGATTGCGCCGAAAGCTTCTCGGAATTCTCGGCCGACAATATCCGCGACACGTTCAAGGTGCTGTTGCAGATGGCGGTCGTGCTGACCTGGGGGGCCAAGCTGCCCGTCATCAAGATCGGCCGCATGGCCGGCCAGTTCGCCAAGCCGCGCTCGGCCCCGACCGAGATGATCGGCGGCGTGGAATATCCCAGCTATCGCGGAGATATCGTGAACGGGTTCGAGGCGACGCAGGAAGCACGCATTCCCGATCCGTCGCGCATGTTGCAGGCCTATACCCAGGCCGCGGCCAGCCTGAACCTTCTGCGCGCCTTCTCGACCGGCGGTTTCGCCGACATCCATCGCGTGCAAAGCTGGATCTCCGGCTTCACCGAAGAGGAAGAGGCTGAACGCTACCGCGAGATTGCCGACCGCATTTCCGATGCCATGGCGTTCATGGCGGCCTCGGGGGTCACCTCCGAGACCGCGCATGAACTGGCCACGGTGGATTTCTACACCAGCCATGAGGCGCTGCTGCTGGAATACGAAGAGGCGCTTTGCCGGATCGATTCCACCTCGGGCCTTCCGGTGGCGGGCTCGGGCCACATGATCTGGATCGGCGACCGCACGCGCCAGCCCGACGGCGCGCATGTCGAATTCTGCCGTGGCGTGCAGAACCCGATCGGGCTCAAATGCGGGCCCACGACCACGCCGGACGATCTGCGCGTGCTGATGGCCAGGCTGAACCCGGACAACGAATCCGGCCGGCTGACGCTGATCGCGCGCTT
>CALMEG010000250.1 GCA_937863185.1 uncultured Paracoccaceae bacterium | reverse complement strand
CCGGCGGGATCGACATGGTCCGCGGCGGCGGGGGGAGTCTTGCCACCCTCCCGGCCCCCGTACGCCGATCCCGAGCAGGCCTATTGGGATCTGGCAGAGCGTGAAGATACGATTGAGGGGTATCAGCTTTACTTGGAACGCCATGCCAAGGGGGTGCATGCCGATCAGGCCCGCGCCAGGATCGCCGCGATAAAGGCCGAACCCGAACGCGCGGCCAAATCTGCCGAAGACGCGCTGAACCTGTCGCGCGACCAGCGGCGCGAGATCCAGCAGAACCTGACCGTGCTCGATTTCGACCCCAGGGGGGTGGATGGAATATTTGGCCCCGGCTCGCGCGCCGCTATTGCGCGTTGGCAGGCGGCCGAGGGTTTCGAAGCCAATGGTTTCGTGACCCGTGAACAGATCACGCGCCTGTCCGCGCAGGGCGAAACCCGCGCCGCTCAGCTGGAGGCCGAAGCCGCCGAACGCCGCGCCGAGCAGGAGCGTCAGGATCGGATCTATTGGGAGCAGACCGGCGCCGCCGGAGACGAGGCCGGGCTGCGCGCCTATCTGAAGAAGCATCCCGACGGCGCCTTCGCGGATCTTGCGCAGGAACGCCTTGCGGTGTTCGAGGCCGAGCGGCGCGAACAGGCCGAGGCGGCCGACCGGACCGCCTGGGACAATGCGGTGAAGCTTGATACCGTTGCGGGCTACCGCGATTACCTTGCGGCGACCGGCGCGGCCGCCTTCCGCGAAGAGGCCGAGGCGCGCATCGCAGCGCTTGAGACCGAAGCGGCCGGTGCCGCCACGATCGAACAGGCGCAGGCCGGGGAAGATGCGCTCAACCTGCCCGGCGTGGCGCGCACGCTGATCGAATCGCGCCTGGCGCAACTTGGCCTGAAGCCGGGCAAGGCCGACGGGACGTTCGACGAGGATACGCGCCGCGCGATCCGCCGCTACCAGCATTCCGGCAACCTTCCGGTGACCGGCTATCTGGACCAGGCCACCGTGGCGCAACTTCTGGCGGGCAGCATCGGGTTGCGCTGAACATGAAAAGGCCGCGGCGGTTTTCCCGGCGCGGCCTGTTCGATCACTGGCTCGAAGCGCTTAGCCCTGGCGGGCCTTGAAGCGTTTCTGCGTCTTGTTGATCACATAGACGCGGCCCTTGCGGCGCACGATCTGGCAATCGCGATGACGCTGCTTGAGCGAGCGGAGCGAGTTACGGACCTTCATCGGTCTTCTCCTATTCGCGGCGCGCGTGCGCCTTGAAACCTGTGTCCCCTTTCGGGAACGGTGAAAATGGTGGGCGGTACTGGGATCGAACCAGTGGCCACTACGATGTCAACGTAGTGCTCTACCGCTGAGCTAACCGCCCACGCCGTCTGATTCCGCCTTGCCCAAATAACAAGGACGCGGGCGGAACCGCGTCGGTCTGGCGGTCTATAAAAGGAGTCGGCGCACCTTTCAAGAGGGTATTGGCCTGAAAACAACTCGGTGTAGAGTCCCGACAAAGCGCAGGATTTCCATTGGCCAGTTCCTTGATCGACCCGCCTTTCCAGTTGTTCCTTCCTGATCGCCCGGAAGCGGGGGTCGTCTTCGCCTCGCCCCATAGCGGGCGGGACTATCCGGCGGACCTGCTGCGGCGCACGACGCTGGACGCGTTGCGGCTGCGCTCGTCCGAGGATGCCTTTGTCGACCTGCTCCTGCGTTCGGCGCCCGGATTCGGCGCGCCGCTGATTGCCGGGCGGGTGCCGCGGGCCTTCGTCGACCTGAACCGGGGCGCGGATGAGCTTGACCCCGCGCTGATCGAGGGGGTGCGCCCCAGGCTTCTCAATCCGCGGGTGGCGGCGGGGCTGGGGGTGATCCCGCGCGTGGTGTCCGGCGGGCGGGCGATCTATTCGGGCAAGATCCCGCTGGCCGAGGCCGAGGCCCGGATCACGGGTTATTGGCGCCCCTATCACGACCGTCTTGCCGCCCTGATGGAGGCCGCGATGCGGCGTTTCGGGCAGGCCGTCCTGATCGACATGCATTCCATGCCGCACGAGGCGCTTGACGGGCTTGGCCCCGACCGGCCCGAGGTGGTTCTGGGGGACCGCTACGGCTCCAGCGCGGCGCCGGGCGTGATCGCGCAGATCGAGGCCGCCTTCCTGGCCGAGGGGTTCCGCGTGCGCCGCAACGCGCCTTTCGCGGGGGCCTATGTCACCCAGACCTATGGCTGCCCCGCGCGCAACTGCCACGCAGTGCAGATCGAGATCGACCGCGCCCTTTACATGGACGAGGCGCTTGTGCGTCCGCTGCCCGGTTTCGATGCGTTCGAAGAGCGCCTGTCGCGGGTTCTGGGGCGCATGGTTGCGGGGCTGCGCGGCACGGCGCGGCTTGCGGCCGAGTGATCAGCCCTTGCCGGACGGGCCTAGGCCGCGCCCCTTGATGATGGCATCCTTGCCGAATTTCGCGCGAATCCGGTCGACGGCGCGTTCGGCCCCGGCCCGGCGCGGTGCCGCCGGGTCCAGCAGATCGCCGATCGGGTCGTGATCGGCGGCGGGGCTCAGCTCTGAAAAGCCGATCCCGATCAGGCGGAAGGGCCCCGGCTCGGTGATCCCGGCCAGAAGGTCGGTGCCCGCGCGAAACAGTGTGTCTGCAAGCTGCGACGGCTCGTGCAGCCCGTGCTGGCGCGTCATGAGCGAGAAATCCGCGCGCCGCAGCTTGAGCGTGACGGTGCGCCCGGCAAGCCGCTTGGCCTTCATCCGCGCCGAGACGGTTTCGCACAGATGCCAAAGCTGGGCCGCAAGCGCCTCGCGGTCGGCGATGTCGGTGTTGAAGGTCGTCTCGTTCGAGACCGATTTCATCGGCGCATCGGGCAGGACGCGGCGCCCGTCCTGCCCATGCGCAAGCTGCCACAGCCGTTCGCCCTGCGCCCCGAAGCGCCGGATCAGGCTGCTGCGGTCCTGGCGCCGGATGTCGGCGAGGGTGCGGATCCCGGCCTGCGCAAGGGCGGCCTGCGTTGCGGCGCCCACGCCCCACAGGATGCGCACCGGCTGATCGCGCAGGAAGGCCTCGGTATCGGACTGGCCGATCACGGAAAATCCGCGCGGCTTGTCCAGGTCGGAGGCGATCTTGGCCAGGAACTTGTTATGCGACAGCCCGACCGAGGCCGTGACCCCGATCTCGGTTTCGATCCGCCGCACCAGCCGTGCCATCGACAGCGCGGGCGGCGCATGATGCAGCCGCCCGGTGCCGGTCAGGTCCAGAAAGGCCTCGTCCAGCGAAAGCGGCTCGATCAGCGGGGTCAGCTCGGCCATCAGCGCGTGGATCTGGCGCGAGACGGCCGCGTAATGCGCCATGCGCGGGCGGATCACCACCGCCTCGGGGCACAGCTTGAGTGCCTTGAACATCGGCATGGCCGAGCGTACGCCCGAGATCCGCGCCACATAGCAACAGGTCGAGACCACGCCGCGCGTGCCGCCCCCCACGATCACCGGGCGCGGCGACAGGGCGGGGTCGTCGCGCTTTTCGACCGAGGCATAGAAGGCATCGCAATCCAGATGCGCGATCGACAGGGTGAAAAGCTCGGGATGGGCAAGGATGCGCGGGCTGCGGCATTGCGGGCAGCGCGCGGGCGCATCGTCAAGGCAGGCAAGGCAATCGCGGCAAATGGCGGGCATGGGGCACCGGGCGCTGGACTGCCCCGGTTCTATCCCGTTGCGGGCCCCATGACGAGGGGGCGCGAAAAAGGGGGAAGGTTTCCCTTCCCCCTTTCGCCTGTCTCAGTGCAGCGCCGATCCGAGCGGCTTTTCCTCGGGCCGGGGCGCGGCGGAATGCCCGCCGACCGACAGCCCCTCGGGCCCTGCGGTGACGGAAACGGTGTCGCCGTCCTTCACCTCGCCCGACAGGAGCAGTTCCGCCAGGGGATCCTGAAGATGACGCTGAATCACGCGCTTGAGCGGCCGCGCCCCGAAGACCGGATCATACCCCTCGTCGGCAAGCCACTTGCGCGCGGCCTCGTCCAGCTCCAGCGCGATCTTGCGCCCGGCCAGGCGTTTCTCCAGCCGACGCAGCTGGATCGCCACGATCCCGTCCATATTCTCGCGCGTGAGGCGGTGGAAGATGATCGTTTCATCCAGCCGGTTGAGGAATTCGGGGCGGAAATGGGCCCGCACCGCCTCCATCACCTCGGCGCGCGCCTGTGCGCTGTCGGCGCCTTCGGGCAACTGGCTGAGCGCCTGCGAGCCGAGGTTCGAGGTCAGCACGATCAGCGTCTGCTTGAAGTCCACCGTTCGGCCCTGACCGTCGGTCAGCACCCCGTCATCAAGCACCTGCAACAGCACGTTGAAGACGTCCGGGTGGGCCTTCTCGACCTCGTCGAACAGCACGACCTGATAGGGCCTGCGCCGCACCGCCTCGGTCAGCACGCCACCCTCGTCATAGCCGACATAGCCCGGAGGCGCGCCGATCAGCCGGGCGACCGAATGTTTCTCCATGAATTCGGACATGTCGATGCGGACCATCGCCTGATCGTCGTCAAAGAGGTATTCGGCCACGGCCTTGGTCAGTTCGGTCTTGCCGACGCCCGTGGGGCCGAGGAACAGGAACGAGCCGAGCGGGCGGTTCTCGTCGTTCAGGCCCGCGCGGGCACGGCGCACGGCATTGGCCACGGCCGTCACCGCCTGGGCCTGGCCGATGACGCGGCGCCCAAGCTCTTCTTCCATCTTCAGAAGCTTCTCGCGCTCGCCCTCGAGCATCTTCGAGGTCGGGATGCCGGTCCAGCGCTCCACCACCTCGGCGATCTGTTCGGGGCGCACGGCCTCTTCCACCATCAGCGAATCTTCCTGCGCCTCGGCGGCGGCAAGCTGCTTCTCCAGCCCCGGAATGACGCCGTAGGACAGCTCACCCGCACGGGCGAGATTGCCCTCGCGCTTGGCCTGATCCAGTTCGGCGCGGGCGCGGTCGAGCTGTTCCTTCAGGCCGCGGGCGGATTCGAGCTTGTCGCGCTCGGCCTGCCACTTCGCCGTCATCTCGGCGCTGTGCTGCTGAAGGTCGGACAGTTCCTTCTCAAGCTTTTCCAGCCGGTCCTTCGAGGCGGCATCGTCTTCCTTCTTCAGCGCCTCGGCCTCGATCTGCAATTGCAGGATCTGGCGGTCAAGCTGGTCAAGCTCTTCGGGTTTGCTGTCCACCTCCATGCGCAGGCGCGACGCGGCCTCGTCGACAAGGTCGATCGCCTTGTCGGGCAGGAAACGGTCGGTGATGTAGCGGTGGCTCAGCGTCGCGGCCGCCACCAGCGCGCTGTCCGAGATGCGCACGCCGTGGTGAAGCTCATACTTCTCCTTGATGCCGCGCAGGATCGAGATCGTGTCCTCGACCGTGGGCTCCTCGACCATCACGGGCTGGAAGCGGCGGGCAAGGGCCGCGTCTTTCTCGACATATTTGCGGGATTCGTCCAGCGGCGTGGCGCCCACGCAATGC
>CALMEG010000249.1 GCA_937863185.1 uncultured Paracoccaceae bacterium | reverse complement strand
ACGCCCGAGGTGGTGCCGTTCCAGGTGAAGACCACGTCGCGGTCGAAATCGACGGTGGAGAAATCCACGATCTCGCCATAGCCCGCCTTCTTCACGGTCGCGTCGAGCTTGAGCTGTTTGACCACGTCGGTCACCCAGCCTTCGCCGAAGCTCTCCCATGCCAGCATCTCGACCGGGCGGGCGCCCAGCAGGGACCACATCGCCATCTCGACCGCGCCGGTATCCGAACCGGGCACGATGCCGATGCGATAATCGGCCGGAACGCCGAGGACCTCGCGCGTCAGCTCGATCGCTTCTTTCAGCTTGGCCTTGCCCACGGCAGCGCGGTGCGACCGGCCCAGAGGCGCATCGGACAGCATGTCGAGGGAGAAACCGGGGATCTTCGCGCAGGGGCCCGAAGAGAAACGCGGATTGGCCGGCCGCGCGGCCGGGGTCGTCTTGTCGGTCATGGTATCCTTCCAGATAAACGCCCCTCGTTGGGGAGGGGTGTCCCGCTGCCGCAAATACGGCCCCTCACGCTCTGGCACAAGCGGGAAAATTGCGATAATGCGCCGCATCGGAACACAAATGCGACACGCGCCTCCACTATCGGAAACTTTCATGTTCACAGCGACCCTGCTCACCTCTCCGAAAACCGCCGGGCTTGACCGGGTTACCGTGGAATCGCTGCGCGATGCATGGGCGGGGGGCGCGGCGGAATGGCTCAACCCCGGCGTCGCGGCGGAATTCTCGCTGCCCGAGATCCCCGAAAACCGCTGGGACGTGTGGCAGGGCCTGCAAGGCATCGGCGTCGATCTGGTCGTGCAGCGCAGCGAGGGGCGGCGCAAGCGCATGCTGATCGCCGACATGGATTCGACCATGATCGAGCAGGAATGCATCGACGAACTGGCCGATGTGGCGGGCGTGGGCGCGCGCGTGAAGGACATCACCGCCCGCGCGATGAACGGAGAGCTGGATTTCGAAGGCGCCCTGACCGAGCGCGTGGGCCTTCTGAAGGGCCTGCCCGAAAGCGTCATCGACCGGGTGATCGCGGAACGCATCACCTTCATGCCCGGCGGGCACGCATTGCTTCGCACGATGAAGGCCAATGGCGCGTGGTGCGTGCTGGTCTCGGGCGGGTTCACGGCCTTTACCGGCCATGTGGCGCACAGCCTCGGGTTCGACGAGAACCGCGCCAATACCCTGCTGATCGCGGATGGCCACCTGACGGGCGAGGTCGGCCGCCCGATCCTTGGCCGCGCGGCCAAGGTGCAGGCGCTGGAAGAGATCGCGGCGCAGCGCGGCCTGCCGCATATGGCGGTGATGGCGGTAGGCGATGGCGCGAACGACCTGGGCATGCTCGGGCTGGCCGGGGCCGGGGTTGCACTGCACGCCAAACCCAGCGTCGCGGCGCAATGCGACATCCGCATCAACCACGGCGATCTGACGGCACTGCTTTACATTCAGGGCTATCGCATCGACGAATTCGTCTGAGCGGGCGGCTTGCCCGCACCGGGTTGCGCGTAACAATTCCGCACGCCCGCACGACTTGGCCCGTGTCCCACAAGCACAGGGCCGGCCAGATGAGAGAAAAGACGATGCGCAAACCCATGCTTTTCGCCCTGATCGCGCTTGCGGTGCTTGTGCTGGTCTGGGTCAGCCGCGATGCGCTGGATCTGGCCGGGCTGCGCGCCCTTCTGGATCGGGTGCAGGCATGGCGCACGGCCCATCCCGGCGTGTTCGCAGGCGCGTTCTTTCTGGCCTATGTCGCAATCACCGCGCTGTCGTTGCCCTTCGCAGTCTGGATGACGCTGGCGGCGGGGGCGGTCTTCGGCTTCTGGGGCGGGCTGGTGCTTGTGTCCTTCGCCTCCACGATCGGGGCGACGCTGGCCTTCCTTGCCGCGCGTTTCTTCCTGCGCGACTGGGTCAGCCAGCGCCTCGGCGCCCGTGCCGCGGCAATCGAGCGCGGGCTGGCGCGCGACGGGGCCTTCTACCTGTTTTCGCTGCGGCTGATCCCGGTGGTGCCGTTCTTCGCGCTGAACCTGCTGATGGGGCTGACGCGGATGCCCGCGCGCCGCTTCTACTGGGTCAGCCAGCTCGGGATGCTGGCGGGCACGGCCGTCTATGTGAATGCGGGCACGCAGCTTGGCCGGTTGCAGGGCCTTTCGGGCATCGTCTCGCCCGGCCTTCTGGGGGCGTTCGCGCTGCTGGCGCTGTTTCCATGGATCGCGCGCGGAATCATGGGCGCGATACGCCGCCGTCGTGCCTATGCGGGCCATACCCGCCCGGCCCGTTTCGACCGCAACCTGATCGTGATCGGAGCGGGCGCGGCGGGGCTTGTCTCGGCCTATATCGGGGCGGGGGGCCAGGCCCCCGGCCCGCCGGTCCGAGGGGACCGGGGGGGGGGGGGTTGCCCCCATTACCGCCGCGGACCCCCCGAGGGGGCGGCGAAAAT
>CALMEG010000248.1 GCA_937863185.1 uncultured Paracoccaceae bacterium | reverse complement strand
CGTTCTTGCCGATCTGCGCGCAGGAACCGACCGTGGCCCAGGTGTCGACCATCGTGCCTTCATCGACATAGGCGCCGAGGTTGACGAAAGACGGCATCAGAACCACACCCTTGGCGATATAGGCCGAGCGGCGCACGATGCAGTTGGGCACCGCGCGAAAGCCCGCGGCCTTCCACTGTGCCTCGCCCCAATGGGCGAACTTGCTGTCGACCTTGTCCCACCAGTTGCCGCCCTGCGGGCCGCCCGATTGCAGCTCCATGTCCTTCAGGCGAAAGCCCAGAAGAACCGCCTTCTTGGCCCATTGGTTGACATGCCATTTGCCGTCGGCCTGACGCTCGGCCACGCGCAGCGCGCCCTGGTCCAGCGCGCCCAGCGTCGCTTCGATCGCGTCGCGGGTTTCGCCCTTGGTGGCCGGGGTGATGGTATCGCGGATCTCCCAGGCGGTTTCGATGGCGGTCTCAAGGGCGGCGTTCGACATGGTGTCCCCTCTTTCATGGCGCGTTGGTGTGGGCTTCCCGAAGGACAGCCTATAGTTGGAAGGCAAAGGCCGTGCAATGCGGCGCTTGGACAAAGCCCCTGTGCCGGGGCAAGGAAAGGACATCGCATGAAGGATGACGGCCGCAACCACCCGTTCCGCGACAGCCATCAGGATGCCCGCGCGGCAGACAGCGTGCCCGACACGCCGCAGACCCGCGCGCCGGCCTACCGGCTGTCTTTCCTAGACAACGATTTCATGCTGCGCGAAGAGCTGCGCCCCGTGCGCCTTCAGCTTGAACTTCTCAAGCCGCAGATGATCCTGGACGAGAGGGGCGTGGAATCCACCGTGGTGGTGATGGGCTCGGCCCGCATCCCCCCCGAGGGAGAGAAGGGCAAGGCCGGAAAACTCTCGATCTGGTATGAGCGCGCGCGCGATCTGGCGCGCCTGGTGACCGAGAAAAGCCTGGAAAGCTATGGCCGCGAGAATGTTGTCGTGACCGGCGGCGGGCCGGGCATCATGGAGGCCGGCAACCGCGGCGCGCAAGAGGCGGGCGGCCACTCGATCGGGCTCAATATCGTGCTGCCGCATGAACAGGCGCCCAACCCCTATGTGACGCCCGACCTGTGCTTCAACTTCCATTACTTCGCCATCCGCAAGATGCATTTCCTGATGCGCGCGCGGGCGGTGTGCATCTTTCCCGGCGGCTTCGGCACGCTGGACGAGATGTTCGAGGCCCTGACCCTGATCCAGACCGGCCGGATGAACCGCATCCCCTTCATCCTGTTCGGGCGCGAATTCTGGGAAACCATCGTGAACTGGAAGGCGCTTGCCGAGGCGGGCACGATCTCGCCCGAGGATCTGGACCTGATCACTTTCGTGGAAACCGCCGAAGAGGCGATGGCCGTGATCGAGGGATGGGATTACGGTTGCGACTGAGGCGTTTCGAACAAGGGGGCAGCACCATGACAACCCGGCATCTTCTGGCATCCCTGCTTGCGGGAATGGCGTTTCTCGGGCAGGCCCAGGGCGCCATGGCGCGGCCGGCCGAGGGCACGCTTGGCTATCCGCAACGCATCGCCCTGCCCGAAGACGCGCTTGTGGTGATCGAATGGCGCGGGCCCGACGGTGCGGTGGCGGGCGAAAGCCGCTTTGCCACCGAGGGCCGCCAGGTGCCGCTGCCCTTCACGCTCGACCTGCCCGACGGGATGGACCTGAGCCTGCGCGCGGCGGTCTTCGTGGCCGGGCGCACCGCATGGCTTTCGGACATGGCCGAGATCGGCGCAGGTGACACGCCCGTGGCGATCGGAGAGCTGCGCCTGACACCGTTCCAGCCGATGGGCTTCGACAGCGTGATGCAATGCGGCGACCTTCGCCTGCGCATCGGTTTCGTCGGAGAGGATGCGGTGATGGAACTGCCGGGCGGCGAAAGGCGGGTGCTGTCGCCCGCCATCGCGGCCTCGGGCGCGAAATATGCCGCGGCCGACGGTCCCGACACATGGTTCTGGTCCAAGGGCGGCACGCTTGCGCTGGTGTCATTGGCCGGGCGGGAACTGCCCGAGTGTTTCCCCGTTCCGCCCGCCCCCGGCCCCGGCTTTCAGGCCGGGGGGAACGAGCCGTTCTGGATGCTGCGCCTGGACGAGGGCCGGATCAGCTTTACCCCCAATATCGGGGAAGACCCGGTGACCGCGCCCCTGCCCGCCCCGCGTCTGGACGGAAGCGATTTCGTTTTCGACGCCCCAGAGGCCGCGCTGCGCCTGCGCCTGGCCCCCCGGATCTGTCACGATTCGATGTCGGGCATGCCGCATCCCCAGACCGTGACCGTCACCCATGACGGGCAGGACTACAGCGGCTGCGGCGGGGCGCTGCTTGACCTGCTGCTGGGCGGGGAATGGGTGGTCGAGGATATCGCGGGCGGCGGCATGATCGACGCCGCGCATGTCACCATGGCCTTCACCCCCGCGCGGATTTCGGGGCAAGGTGGCTGCAACCGCTACAGCGGCAGCTTCACCCTGACCGGCGAAGGCCTGAGCTTCGGTCCGGCCGCAGCCACGCGCATGGCCTGTGCCCCCGCGCTGATGGATCAGGAATCGCGCTTCTTCGGCCTTTTGCCGCAGGTCGCGGGCTTCGACATCGACGAAACCGGCGCGCTTCTGCTTCTGGGGGCGGATGGCGTGGCGATGATCACCGCGCGGCGCGGGGGATAGCCGGCAAGGCCGCAGCCGGTCAAAGCCCGGCTTCGGCCTGGATCTCGGCGCGGGATTTGCGGGCCCGCTCGGTCGCGGATTTCAACTGCCCGCAGGCCGCCATGATATCCTCGCCCCGCGGGGTGCGGATCGGCGAGGCATAACCCGCCTTGTAGATGATATCGGCAAAGGCCTCGATCCGGGCCCAGTCGCTGCGCTCATAGGGCGCGCCGGGCCATTCGTTGAACGGGATCAGGTTGATCTTGGCCGGAATGCCGCGGATCAGCTTCACCAGCCGCCGGGCATCCTCGTCGCTGTCGTTCACACCCTTGAGCATGACGTATTCGAAGGTGATCCGCTCGGAATTGGACAGGCGCGGGTAATCGCGCAGCGTGCCCAGAAGCGTTTCGATGTTCCATTTCTTGTTCACCGGAACCAGCCGGTCGCGCACCGCGTCGGTGGTGGCGTGAAAGGAAACGGCCAGAAGGCAGCCGATCTCTTCGGCGGTCTTTGCGATCTCGGGGACGATGCCGCTGGTCGACAGCGTGATGCGGCGGCGCGACAGGCTGATCCCCTCGCCATCCATCACCACTTTCATCGCGTCGCGCACATTGTCGAAATTGTAAAGCGGCTCTCCCATGCCCATGAGGACCACGTTCGACACAAGCCGGGTTTCGTCCTTGGGCACGCCGGGTTCGGGCCATTCGCCCAGATCGTCGCGCGCCAGCATGACCTGGCCCACGATCTCGCCCGCGGTCAGGTTGCGCACCAGCTTCTGCGTGCCCGTATGGCAGAACGAACAGGTCAGCGTGCATCCCACCTGCGAGCTGATGCACAGCGTGCCGCGGTTTTCCTCGGGGATATAGACCACCTCAACCTCATGGCCGCCGGCGATGCGCACCAGATATTTGCGCGTCCCGTCCGCCGATACCTGGCGCGAAACCAGTTCGGGCACCGCAATCTCGAAGCGCTCGGCCAGAAGGGCGCGATAGTCCTTGGCAAGGTTGGTCATCGCCGCGAAATCGCGCACGCCCCAGTGATAGATCCATTGCCAGATCTGCCCGACGCGCATCTTCGCCTGCCGCTCGGGCGTTCCGGCCTCGATCAGCGCCACGCGCAACTGCTCGCGCGTCAGCCCGACAAGGTTGCGCTTCCCCCCCTCGGGCAGCTTGCGCGGGATGGTCAGCATATCCTGGGTGATCGGGGCGGTGGCGTCGGTCATGGCGATCTCGGCATCTGGCGAAAGGCTTCATATAGGGGATTCGCACCAAGGCGGGTAGGGGGCAAAGCAAAACGGCCCCGCATTGCTGCCGGGCCGTTGCCGCAAAAACCGGATGCCGCTTACTGGCAGCGCTTGGCGGCCTCGTCCATTGCCGCCGTGAAGCCCAGAAGCGAGAACTTGTCGCGCGTCAGCGTGCCCCGGCCCGAACGCCCCGTCAGGACGGCATCCGCCCCTGCCTTGAGTGCGGTGACGATCTTGGCATCCTCCTCGGGCGATCCGGCCCAGGCACCCTCGCCATTGGTGAAAAGGGTGAATTTCGTCCCGCCGACATCCAGCTCGACGGTGGAACCGTCGGCAAAGGGATAGCCGCCCATGAAGGACACCTCGCCCGACTTGCCCGGCCGGAAGGTCACGAACAGCAGGATATCCCCGCGCCGCACCGCCACGGGCTGGCCTTCCTTGGTGTTGACGGTTTCCTTGGGCGCCGACACGCCCCAGCATTCCTTGGGATTGTCACCCACGAAAACGCTCCAGTCCGTATTCGCCGCCACGCGATTGGAGCTTTCCTGAGCGAAGGCGGTGGCGCCGAACGCGAATGACGCGGCCAAGGTCGCGGCGCCAGCGGCCCGCAGCACGAAATCTTTCATAGTTCACAGCCTCCAGCTGCCTGATGCCTCTGCCCGCCGGACGGGCCTTCGAAAACCCTTTTTTATAATGGCGGACGTCTTTTCAACTCGATATCGAACAGATAACGCAAAAGTGCCGTGGGGGGAAAGCCCCCTGGGCAGGAAATCGCGCATCCTTGAAGGAGAAATCATGACAGCCGTGCCGATGATCGAACTGTGGCGAAACGGGATGCTGGAAAGCAGCCATGCGGGCCATGCCGTGATCTTCGGGCCCGGCGGGATCGAGGCCGCCTGGGGCGACCCCGCAGCCGTGATATTCCCGCGCTCGTCATGCAAGATGCTTCAGGCCCTGCCGCTTCTGGAAAGCGGTGCCGCGGCCGCAGCCGGGCTGACAGAGGCGCAGCTTGCCCTTGCCTGCGCCTCGCATAACGGCGCGGCGATCCATACCGATGCGGTCGCGGCCTGGCTCGCCGCCCTGTCGCTGGGGGAAGGCGATCTGCGCTGCGGCGCGCATATGCCCCAGGACAAGGCCGCGAACAAGGCGCTGACCTGCTCGGACACGGCGCCATGCCAGTTGCACAACAACTGCTCGGGCAAGCATGCAGGCTTCCTCACGCTTACCCGCCACCTGGGCGCGGGCCCCGAATATGTCGAACTCGACCATCCGGTCCAGCGCGCGGTCAAGACCGCCTTCGAAGAGGTCACGCAGGAAACCTCCGCCGGGTTCGGCATCGACGGCTGCTCGGCGCCGAATTTCGCCTGCACCCTCACCGGGCTTGCCCGCGCCATGCAGTTCTTCGCCACAGCCAACCCCGAAGGCTCCGCGCGCGAAGCCGCGGCCAGCCGGCTGACCCGCGCCATGACCGCCTTTCCCGAACTCGTCGCCGGCGAGGGCCGCGCCTGCACCGAGTTGATGCGGGCCATGAACGGGCGCGTCGCGGTGAAGACCGGGGCCGAGGCCGTCTTCGTCGCCATCCTGCCCGAACAGAAACGCGGCATCGCCCTGAAAATCACCGACGGCGCCACCCGCGCCTCCGAGGCCGCCATCACCGCGCTCCTGATCCGGCTTGGCGCGCTCGACCGCGCTGGCGTGGCCGGCGATGACGATCTGGCCAAGCGCAACTGGCGCGGCCTGATCACCGGAGAGATGCGCCGGGCGCCGGGCTTCGTCTGACGCCCCCTGAACAGGCACGCAATTCTTCAGAGCGGCAAATATCCCCGCCGGAGGCTCCTGCCCACCCCGCCTGCACGGGCGGGCGAATACCTCACAACATCTGCCAGATCAGCCGCAGGGCAAGCACCGTCGAGGTCACGACAAGAAGCGGCTTGATCACCCGCGCGCCCACCCGCATCGCCAGCCGTGCCCCGATCCGCGCGCCCGCCACCTGCGCAAGGCCCATCGCAAGCCCCGTCACCCACCACGGCGCCCCCACCACCGCAAAGGCCACCAGCCCCCCCATGTTCGAGGCGAAATTCAAAAGCTTGGTATGCGCGGTCGCCTTCAGCACGCCATACCCCGCCAGCGTGACGAAACCGATCATGTAGAACGCCCCCGCGCCCGGACCGATCAGCCCGTCATAGAACCCGATGAACGGCACGACGAAGGCGGTGAAGGCCGCGGGCCGGATGCGTTCCAGCCGGTCGGTATCGTCCAACCCCTTCTTGAAGGCGAAGAACGCCGCGATCCCGATCAGAACCACCGGCAGCGCGATGCGCAGCCCGTCGGTGGGAATGACGCTCACCAGAAGCGCACCCCCCAGCCCCGCGGCAAAGGCCAGCCCCGCAGCCCCGATCTGCCGACGCAGGTTCACATGCCCCGAGGCCGCATAGCTCAGCGCCGCGGTCGCCGCGCCGAACGCGCCCTGCACCTTGTTGGTCGACAGCGCCTGCAAGGGCGAGGCCCCCGAAAGCAGCAGCACCGGCAAGGTGATCAGCCCGCCGCCCCCGGCGATACTGTCGACGAAACCGGCCGCAAACGCCGCCACGATCAGAATGAGAGCAATCTCGGTCGAGACTTCGAACATGATGGGGTTCCCTGCGCCAACCGCCTCTCTTCCGCCGCCCGCCTGCCAAAGTAAAGCGCTTCCGCGCGTTCCGCCCCTTGCATCCCGGCGCCGCCGCGCGGAAAACTGCGCCCAGACAATGGCAAGAGGCGGATGATGAGCGTTGAGCGACACCTGCGCGCGGAGTATGCGGCGCTGCCGCGCTTCGTGGCCCCCGCCGCCCCGCGCGCCGAGCTTTGGCGCAGCCTTGTCGGAACGGTGCTGATCGCGCTGATCTACGCAGCATTGCTTTACGGCAGTCTCGCGGCGCTTGCGGTCGGCATGGGGGAATGGCGCTTCAGCAAGATGCTCTACGCGCTCGTCTCGGCCAGCACGCCGCGGGGCGTGCTGATGCTGTTTGCCACCTTCCTGCCCATGGCGATCGCCGCGATCTTCGTCACCCGCATGGTCCATGACCGCCCCTCGGGCACGCTGTTCGGCCCCGCCCCAAGGGTGGCGCGCGATTTCCTGCGCGTCAGCCTGCCGCTTGTCGCGCTCTGGATCGCGCTCTTGCCGCTGACCACCGCATCGCCCGATGTCGGCAAAAGCCTCCCGCTGCGGCAGCTCCTTGCCTGGCTGCCGCTGGCCCTGCCGCTTCTGGCGCTCCAGATCACGGCCGAGGAACTGGTCTTCCGCGGCTACCTGCTGCAACAGCTTGCCATCCGCAGCCGCGCGCCCTGGATCTGGATGGGGCTGCCCTCGATCCTCTTCGGCGCGCTGCA
This sequence comes from uncultured Paracoccaceae bacterium, assembly GCA_937863185.1. GTDB lineage: Bacteria > Pseudomonadota > Alphaproteobacteria > Rhodobacterales > Rhodobacteraceae > CALMEG01. The sequence continues at coordinate 9,354 of CALMEG010000248.1, read as the reverse complement.
CTACGCCCCGTCCGAGTTCGGCGCAAATGCCTTCTGGCCCGCCCTGTGGGCCGGCATCTTCGGCTGCCTTGCCGCGGATCTTACCGCCCGGACCGGATCGCTCGGCGCCGCGATGGGGTTTCACTTCGCCACCAATGTCTCGGCGATCTTCCTTGTCGGGCTTTATGGCAATCTCGACGGGCTCAGCCTCTACACGGTCGTCATCAACACCCGTGACGCAAGCCAGCTCCTGCCCTATCTTGCGATAGACTTCGCGTCGATCCTCGTGGCCTGGCTGGTCGCCCGGCTGATGCTGCGGGTCTGATTGCATTTCCGCGCGCCGGGGCGTATCTGGTGCGGACGCGACGGAAAGGGGCTTGGCCGATGAACTGGATCTCGAATTACGTCCGACCGAAGATCAACTCGCTGTTCTCGCGCCGCGAGGTGCCCGAGAACCTGTGGACCAAATGCCCCGAATGCGGGACGATGCTGTTTCACCGGGAACTGTCGGACAATCTCAACGTCTGCACGAATTGCGATCACCACATGGCGATCACCCCGCGCGAACGCTTCAACGCACTTTTCGATTCGGGCATCTTCACCGAGGTGAAAATCCCCGAGCCCATCGCCGACCCGCTGCATTTCCGCGACCAGAAGAAATACCCCGACCGCCTGAAAGCCGCCCAGAAGGCCACTGGCGAGAAAGAGGCGATGCTCGTCGCCGAGGGCGAAATGGGCCGCACCCCGATCGTCGCCGCCGCGCAGGACTTCTCGTTCATGGGCGGCTCCATGGGCATGTATGTCGGCAACGCGATCATCGCCGCGGCCGAGCGCGCGGTGAAACTCAAACGCCCCCTCGTGCTCTTCTCGGCCGCGGGTGGCGCGCGCATGCAGGAAGGCATCCTGTCGCTCATGCAGATGCCGCGCACGACCGTCGCGGTGCAGATGCTGCGCGAGGCGAACCTGCCCTATATCGTCGTGCTGACCCATCCCACCACCGGCGGGGTGACGGCCTCCTACGCCATGCTGGGCGATGTCCAGATCGCCGAGCCGAACGCGCTGATCTGCTTTGCCGGCCCCCGCGTCATCGAACAGACGATCCGCGAGAAACTGCCCGAAGGCTTCCAGCGCGCGGAATACCTCCTTGATCACGGCATGCTGGACCGGGTGACCCACCGCATGAAGATGCGCGACGAACTGATCACCATCCTGCGCATGCTCATGCGCCTGCCGCCCCCCGTCGCGGGCGACCTGCCCGCCCCCGAAAAAGCCGAAACCGCCGAAAAACCCGCCGAGGCCGCTCCCGCCAAGGGCAAGAAGGCCTGATCCCTTCATCTTCGCTCAAATATCCCGGGGGTCCGGGGGCGGCGCCCCCGGCCCGCCCGCCAGTCCAGGGGTGCCCCCATGTCCCAGCCTTCCGACGCGATCCTTGCCCGGCTGATGTCGCTGCACCCCAAGGTGATCGACCTCACGCTCGACCGGGTCGAACGGCTTCTGGCCGCGCTCGGCCATCCCGAACGTGACCTGCCGCCGGTGATCCATATCGCCGGAACGAACGGCAAGGGCTCCACCCAGGCGATGATTCGCGCAGGCCTCGAGGCGATGGACAAGCGCGTGCACGCCTATACCTCGCCGCATCTTGCGCGCTTTCACGAACGCATCCGCCTTGCCGGCACACTGATCTCCGAACCCGCCCTCGCGGCCCTGCTCGACGAATGCGACGCCGCGAACGAAGGCCAGCCGATCACCTTCTTCGAGATCACCACCTGCGCGGCCTTCCTGGCCTTCGCGCGCAGCCCCGCCGATTACACCCTGCTCGAGGTCGGGCTTGGCGGCAGGCTCGATGCAACCAACGTGATCGAGCGCCCGGCGCTTTGCATCATCACCCCGGTCTCGATCGACCATCAGCAATATCTGGGCGAAACCCTGCCCGAGATCGCCGCCGAAAAGGCCGGGATCCTCAAGCGCGGCACCCCCGTCATCGTCGGCCCCCAGCCCGAGGCCGCGCTTGAGGTGATCGAGGCGCGCGCCGCCCGGCTCGGCGCCCCGGTCCTGGCCTGTGGCCAGCACTGGCACGCCTTCGAGGAACGCGGCCGGCTGGTCTTCCAGGACGAGAACGGCCTGCTCGACCTGCCGTTGCCGAACCTGCCCGGCCCGCATCAGATCCAGAATGCGGGGGCCGCCCTTGCCGCGCTGCGCACCCTTGGCGCGAACGAGGCCGCCTGCGAGGCCGCCGTGACCCGCGCCGAATGGCCCGCCCGCATGCAGCGCCTGCGCCGCGGCCCGCTGGCGGATGCGGCGGCGGGGGCAGAGCTGTGGCTTGATGGCGGGCACAATCCGGCCGGGGGCGAGGCGGTGGCCGCGACGCTTGCGCGCCTGCCCGCGCGCCCGACCCACCTGATCTGCGGCATGCTCAACACCAAGGACATCGCGGGTTATCTGCGCCCGCTGGTGGCTCAGGCGCAAAGCCTGACAGCCGTTTCGATCCCCGGAGAGGCCAACACCCTGCCCGCCGAAACCACCGAGGCCGCGGCCCGCGCCGCAGGTTTCGCCCGAGCTTCCAGCGCAGACAGCGTGGCCGACGCACTGGAACGGATCATTGCGGCCGATCCCCATGCGCGGGTGCTGATCTGCGGCTCGCTCTATCTTGCCGGGCAGGTGCTGAAGGAAAACGGCTAGCCCGCCGCGGGCGTATCCCCGGCGGCGGCCCAGTCGGCCGACTGCATCTCGCGCAGGCGGCTTGCGGTGCGCTCGAACTCGAACGTGCCCTCGCCTTCGATATAAAGCCGCTCGGGCACATCCGCGGCCGAGCAGATCAGCCGCACGCGCGCCTCGTAAAGCGCGTCGATCAGGATGACGAAGCGCTTGGCCTCGTTGAAATTGCCGGCCGACAGGTGCGGGATGTCGTCGATCATCAGCACGCGCACCGCCTCGGCGATGGCCAGATAATCCGCCGGACCCAGCATCGCCGCGCACAGATCCCAGAAAGAGGCCCGCCCGACGCCGTTGTGGAAATGCTCCAGCACCACCTCGCGGCCCTTCACGTTCAGCACGAGGCGGCTGGCCTCGTCATGGCCGGTCAGCTCGTCCCAAAGGCGGTTCATCTGCGCATGTGCCGCCGCACCGGCGGGGGTGAAATAGACCTCGGCCCCGGCAAGGCGGTGCTGGCGGTAATCGGTTTCGCTTTCCAGCGCATGCACGTCCAGCCCGGCGCGGATCATGGCGATGAAGGGCAGGAAAAGCTGCCGGTTGAGCCCGTCCTTGTAAAGATCCTCGGGCACCCGGTTCGAGGTGGTCACCACCGTCACGCCGCGCTCGAACAGGTAATCGAACAGGCGCCCCACGATCATCGCATCGGCAATATCGGTCACCTGCATCTCGTCGAAGCACAAAAGGCGCACCTCGTCGGCGACCGATTGCGCCACCGGGCGGATCGCATCGGCCACGCCGCTTTTGCGCGCGGCATGCAGCCTGGTCTGCACCTCCTGCATGAAGGCATGGAAATGCACACGTCGCTTGGGAACCTGTGTCGCATCGCAGAACAGATCCATCAGCATCGACTTGCCGCGCCCGACGCCCCCCCAAAGGTAAAGCCCGCGCACCGGCGCCGCCGGTTTGCCGAAGATCCCGAAAAGGCCGGGCTTGCGCACCTCTTCCAGGCCCGTGCGCACCGCCTCCAGAAGCGGCAGCACCGCGCGTTGCGCCGCATCGGCGCGCAATGCGCCGTTGGCCACGCGCGCGTCGTAGATCTCGGTCAGGCTCTGTCTCATGCCCATCGCATAGCGCGCGCCGGGGCGATTGAAAAGTCGCCCTCCGCCGCCCTGCACGCGCCTTGAGCCCGCCTTCCGCTTGGCGTAGGCTCCGGCCGCGCAATTCCGCCACAGGAGCATCCATGAGCAACCCGACCCCGCAACGCCTGCATCTCGTCTTCGGCGGCGAGCTTGTCTCGCCCGCCCGCACCGAGTTCAAGGATGTGAGCGATATCCATATCGTGGGCATCTTCCCCGATTACGCATCGGCCCATGCCGCCTGGAAGGCCGAGGCGCAGCGCACGGTGGACAACGCCCATACACGCTATTTCATCGCCCACCTGCATCGCCTGCGCGACGAGGAAACGGCCGCGTCCCCGACCGAAGAACTGGGGGCCTGACGGACCCGACCCGCAATGGCACCGCGCCGATCCCTTCTGCTGTGGCTGTATCTTCTTGTGCGGCCCCGGCTTGTCCTGTCCGGCAGGCTTGCCCCCGACCCCAGGGAAGGGGAACGCCCTGTCGCCGGCCGGATATGGATGCATGTCACCGAGACCCCGGCGGCGCAGGGGGGCGCGCTGATTGCGCGGCGGCTGGTGGCGGCGCGGCCGGAGCTGGAACTGCGGGTTTCGCAGGCGCAGGACCCACCCGGCGAGGTGGCCTTCCCCCCCGAGGCCAGGCAGCTTCCCGCCCCGCAGGGACGGCGCGCGATCGTCCGGCTGCTTGCGCAGCACCGCCCCGATCTGGTGTTGCTCTTGGGGGCGGACCTGCCGCCCGAGCTGATCGTGGAGGCCGGTGCCGCGGAAATTCCGCTGATCCTTGCCGATGCGCGGTTCGGGGCGCCGCAGTTGCGCCGCTGGCGGTTCCGGCGCGGCATGTTCGCGGCGCTCATGGCGCGGTTTTCCCGAATCTTCGTCGAGGATCAGGCCAGTGCCGCCATCATCGCGCGCCTGCATGCGCCCGCCGCGCAGGTCGAGGTCACCGGCCCACTGACCGAGCCGCCCGAGCCGCTTGGCTGCTCCGAGGCCGAGCGCGTTTCGCTTGCGACGCTGATGCAGGCGCGTCCGGCATGGCTTGCAACCTCGGTGCCGCAGGCCGAAATCGCGGCGGTAGTCGGCGCGCATGAGGCAGCGCTGCGCCACGCCCATCGCATGCTGCTGATCCTTGTTCCCGACGATCCGGCCAGCGGCCCGGCCCTTGCCGAAAGCCTTGCCGCGCAGGGCTGGAGCGTGGCGCGCCGCAACCTTGAGGGCGAGCCGGACGAGGATGTGCAGATCTTCATTGCCGACGATCCGACCGAATACGGGCTTTGGTATCGGCTGGCTCCGGTCAGCTACATGGGCGGCACCTTGCGGGGCGGGGCCGCGGCGCCGCGCGCGCCGTTCGAGGCCGCAGCCCTCGGCTCGGCCGTCCTGCACGGGCCGCAAGCCGGCGATCATGCCGCGCAATATGCCCGCCTGACCGAGGCGCGCGCTGCCCGCCTCGTTTCGGCAGAGACGGGCCTTGGCGATGCGGTTGCCGACCTCATTGCCCCCGACAAGGCCGCGATCCTTGCGCATAACGCCTGGGCCGTCCCCTCGGGCGGGGGGGGCGTGGCCGAGGCGCTTACGCGTCGCATCCTCGAACAGCTCGAGACCCGCCGGCGGGATGACCGTGCCTCCGCCCGGGCGGAGGCACGGTGATGCGCGCGCCGGCCTTCTGGTTCCGCCCGCCCGAGCGGCCCGGCATTGCCGCAAGGCTGCTGGCGCCGCTGGGCGCGCTTTATGCCGCGGGCACCGCCCGGCGCCTGCGCGGCCCTTCGGACAAGGTGCCGGTGCCGGTGATCTGCGTGGGCAACATCAATGCCGGCGGCACCGGCAAGACGCCCACGGTCATCGCGCTGGTCCAGCACCTTTCGGCGCGCGGCATCGCGGCCCATATCGTCAGCCGCGGCCATGGCGGCACCCTCGCCGGCCCCGAGCGCGTGGACGAGCGGCGCCACAGCGCCGCCCAGACCGGGGACGAGCCACCCTTGCTGTCGGCCTTCGCGCCGACATGGGTTGCGGGCGATCGCGCGGCGGGTGCGCGTGCGGCCATCGCGGCGGGCGCGCAGGCGATCGTGCTGGATGACGGGCATCAGAACCCCGCGCTTGCCAAGGATCTGTCGATCGTGGTGGTCGATGCGGTCAAGGGCTTTGGCAATGGCCGCTCCGTGCCCGCGGGCCCCTTGCGCGAACCCGTGGCGGCGGGGCTTGCACGGGCGGATCTGCTTCTGTCCATCGGGCATGCACAGGCACAGGCCGCGTTTCGCCGCCAATGGGCGCGCGCGATCACGATCCCGCACCTGAGCGGCACGCTTGCCCCGCTGGAAACCGGGATGGACTGGTCCGGTCAGCGCGTTCTGGCCTTTGCCGGGATCGGCCATCCGGAAAAGTTCTTCGCCACGCTGCGCGGCCTTGGCGCCGATCTGGCGCGTGGCGAGGCGCTGGACGATCACCAGCCCTTCTCGGCCGCGCTGTTGCAGCGGCTGGAAACCGAGGCGAACCTTCTGGGCGCGCAGCTTGTCACCACGGAAAAGGACGCGGTGCGCCTGCCCGCCGCCTTCCGGCCCAAGGTGCTGGCGCTTCCCGTCCGGCTGGTGCTGGAGGATGCGGCGCCGCTGGATGCGGCGCTGACGCGGCTTGGCCTTTGAGACCGTTCAGACCTTGGCGCCAAGGCTGGCGCGGATCTCGGCGTCATGCTGGCCAAGGCGGGGCGAGGGCCGCTCCAGCGCCAGGTCTGCATCCGAGAATGTGACTGGCAGGCGCACGCCCGGCACGCCGCCCGGCGCGATCTGCATGCCGCGCGCGATGACCTGCGGATCGGCAAAGACATCGGCCATCTCGTTGATCGGCCCGGCGGGAACGCCCGCCCCCTCGCAGGCGGCCAGCAGATCGGCCCGCGCCCATGCGCGCGTCGCGTCCGAGATCACGTCGGTCAGGGCCGCGCGGTTGCGGATCCGGTCGGCATTGGTCAGGTAATCGGGATCGGTCGCATGGCCCTCGATCCCGAGGATCCGGCAAAGCCGCTGATATTGCGCGTCATTGCCCGTGGCGAGGATTACGAAACCATCGGCGCAGGGGAACACCGCATAGGGCACGAGGTTGGGATGCGCATTGCCCATCCGCTTCGGCGTTACCCCGGTGGCCAGATAGTTCATCGCCTGATTGGCCATGATCGCGCTGGCCACATCCAGAAGCGCCATGTCGATATGCTGCCCGCGCCCGGTCACCGAACGCTGATGCACCGCGGCAAGGATCGCGGTGGCGGCATAGATGCCGGTGAAGACATCGGTGACCGCAACGCCCACCTTCTGGGGCTGGCCATCGGGTTCGCCGGTCACGCTCATCAGGCCCGACATGCCCTGGATGATATAGTCATAGCCCGCGCGATGCGCATAGGGCCCGGTCTGCCCGAAGCCGGTGACCGAGCAATAGATCAGCCGCGGATTGAGCGCGCGCAGGCTTTCGTGATCCAGCCCGTATTTCGCCAGCCCGCCCACCTTGAAATTCTCGATCAGGATGTCGGCATCGGCCACCAGCGCCCGCACGAAAGCCTGCCCTTCGGGCGTGCGGAAATCGCAGGTGACCGAGCGTTTGCCGCGATTGGTGGCGTGGAAATAGGCCGCGGCCTCTTCGCCGTCATGCGTGATGAAGGGCGGGCCCCAGCGGCGGGTATCGTCGCCCTCGGGCGCCTCGACCTTGATCACGTCGGCCCCCAGATCGGCGAGCATCTGGCCAGCCCACGGGCCAGCCAGAATCCGCGCCAGTTCGACGACTTTCAGTCCCTGCAACGGCGTCATGGGTTATTGCCCAAGCTCTTCGTCGAGAATCGCCTTCAGGTCGGCATAGCTCATGTTCGAATGCTTCGTGCCGTTGATGACCAGCGTCGGCGTGGAGTTCACGTCATCGGCGGTGGCATTCTTCTGATAGGTCGCCACCATCTTGCGCGCCATGTCCTGATCGTTCAGGCAGGCATCCAGCTGATCCTGCGACAGGCCCGCCTTCAGCCCGATCTTGCGCAGGTTGGCGGCGATGGTCGCCTCTTGCCCGTCGCCGATCCAGTCGCGCTGCGCATCATAAAGCATGCCCGAGATCGCGTAGTATTTCGGCGCACCGCCGCAGCTTGCGATCATGCCCGCCCAGAGGCCGAACTTGTCGAAATAGACCTCGCGGTGGATGAAGCGGACCTTGCCGGTATCGACGTAATCGGCCTTCAGCCTGTCGAACACCTCGTCATGGAAGCTTGCGCAATGCGGGCAGGTATAAGAGGCGTATTCGATCAGTGTCACCGGCGCATCGGCCTGGCCCATGACGATATCGGGCAGCGTTTCGGCGGTGGCCTCCTGCGCGACGGCGGCAAGCGACAGGTTGCCCGCCCCCACAGGTGTCTGGCCCGCGCCGGACATCCACCAGCCTCCGGCAGCGAGGGCCGCAGCGGTCAGGATTCCGGCGGCAAGCTTTGGGGAAGCGATCTTCATGGGTCAGCCTTTCTTGGAATGGGTCTTGGAATGGGGCCGGTGCGCGGACCGGCTCAGGATATTGGCCCCAAGCGCCTCGAGTGCGGCGCGCAACGAAGGGTCCTGCGTGCCGTTCACCGTTTCGGCGGCACGGCTGCGGATCTCGGGGGCGGGTTCGGGTCTGGGTGCGGGCGGGGCGGGCGTGAACTCGGCCTGCCCCTCGGCAAAGCCCATCGGGGCGGTCTGGGTCAGCAGCACGCGCGATATGGCGTTATAGCCATAGCAGGCATTCACCTTCTCGCGGATGCGGGGAAGCTGCATCTGCAAGATCGGGGCCGCCGCGCCAAGCGTCAGAAGCGTAAGCGTGGCACCCAGCCCGCCCTTGCCATAGCCGATCCTGACCGGGCGGGTCTGGGCGGCGATCTCTTCGCCCACCACTTCGGGCCAATGCGTGAACAGCCGCGACACCGCGAAACCGCGGCTTTCGCCCGCGGTGCGGATCCGGTCCTTCAGCAGGTTCGCCGCGGGCTCGAAGCCACGCATCCTGCGATCGGGGGACTTGCTGCTCATCGGCTGTCTTTTCCTCACTCGGCGTCTATTCTAGGCAGGTGCTGCGCCAATGCCAGCGGATAGGAACGACACGAGGCATAAAGATTGCGTGACGAGGATGTAAGAGCGGCCGGCGCGGCCCTGCTGGAATGGTATGACGGCGCGGCCCGCGTGATGCCCTGGCGTATCGGCCCCGAGGCCCGCCGCGCCGGCCAGCGGCCCGACCCCTACCGTGTCTGGCTGTCCGAGGTGATGTTGCAGCAGACCACCGTTGCCGCCGTGCGCGATTACTTTCGCCGCTTCACCGACCTCTGGCCCGATATCGGCGCGCTTGCCCGCGCCCCGGACGATATGGTGATGGCCGAATGGGCCGGGCTTGGCTATTACGCAAGGGCGCGCAACCTGCTCAGATGCGCGCGCATCGTGGCCAGCGATCTTGACGGGCGGTTCCCCCAAAGCGCGCAGGGCCTGCGCGCGCTGCCCGGCATCGGGCCCTATACCGCCGCCGCCATCGCCGCGATCGCCTTCGACGAACCTGCAACCGTCATCGACGGAAATGTCGAACGCGTCATAAGCCGCTTTTTCGCAATCCAGACCCCG
>CALMEG010000247.1 GCA_937863185.1 uncultured Paracoccaceae bacterium | reverse complement strand
TCTGCGCACCCCATTCGGCCGCGATCGCCAGGGCAAGGGCGCGTGTCGGCACGGCCAGTGGCGCCTTGGCCGGGGTCCTGACCGGACGCCCGTCCAGCACGACGGAAAAGCCCGCGTCGATTTCGACCACATCGGCCTTCGTCCAGAAACGTTTGGCAGTCCAGCCGCTCATGCGTGCCCCCCAAGGAAAGCGTCGACCGCGGCATCGAGCGCCGCAAAATCCGTGGCGATGATAGCCGCCCCCACCGCGCGCAGATCGGCTACCGGATGATAGCCCCAGGCCACACCGACCGAGGCGATGCCTGCCGCTGCCGCCATCTCGATATCATAGCTCGTATCGCCGATCATGAGGGCTTCGGCGGGCCGGCTGCCGGTTTCGGCCATCGCCTCAAGCAGCATCGAGGGATGCGGCTTCGAGGGGTGATCGTCGGCGACCTGCATGGTGACGAAGATCCCTTCAAGCCCGTGATGCGCGATCAGCGCATTCAGGCCCCGGCGCGATTTTCCGGTTGCCACCCCCAGCAGAAGATCGTCCCGCGCGGCCAGCCGCATCAGGCAGTCCCGCGCACCGGGATAAAGCGGCGCAGGGCTTGCGGCGCGGTGGGTGAAATAACTGGCCTTGTAGCCTTCGACGATCGCGGCATGGGTCGCGGCCTCGTGTCCGGGCGCAAGGCGCGCCACGGCAACCGGAAGCGACAGCCCCACGATGGACAACGTCTCCGCGCGCGAGGGGGCGGGCAGGCCCACCGCCTCGAAGCCAAGCGTCATGGCGTGCTGGATCTGCGTCTGGCTGTCCGAGATAGTGCCATCCACATCGAAGACGACAAGCTTCATCACGCGTCCTCGAACGGATCGGCGGGCACGTCGGCCTCGTTCCAGCCAAGCGTCTTCCAGGTGCGCTTCATGTGATCGGGCAAGGGGGCGGTGACGGTGATTCGCCGCCTGGTGATCGGATGGTCGAAGCTGATCTGGCGGGCATGCAGGTGCAGCTTGCGGCTGATCTCTCCGCCCAGTTGCGCGCCCCAGCCATCGCCCAGGTTTTCCTGGCTGCTGCCGCCATATTTGCCATCCCCCGCAATCGGGTGACCAAGCTCGGCCATATGGGCGCGCAGCTGATGCGTGCGCCCGGTGATCGGCACCAGCGCCATCCATGCCGCGCGCGAGCCAAGCGCGTCCAGCACGGCGTAATCGGTGGTGGCGCGCTTGGCCTCGGGGTGGTCGTTCATCTTGGCGGGATGGATGCAGATCATCTTCTCGCCCTCACCCCCGCGGCCATGGCCCGGCGCCTTCATCAGCCCGAAGCGCACTGTGCCCATCCTGGGGCTGGGCACGCCGGCGACGGCCGCCCAATAGATCTTGCGCGTGGTCTTTTGCCGGAACGCCTCGGACAGGTGGCGCGCGATACGGTCCGTGCGCGCGATCAGCAGCACGCCCGACGTATCCTTGTCCAGCCGGTGCACCATCTTCGGCCGATCCTTGTAGCCGAATTTCAGCGCATCGAGCAGCCCGTCGACATGCCGGTCCCCCTGCCCCGAGCCGCCCTGGCTGGGCAATCCGGGGGGCTTGTTCAGCGCGATGATATGCTCGTCCTTCCAAAGCACGCAGCCCTGGATCATCTTTTCATCGGCGGCAGAGATGGAGATCCGCGCGCGCCGTTCGGCGCTGCGCGGCAGGGCAACCTCGGGCAGGGGCGGCACGCGCACCTCCTGGCCCGGCGCCACGCGGGTATTGGCCTTGACCCGGCCACCATCGACGCGCAACTGCCCGGTGCGGCACATCTTTTCCACGGCCCCCTGGGTGACCTGCGGAAAGCGGCGCTTCAGCCAGCGGTCAAGGCGCTGCTCTCCCTCGGCCTCGGTCACTTTCAGGATCTGCACAGCACTCATGCGAACCACCCCCGCGCCAGCATCATGCCGGCAAAAAGCGCGGCCAGCGACAGCAGCACCGACCCCGCAACATAGACGAACGCCGCCGTTCCCTGCCCGCGTTCCCACAGGCTGATCGCGTCAAGCGAGAAGGCCGAGAAGGTGGTGAACCCCCCCAGCACGCCCGTCATCAGGAAGGGCGCGAAACGCGTGCCGGACTTCTGCGCCAGAACCACCACCAGAGCCCCCATCAGCGCCGAGCCCGCGATATTCACCACCATCGTGGCATAGGGAAATCCATGGCCAAGCAGGCGCGGCATCGCCACGTTCACAAGATACCGCGCAGATGCGCCCAATGCGCCGCCAAGCGCCACGCCAAGAAGGGTCTGGATCATCCGGCTTCCTTTGCGCGCCACGGGGGCAAAGTCAACCGCCGCGCTTCTCCCGCAGGCGCGCGAACCATTCGAGGCGTTTTTTCAACTCGCGCTCGAAGCCGCGCTCGACAGGCTGGTATAGGACCGGGCGGCGCATCGTTTCGGGAAAGTAGTTCTGACCCGAAAACCCGTCCTCGGCATCGTGGTCATAGGCATAGCCCGCGCCATAGCCCTGCTCGGACATGAGCCTGGTGGGCGCGTTCAGGATGTGCTTGGGCGGCGGTTCGGACCCGGTGCGGCGCGCCTCGGCGCGGGCCGCCTTGTAGGCCACATATCCCGCATTCGACTTGGGCGCGAGCGCGAGGTAGATCACCGCCTGCGCAAGCGCCAGTTCCCCTTCCGGGCTGCCAAGGCGTTCATAGGTTTCCCATGCGTGCAGGCACTGGGTCTGCGCCTGCGGATCGGCCAGCCCGATATCCTCGACCGCCATGCGCACCAGCCGCCGCGCAAGATAGCGCGGATCCTCGCCCCCTTCGAGCATGCGCGCATACCAGTAAAGCGCCGCATCCGGGTCAGAGCCGCGCACCGATTTGTGCAGCGCCGAGATCAGGTTGTAATGCTCGTCCCCCGACTTGTCGTATTTCGCCGCGCGGCGCATCAGCCGCTGGCCAAGCGCCTCGGTATCGAGGGGCTCGGCCACCTTCCACGCCATCACCTGCTCGATCAGGTTCAGAAGCGCGCGGCCATCGCCATCTGCCATTTCCAGCAGCGCCTCGCGTGCCGGCGCCCTGAGCGGCAGGGGGCGGTCCAGCACCTTCTCGGCGCGCTGCGCAAGGCGTTCCAGATCCGCAAGGTCCAGCCGCTCCAGCACGATGACCTGCGCACGGCTGAGAAGGGCGGCGTTCAGCTCGAAACTCGGGTTCTCGGTCGTGGCGCCGACAAGAAGGATGGTGCCATCCTCCATATGCGGCAGGAAACTGTCCTGCTGGGCCTTGTTGAAGCGGTGGATCTCGTCCACGAACAGCAGCGTACCCCGCCCTTGGGTTTGGCGCAGTTTTGCCGCCTCGAACACCTTGCGCAGCTCGGGGACGCCGGTGAAGATCGCCGAGATCTGGATGAAGGCGCGATCGGTGCCATCCGCCAGAAGCCGCGCGATCGTGGTCTTGCCCACGCCCGGCGGCCCCCACAGGATCAGCGACGACAGAGACCCCGCCGCCAGCATCGCGCCAAGCGGCCCATCAGGGCCAAGCACATGGGCCTGCCCGATCACATCGGACAGGCGCTGCGGGCGTATCCGGTCGGCCAGCGGGCGCGGGGCCTCGGGCCGGGCAGAGGGGGGCGACATGTCGAACAGGTCCGTCATGCCCCTTCCTAGCGCCACCGAAGCGACCGGGAAAGCCCCGGCCGCACCGGCATCAGTGCATCTTGGTCGCCATGTTGATATTGACGCAGACGCTGCGCGAGCCGCCGAAATCCATTACCGGCCCCGCCGCCACGCAATCCAGCCCCACCCGCCGCGCCAGGCGGGGCGAATGTTCGGGGATCAGCCCCAGCACCATGCTGGCCCCGAAACTGCGCGCCGAGATCACCATCTCGTGGATCAGTTGCATCTGCACCCGCAGCCGCAGATTGGCCGGCACGCTGTGCGACACGAACACGCGCGAGCTTTCCCAGATATGGGGCGCGACGGGCGCATCGTCGAACAGCAGGTTCGAGGGGATAGAAGACAACAGCCCCCGCTGCGCGTCGCGGATCATGTAGGAATAGATCCCGCAGCGATGCGTCGTCGGCGTCAGGCGCACACCGGCCAGAACCTCACCATGTTCGTGCACCGCCACCCAGCGGCTGGCCGGCGTGTCGTATTGGTCGAACTCCATCCCGTCGGCCTCGGGCAGGTCCCACTTGTTTTGCTGAATGAACGTGCGATGCCTGGCGCGAAACATATTCGCGAAAAGCTCGCCATAGTTGTGCATGTTGGTGTAAGAGAGCGTAGTGACTTCCATGGTAGTGCCTCCTTCCGGGGTTGAGAAACCGTTCAGACGAGGCGCCACACAGCTTAAAGCATGCGGTATTCCCGAGCCTTTCGCACCGCTTCGGAGGTGGTGCGCGCTTCGAGGCGGATTCGTGCGGACTTCAGTCGAGCCTTGAAAGCACTTTCAGATATTCCGAGTTTGGCGGCGGCAGCAGTGTGACGATCCCCGTTCGCAATACATTGCAACGCCTCGATCTGCGCTGTGGTCAGCTCTGACGGCGGTTTTGCCGCGATGTGCAGGCGTGCGGTAATATCTGTCAGTTGTTCCATCTCGGCGTCGCTGAATTCTCGATCCGAGCGCGCGATACCGACGATCGAGCGCGAGGTCATCGGCCCGTAGGAACAGACCGCCCCGTAATTCATCCCGTGGCTTGCGGCCTGTTTCATCACCTTGAACGGATCGGGCATCGGGATCGCGCTCCAGCGGGTGGCACCAGCAACGCCGATCCCCCAGAACACCACCGGATCACGCAGATAATAAGCGTTGTCGTTATATTGCTTGAGCCATGCCGCCGGATAGGTGCTTTCGAACAGGAGCGGCGTGGCGAAGCGGATATGAAGACCCGCCGAATAGCCGCAGGGGGCCATCGCGTCCAACTCTGCCAAAAGTGCACTGATCTCTTTGCTCAACGTCATGATATTTATAGACAGGCTGCTGCGAAGGCAGTCAACCGGCAATTGTGTCTCAGGTCGACGCCACCGGGTTTCCGGTGGCGTCTGTATGTCATACCTCAGTGCAGGTTCTGCGAGAAGTCCATCGACACGACCTGGTTGTCGATCCCGTCGATGTTCATCACGGGCCCCATCGCCGTCATGTGAACGCCGACCCGCCCCGCCCAACGCGGCCAGTTCGCATTCAGCAGCGTCAGGCACGAGGTCGCGCCAAGGCGGCGCGCCGCGTTGCCCAGCTCCATAACCAGCTTGGCGTGCACCTTGCGCCGCATCGCGGCCGGCACGTCATGCGCCACGAACAGGCGCGAGCTTTCCCAGACCGTTTCGGCCACCGGCGCCTCTTCATAAAGCAGGTGCGAGGGGATCGTGTCCAGCAAGCCGCGCTGTGCATCGCGGATCATGTAGGTGTAGATGCCGCATTTGGTCGTGGTCGGGGTCAGGCGGTTGCCGGCCAGAACACGGCCAAGTTCGTCATGCACGACAACCCAGCGGCTGGCGGGCGTGTCATACTGGTCGTATTCCATGCCCAAGGCCTCGGGAAGGTTCCATTTGTTGTGCACGATAAACAGCTCGCGCCGGGCGCGAAGCATGTTCGCGAACAGCTCCCCGTGGTTGTGGATGTTGTCAAAAGCAAGGGTAGTAGTCTGCATGTCAGCCTCCTGCAGGGTTGGTAGTAAAGTCAATCCTTGCGGAGGGCAGCCATAGCCTCAGAGCAAACGGTAATCCTTGGCGCGCTGGATCGCCTCTGCCGTGGTGCGCGCCATCAACCTGTCCCTTGCGGAAATCAGGCGTGCCTTCAGCGCACTTTCAGAGATACCCAGCTTCGCCGCCGCTGCTGCATGCCGATCGCCCCCCGCGATACACTTCAGCGCCTCGACCTGTGCTTTGGTCAGTTCCGTGGGGGGTTCTGTCATGTCGTGCAATTCGTAAACCAACGCCCGCAGCCTGGCGATCTCGTTGTCGGTGAAGTTCCTGTCGCCGCGCGAAAAGCTGGCAATCGTCCGAGATTTGATCGGACCACAGGAAATCGTGACGCCGAACTTCAGGCCAAACTTCGCCGCTTCACGAAAAAGATGAAACGGGTCTGGCAGACGCGGGTCATCCCAACGGATCGCACCGGTAGAGCTGAAGCCCCACGCGGTCATCGGATCACGAAGCACGAACCCGTTTTCCGTGTAATGATCCAACCAGGCCTTGTCATAGGTCTGGAAGGTCATCAGCGGTGAAGTGAAACGGATGTGCAGCCCAATAAAGAACCCCAGAGGGGCCAAAGGCCCCAATTCTTTAAGCTTCAGATCGATTCTGCTTTGAATGGACATATCTTTTTAGACAAGTTGCTGTTGTCGGCGTCAACTTTATTTTAATAAGTTTTATGGGCAGTTAGACGCAGCCAAGCCGCTTTCGTCCCTTCCTCTATCTCCAGAAAATCCGCCTGTCCGCGCCGTATCACACCGCAGGACACCCACCTGAGCCACCTTAACATATGGGGTCGCAAACCCTCCGGAAAACCAGGGCTTCCCTTACGTCAGGCATAGAAAAACCCCGCCGGTCAGCGGGGTTTTCGATCGCTCCAGGGATCTGCCGGATCAATCTTCGGCGGATTCCGCCTCGAGGCGGGCCTTGTCGGCGGCGCCTTTGGCGGCCGGGTCACGCTCGACGAATTCGATGATGGCCATCGGGGCCATGTCGCCGTAACGGAAGCCCGCTTTCAGAACGCGGGTATAACCGCCGTTGCGGTCCTTGTAGCGCGGACCGAGGATCTCGAAAAGCTTCGCGACATCCTTGTCCTGCTTGAGCTGGGCGGCCGCCTGACGGCGGGCATGCAGATCGCCGCGCTTGGCAAGGGTGATCAGCTTTTCGATGATCGGGCGCAGTTCCTTGGCCTTGGGCAGGGTGGTCTTGATCTGCTCGTGCTCGATCAGCGAGCCGGCCATGTTGGAAAACAGCGCCTTGCGGTGCTCATGGGTGCGGTTGAGGCGGCGGTAGCCACGGGCGTGACGCATGGGAATCTCCTATCGTGCGTTATACTTTGTGTTGCAGGTCTGCGTTGGACCCGCGTCGTTGGGGCATCATTGCCCAAGGTTCCCCGGCAATCCGGGCATTTTCCGGGGGCCGTCTAGCCGACCGCCCCCGTCCTTGTCAATCAGAACTGGTCTTCGAAGCGCTTGGCCAGATCCTCGATGTTCTCCGGCGGCCAGTCTTCGACTTCCATCCCGAGATGCAGGCCCATGCCCGAGAGCACTTCCTTGATCTCGTTCAGCGACTTGCGGCCGAAGTTCGGGGTGCGCAGCATCTCGGCTTCGGTCTTCTGGATCAGGTCGCCGATATAGACGATGTTGTCGTTCTTCAGGCAGT
>CALMEG010000246.1 GCA_937863185.1 uncultured Paracoccaceae bacterium | reverse complement strand
TGCCGCGGCCACCCGTTCCAGCAGCGCCGCGGCCTGCGCCCGGTGATCGGCGCGCCCCGATTCCACCAGCGTGATCGCCCGCGCAAGTGCGCGGCGGTCTCCGTCCAGCAGCGCGGGCGCAAGATCGGGGGTGGGGCGTTGAACGGTCATGGGCGAGCCTTCGCGCAGAAAGATGACACAACCGTCACCAATCGTGACGGCAGCACGGGTTTCTTGCCCGCTTGTGGCGGTGTATGTCCAGAGTGAAGGCCTGATTTGATGAGGAACAGCATGGTTTCGTTCAGCCGGTTAACCCGTGCCGCCATCCCTGCGGCGCTTCTGGGCATGGCCCTGGCCCTGCCCGCGCGCGCCGATCAGTCCGACAGTATCGAGTTCGACCTGTCGCTGCGCGGCCTGTCCGCCGGGCGCCTGTCGGTCAATGGCCGGATCGAGGGCAACCGCTATTCCGCGAACGGCACGCTGAAAAGCACCGGCATCGTCGGGGCCATCCGCAAGGTGCGCTACGATGCCGCCGTCGCCGGCGCAGTCAGCAAGAACCGTTTCACCCCATTCAAGTATTCGGAAAAGGCCGACACCTCAAAGCGCCAGTCCGAATCGGTGATGGCCTACAAGGGCGGCGTGCCGCAGGTGATGGTCTATTCCCCGCCGCGCGACCCCCGCCCCGGCGATGTGAACCCGGCCACGCAGGGCGGCACGATCGACCCGCTGACCGCGCTTTACGCCGTGCTGCGCGACATCCCCGAATCCGAAGCCTGCACCTTCCGCGCCGTGATGTTCGATGGCAAGCGCCGCAGCCAGATCGTCCTGAGCTCGCCCGAGACGGGCAATGGCGGCATCAGCTGCGCCGGCGAGTATCGCCGTCTCGAAGGCTTCTCGCCCGACGAGATGGCCGAGAAGACACGCTTTCCCTTCCGCCTGACCTACGGCCCGGCCGAACCCGGCCGGCTGCGTGTGGTCGAGGTGTCGATGGATACGCTCTATGGCAAAGGCCGCCTGAAACGGCGATAAGGGCCGGGTGAGCGACCGCCTGCCGATAGATGACGCGCTGCCCGCGCTGCAAGACGCCCTTGCCGGGGCGGGCCGCGCCGTGCTTGTCGCCCCCCCCGGCGCGGGCAAGACGACACGGGTGCCGCTGGCCCTTCTGGACCGCGTGGCGGGGCGCATCTTGATGCTCGAACCCCGGCGCCTTGCAACCCGCGCCGCGGCCGAACGCATGGCCCAGACCCTGAACGAGCCGGTGGGCCAGACCGTGGGCTACCGCATCCGCGGCGAGGCGCGCGTCTCCTCCGCCACCCGGATCGAGGTTGTGACCGAGGGCATCCTGACCCGCATGATCCAGTCCGACCCGGAACTGACCGGCATCGGCTGCGTGATCTTCGACGAATTTCACGAACGCTCCCTCAATGCCGACCTGGGGCTTGCCCTGGTATGGGAGGCCCGCGGCGCGCTGCGCCCCGATCTTCGGGTGGTGGTGATGTCGGCCACGCTGGACGCGGACCCCGTGGCGGCGCTTCTGGACGATGCCCCGGTGATCCGGTCCGAGGGACGCGCCTTCCCGGTCGAGACCCGCTGGCTCGGCCGCCCGCTTGCGCCGGGGCTGCGCCTCGAGGCGGCGGTGGCCGGGCTCGTCGAACAGGCGGTGGACGAGACCGAGGGCGGCGTTCTGGTCTTCCTGCCCGGCGAGCCGGAAATCCGCCGCGCCGAGGCCGCGCTGAAGCCCCGCCTGCCCGAAAGCGTGCAACTGCGCCCGCTGTTCGGCGCGATGGACTTCGCCGCGCAACGCGCCGCGATCGCCCCGGTGGATTTCGGGCGCAAGGTCGTTCTGGCCACCTCGATCGCGGAAACCTCGCTCACGATCGAGGATATCCGCGTGGTCGTGGATGCGGGGCTTGCGCGGCGGGCGCGCTTCGATCCGGGCTCGGGCATGGCGCGGCTGGTGACGGAACGCGCCTCGCGCGCCGAGGCCGAGCAGCGCCGCGGCCGCGCCGGACGGGTCAGCGACGGCATATGCTACCGGATGTGGGCCCGGGGCGAAGAGGGCGCCATGCCCGCCTTCGCCCCGCCCGAGATCATGGTGGCCGATCTTGCCGGGCTCGCGCTGGAGCTGGCGCTCTGGGGGTCGGATGGCGGCGATCTGGCTTTCCTCACGCCCCCGCCCGCCCCCGCCCTTGCCGAGGCGCGCGCGCTTCTCGAACGGCTTGGCGCGCTGCAAGAGGGGCGGATCACCGCGCATGGCCGGCAACTGGCCGCGCTGCCGCTGCATCCGCGGCTTGCGCATATGCTGGCCACCGCCGGCCCCGAGGCCGCGACGCTCGCCGCACTTCTGGCCGAGCGCGACCCGCTGCGCGGCGCCCCGGCCGACCTGGCGCTGCGCATGGCCGCCATCCGCGACCCGCGCGGATACGAGGACGAACATCCCCACAGCGTCCATCGCAGCACGGTCGAGCGAGTGCGCAGCGAAGCCCGGCGGCTGTCGCGGCTGGTCGCCCCCGTCCCCGAGGGGTTTTCGCTGCCCGAGATGGCCGCCCTTGCCTATCCCGACCGGATCAGCCTGCGCCGGCCCGGCGCCGCGGCGCGCCATGTGCTGTCAGGCGGCAAGGGCGCGTTCCTGGACGAGGGCGATCCGCTGGGACAAAGTCGCCTGATCGTCGTAACCGACCTTGACGGAGACCCGCGCGAGGCTAAGGTCCGCCAGGGAATCGCGCTTGGCGAAGCTTCCCTGCGGCGCCTCTACGGCGATCAGATCCGCCAGGTCGCAATCTGCGAATGGTCGCGCCGCGAAGGCCGCGTCAGCGCCCGGCAACAAGAGCGGTTCGGCGCGCTCGTGCTGACCGACCGCCACTGGCCCGACGCCCCGCCCGAAGCGGTGGCCCGCGGCGCGCTGCAAGGCCTGCGGCAGATCGGCCTGCCGATGACCCCCGCCGCCGCACGACTGCGCGCCCGGGTCGAGTTGCTGCGCAGCGAGGGGGCGGACCTTCCCGACCTCTCGGATACCGGGCTTCTGGAACGCGCCGACGAATGGCTTTTGCCCTATCTTGCCAACAAGCGCAGCGAGGCCGAGCTACGCGCGCTCGACCTGACCGAGGCGCTGCGCGCGACCCTCGGCTGGGAAGGACAGCAACTGCTCGACCGGCTCGCGCCCGCGCATTTCGAAACCCCGCTCGGCCGCCGCGTGCCGATCGACTATGACGGCGCGGCGCCGGGCATCACGGTCCGGCTGCAAGAACTGTTCGGCGTGACCGAACACCCTTCGGTCGGCCCGAAACGCCTGCCCCTGCGCATCACGCTTCTGTCCCCCGGCGGCAAACCCGTGCAGGTCACGATGGACCTGCCGGGCTTCTGGGCAAACTCCTACGCAGATGTGCGCAAGGACATGCGCGGCCGCTACCCGCGCCATCCCTGGCCCGAAGATCCGCGTGAGGCAGAGCCGACCACCCGCGCCAAACCGCGCGGAACCTGACAGGACGCATGGCGGAGGCGCTGCCCCCGCACCCCCGGGATATTTGTGCGAAGATGAAAGAGCACGCATCCGCGATCTGCAAAGGCGGGATATCCAGCGTCACCGGATTTTTGAGGCAGCGCCGGGTTCCTTGATGCCATATTCATCTTCGCGCAAATATCCCGGGGGGTAAGGCCGCAGGCCGAGGGGGGCAGAGCCCCCCTTCTGCTATTTCCCGAGACACCAGCGCAGGATGGCCTTTTGCGCGTGCAGGCGGTTTTCGGCCTCGTCGAAGATGACCGAATGCGGCCCGTCCATCACGCCCGAGGTCGCCTCGTCGTTGCGATGCGCGGGCAGGCAATGCATGAACAGCGCATCCGGCTTCGCCTCGGCCATCAAGGCCTCGTTCACCTGATAGCCGCGCAGCTGATTGTGGCGGCGCTCCTTTGCGGATTCGGGATCGTGCATGCTGACCCAGGTATCCGTGACCACGAGGTCGGCACCCTGCACCGCCTTGAACGGGTCGCGCTCGATCTCGGCCTTCACGCCTTTCGCGCGGGCGAAATCCAGCCATCCGGCTTCGGGGTCGAGCGGCGGCGGGCCGGTGAAGGTGAAGTCGAAGCCGAACTGCCCGGCCGCGTGGATGAGCGAGGCGCAGACATTGTTGCCATCCCCCGACCAGACCACCTTGCGGCCGGCGATCGGGCCGCGATGTTCCTCATAGGTCATCACGTCGGCCATGATCTGGCAGGGATGGGTGCGGTTGGTCAGCCCGTTGATGACGGGCACCGTGGCATGTTCGGCCATTTCCTGAAGCGTCGCCTCTTCGAAGGTGCGGATCATGATCAGGTCGACATAGCGTGACAGGACGCGCGCGGTATCGGCGATGGTTTCGCCATGGCCAAGCTGCATCTCCTTGCCGGAAAGCACCATGGTCTGCCCGCCCATCTGGCGCACGCCGACATCGAAGCTGACGCGGGTCCGGGTCGAGGGTTTCTCGAAGATCAGCGCGACCATGTGCCCGGCCAGCGGC
Source organism: uncultured Paracoccaceae bacterium (assembly GCA_937863185.1). Lineage (GTDB taxonomy): Bacteria > Pseudomonadota > Alphaproteobacteria > Rhodobacterales > Rhodobacteraceae > CALMEG01. Next base: position 2,828 of record CALMEG010000246.1, on the reverse strand, counting down.
TGGCTGTCGTCTGGCGCGCCTTTGGGGCGGCCGTTGCGGGCATCCTTCATCGCGCGGGCGGTGTCGATCATCCCCCGCAATTCGGCCGGGTCGGTGGTGTGAAGGTCAAGGAAATGCTTCATGCTTCGGTCTTTCCTGTCTGTGGGCACGCGGCGGCGCATGCCGGTCTCCGCGGGAAATGGGCCCGGGCGCCACTGCCGCGGACATGTTGCACCGCTTGCGCGACGGGGCGCAGGTGCCGGAACGGGATATCGGTGCGGTTCGGCCTGCCGTCAGCCATGGCCAAGCCGCCCTGCGGCCCGGTCGAGCCGTTCGACTGCCTCGACGATATCTTCGTCGGGAATGTTCAGCGCAGGCAGGATGCGCAGGACATTGTCGGCGGCGGGAACCGTCAGCAGATGTTCGGCATAGGCGGCCTGCACCAGATCGGCCGGGGCGCATCTGCATTTCAGGCCCAGCATGAGGCCCTGCCCGCGCACGCCCTCGAACACATCGGGATGCGCGGCGACAAGCGCCTCGAGCTTCTGGCGGAACAGCCCCGCCTTGCGGTTCACCGCCTCCAGGAAGCCGGGCTCCGCGACGATCTCCATCACGCGCGCGCCGACCGCGCAGGCCAGCGGGTTGCCGCCATAGGTGGAGCCATGCGTGCCCGCGGTCATGCCCGATGCGGCCGCCTCGGTGGCCAGCACCGCGCCCAGCGGGAAGCCCCCGCCGATGCCCTTGGCGACCATCATGATGTCGGGTGTGACACCGGCCCATTCATGGGCGAAAAGCCGCCCCGTGCGGCCCATGCCGCATTGCACCTCGTCGAAAATCAGAAGGGTGCCGGTCTTGTCGCAAAGCGCGCGCAGCTCTTGCAGGTCGGCATCCGGAAGCGGGCGAATGCCGCCTTCGCCCTGAACCGGCTCGACCCAGACGGCGGCGGTCTGTTCTGTGACGGCGGCGCGCAGCGCCTCCATGTCGCCCCAGAGCAGTTGCCGGAAACCGGGCAGAAGCGGGCCGAAGCCCCTGGTCATCTTTTCCGACCCCGCCGCCGCGATCGCCGCGGAAGAGCGGCCGTGGAAGGCGCCCTCGAAGGCAAGGATCTCGACCCGGTCGGGGGCGCCCTTCTCATACCAGTATTTGCGCGCCATCTTGACGGCCAGCTCGGCCGCCTCGGTGCCGGAATTGGTGAAGAAGACGGTGTCGGCGAATGTATGTTCGACCAGAAGATCGGCCAGCCGCTGCTGTTCGGGAATGCGGTAGAGGTTCGACACATGCCACAGCTTGCCGGCCTGTTCGGTCAGCGTGGCCACCAGATCGGGATTGGCATGGCCAAGCGCGTTGACCGCGATCCCGGCGCCGAGATCCAGGTATCGGCTGCCATCCTCTGCCTCGAGCCAGCTGCCATGGCCCCGGACGAAGGCGATCGGGGCACGGTTATAGGTGGGCAGGACGGATGCGATCATCGCGAAACTCCAGAAATGGGAAGGCCAAGGGGTGCAACAGGCCCGCAGGGCTGTCAACGGTTTCGGCTTCATGGCGGAAATTTTTGGAAACTGGCCAAAGGCCAAGGGGGATCGGGCGTCAGGCGCGGGTGCGGCGACGTCGGGGACGAGTGGAATATGCGGTCCATACGATCATGAAAATGCCGATAGCGCCGGGATGCGCGCCTGTCAAAGCATTCCTGCAGGCCGCGCGGAAAAACCTGCGCCCCCGCGGCACACCCGCCGCAGGGGCGGATCGTTTCAGGGTTTCATCCGGTAGCCCGAGCGCAGCCAGGACCACGCCAGCCCCAGCACGCAGGCCATGGCAAGCCCCACCACCGCAAGCCCCTGCCACGGCGAGGCGTCCGACACCCCGAGAAAGCCGAAGCGCGCGCCGTCGATCAGGTAGAAGACCGGGTTCCAATGCGCCACGGCGCGAAACCCGGCGGGCAGCGCCTCGACCGAATAGAAGGTGCCCGACAGGAACGATAGCGGGGTGATGATGAAATTCGTGATCGCGGCCATCTGGTCGAACTTGTTGGCCCAGATCGCCGCGAGGATGCCAAGCCCGCCCATCACGATCGCCCCGAGCGAAACCCAGACCAGCGCCCAGAGCGGGTGGCTGACCCCCTGCCCGGTCGCGGCCCAGAATCCCGCGGTGATGACCGCCGCCACCATCCATGCCCGCACGAGCGCTCCGATCAGATAGCCGGCAAGGATCTCCCACGCGGCAAGGGGGGGCATCAGCGTGTCGACGATATTGCCCTGCACCTTGGCGATCACGATCGAGGAGGAGGTATTGGCGAAGGCGTTCTGGATCACCGTCATCATCAGGATGCCGGGGGCCAGGAAGGACAGGAACGGCACCCCCATCACCGCGCCCCGGCCTTGCCCGAAGGCAAGCGCGAAGACGGTCAGGAAAAGCCCCGCGGTCATCAGCGGGGCCAGCACGGTCTGCTGCCACACGGCCAGGAAGCGGCGGATCTCGCGCCAGCCCAGCATCGCAAGGCCCAGCCAGTTCACCCGCCCGAAACGGCGCACACCCATGTCCAGCATCGCAGCAGCCCCCCGCAACATTCGCGCCGCGGTTCTAGCACCGGCCCGCCCCGGGGGGCAATGGCAGGGGTCGGAGCTTGAAATCCGGGCATATTGATTGTATCTCATTGCGTCCCGGCCAGATCGGGACCAAGCGGCAAACCCAGCCTGCGACCGGAGCCTTTCCGGGCAGGCAAATTGGAAAGGCAGTCCATGTCCTGGACCGATGAGCGCGTCGAGACGCTGAAGAAGATGTGGGCCGAAGGTCAGTCCGCCAGCCAGATCGCCAAGGAGCTGGGCGGGGTGACGCGCAACGCCGTGATCGGC
>CALMEG010000245.1 GCA_937863185.1 uncultured Paracoccaceae bacterium | reverse complement strand
AGTGAAGCATGTCCTCGTTGCCCCTCGCGCCCGCCCCGGCGCGGGGGGTTTTTTTATGCGTTTTTCGGTTTGGCAGATAGGATGGCAGATTGCCAAACGTCAGTCTGAAAAACCGTTAAAAATCAATGATTTACAGGATGAATGGCGGAGAGACAGGGATTCGAACCCTGGGTGGGCTCACACCCACAACGGTTTTCGAGACCGCCCCGTTCGACCGCTCCGGCACCTCTCCGCATCGGTGGTCTTAGGTGAGGCGGATTTATAGCGCCGTTGCGGGGCTTGCAACCGCTTTTTTGACAAAAGACCGGATCGGCTGCGCGGGAAGGCTGAGGCTGGCAGGGTGCAAAGGCTTGGCAAGTGCCGCGGCGCGGGCTAGGTGTTATTGGTTGTGTTGGTTTCGCAGGGGTTTTCGGATGGTTCTGGCCTTTGCGGCATGGTGGCGAGGGATCCGTCGCAGCCTTGCTGTCCTGATCGTTTTGCTTGCAGGCCCCGCGCAGGCCGACCCTGCGCATATCCTCGGGCTTCTGCAGACTGACCAGCTTTTCGAGATCCTGCAACAGGAAGGCGAAGCCTACGGGGAGGAACTCGCGGCAGAGCTGTTCGAGGCGCCGCCCGATACGATGTGGCGGGCCGAGATTTCGATGATCAACGCCCCGGACCGGCTGCGCGCGCTGTTCGAAGAGCGGTTTTCGGCGGCACTCGGGGCGCAATCACAAGATGGAATCGCGGCGTTCTACAGCGCCGATCTTGGGCGCAGGATCGTCACGCTGGAGCTGGAGGCGCGGCGCGCGATGCTGGACGATGCGGTCGAGGATGTCGCCCTTGCCGCTTTCGACGCGGCGCTTGGCCAGGACGATCCGCGCGCACTTGCCATTCTGGAGCTGATGCAGGCCGCCGACCTGATCGAGCCGAACGTGACGGGCGGGCTGAATGCCAACCTTGCCTTCTACCGTGCACTGGTCGAGGGCGGTGCCTTCCCCTACGAGATCACCGAACAGGACATGCTGGCCGATGTCTGGGCGCAGGAAGAGCAGGTGCGCGAAGAGATGCTGTCCTGGCTTGGCAGCTATCTTTTCCTTGCCTACGCGCCGCTGAGCGATGCGGAACTGGCCGCCTATCACGATTTTGCGGCCTCGCCGGTAGGGCGCGACCTGACAGGGGCGCTGTTTGCCGGGTTTGATCCCGTGTTCGAACGTGTCTCGCGGGATCTGGGGATGGCTGCGGCGCGGCGGATGCGCGCGCAGCAGCTTTAGGCGTGCTCAGCGCATCCGCAAAGCTCCGTCAAGGCGGATGACCTCTCCGTTCAGGTAGCCGTTGCCGATGATGAAGGCGGCAAGCGCGGCATATTCGGCCGGATCGCCAAGGCGGCGCGGGAAGGTGACCTCGGCGGCAAGGCTGTCCTGCACCTCTTGCGGCAGGCCTTTCATCATCGGGGTGGAAAAGATGCCGGGTGCGATGGCGGGGAAGCGGTTGCTTGGCCCCGCGAGATCGCGTGCCAGGGGCAGCGTCATCCCCGCGATACCCGCTTTCGAGGCCGCATAGGCCGCCTGGCCCTTCTGCCCGTCGAAGGCCGCGATTGAGGCGGTGTTGACGATCACGCCGCGCTCGGGGCCTTCATTTCCGGCCATCTCGGCCGCCGCAAGGCGCAGCACGTTGAACGAGCCGACAAGGTTGATGTTGATTGTGCGGCTGAAGGTATCAAGGCGGTGCGGCCCCTCGCGGCCGACCACACGTTCCCCGGTGGCGATTCCCGCGCAGTTGACCAGCGCGTCGATGCCCCCCATGGCGGTGCGGGCGGCGGCGATGCCCGCGGCCACGCTGGCCTCATCCGTGACGTTTACGGGGGCAAAATGGCCACCGATCTCTTCGGCAAGGGCCTGACCACGGGCGGCATCGAGGTCGAAGACGGTTACCTTTCCACCAAGCGACGCAAGGTGGTGCGCGGTGGCCGCGCCAAGCCCCGATGCGCCGCCCGTCACGATTGCCCGCAGTGATGTCAGATCCATGTCATCCTCCCTGAAATGAACATATGTTCATTTATGCGGTCCGGGAGGATCCTGTCCAGCCCTTACCAGCGCCCGCTTGCGCCCCCGCCCGAGGACCGCCCGCCGCCGAACGAGCCGCCGCCGCGGCCCGAGCTTCGCCGGGGGATGGTATGGCTGCGCTCTTGCCGCCAATCGCAGGTGGGGCAGGAATCGCGTGTGATGCCCTGTCCGGCCATATCGCGGCTGGCCGCGCGGATGGTGATGCGTTCGTGCCGTAGGCCCCTGTGATGGCAGTTCGGACAGCGGCGAAACCGCGCAAGCAGCCCTGCCGCCCGGCGGCGCAGCGCAAGGACGACCATGCCGGCGCCGACAAGCAGCGCGATCAGCTTGCCGCCGGACTCGTCCGCCTTGCGGGCCGGAGCTTCGGGGGCCAATCCTGCCGCATGACGCAGGGCGATCTGCGCGATGACCTCTTGCGTGCCCTCCTCGATCCCGGCTTCCATGCGCCCCTCGCGGAAGGCGGGCAGCATCACGCGGTTGACGATGTCCTGCGCGGGAATGTCGTATTCGGGGTTGTAGCCTGCACCCAGCTCGAGCCGCATCTCGCGGTTTTCGGGCAGCCCTAGGATCAGGATGCCGTCGTTGCGCGTGGCATCCCCGATCCCCCAGCCGTTAAAAAGCCGCGTGGCGAAGGCCTCAAGCGAGGGCGCGGCATCATAGGCGTTCCGGTCGGTCAGGGTCAGCACGGTGGCCTCGATCCCCGTTTCCGCCCGCAGCGTATCAAGCGCGCCGCCCAGCCGGGCCTCGGTCTCGGGTGAGAGCAGATCCGCAAAGTCGTTGACGGCAAGATCGGCCGGCGCGGGATAGGGCTCTGCCTGCGCGATTACGGGCCAAAGCATCATGAGAACGGCCGCCAGAAGGCGCATCGCCAAACTCCGTCACAGGTTACCGGCCCATTTGGCCATGGCGAGGGGCGCTTGGCAATCAAAGGCTTGGGGCAAGGCATTGCATTTTCCGCAAAGGCCCTGACAAATGGCTTGGGTCAAGGTGATGGACGGGCGTGAAATGCTGTTTTTGAAAGGATTTCTGCTGGGGCTTGCGGTGGCCGTGCCTTTGGGACCGATCGGCGCGCTGTGCATTCAGCGCACGCTGGCGCGGGGTTTCTTCGCGGGCGTTGCCGGCGGGCTTGGCACGGCGCTTGCCGATGCCACCTATGCAAGCGCGGCGGCGGCGGGCTTTGCGGTTTTCGCCAGCGTGCTGGAGCGGATCGACACGCCGCTGGGGCTGATCGGCGGGGCGTTCCTGCTCTGGCTGGGCTGGAAGGCCTGGCCGCGCGTGGGGCAGGTGGCAGGGGCGGCGCCGCAGGCCGGTGCGCCACGGGGGCTGTGGTCCACCACCGCGCTGACCTTCGCACTGACCATCGCCAACCCGACCACGATCCTCAGCTTTGCCGCGATGTTCGCGGGGCTGGGGCTGGCGCAGGATGCTTCGGTGGTGGCGGTGGGCGCGGTCGTCCTGGGGGTGTTCCTTGGCTCCATGCTGTGGTGGGTTGTGCTGTCGGGAACGGTAGCGGCGCTGCATCGCCGTCTGCCCGCGGGATTTGCGCTTTGGACCGGACGGGTCTCGGCGCTGATGATGGGTGGTTTCGGGATCTTCGCGGTCGCGCGGGTGGCTTTCGGCTGATTGCCTCAGCTGTCAGGCGGCAAAAGGCCCAGGCCGCGCAGATAGATCCCGATCCCCGATTCAAGAAGATCCTCGGGCGAAAGCGGCGTGCGGGTGCCCGGCGCGGTGCGGGCATATAGCTCGACCACGCCATGGCTGAGCGCCCAGATATGGGCCGAGAACATCGCGGCCGGCGGGCGCCGCGCGGCGGGGATATGGCGGCCAAGCGCCTCGGCCGCGCGCAGCATCACCCCCTCGGCCCGCGTCGCCACGGCCGCAAGTTCGGGCGAACGGTTGGGCGAGATCCCGGCCTCGAACATCGCCATGTAATGCCCCGGATAGCGGCGCGCGAAGGCCAGATAGGCCCGCCCGAGTGCCCCGAACGCAGAAAGCGCCGAGGGCTGGCCGTCATTCCATGCGTGATTGAGCAGGTCGGCAAAGATCGCATAGCCCTGGCGCGCGCATTCCGCGATCAGATCCTCGCGCCCCTCGAAATGGCGATAGACGGCGGCCGGGGTCACGCCCGCGTTCTTCGCCGCCTCGGACAGCGAAAAGCCGGTGGGGCCCTGCGTTTCGATCAGCCGCAGCGCAGCCTCGACCAGCGCCTGTTTCAGGTTGCCATGGTGATAGCCTTGCTTAGACATCCAGGAGATCTATCCCGCCGGCGATCTTTTCGTCAATCTTGCCAATGGCTTTGGTGTCTTTTTTCGCGTAGTCGACGGCATTCAGGACGGTCTGGATCGCGGCGATGCGCGCCCGCGCCTTGTCGTCCGAGCGGATCACCGTCCAGGGTGCGACCGTCGTGTCCGAACGTTTCAGCGTTTCCTTGATCGCGTCGGAATAGGCATCCCATTTCTTCAGCCCCTCGACATCGATCCAGCTCAGCTTCCATTGCTTGAGCGGGTCTTTCTCGCGCTTGAGGAAGCGACGCAGCTGCTCGGCGCGCCCGACATTGAGCCAGAGCTTGACAAGGATGATGCCCTCATCGACCAGCATCTTCTCGAAATCGGGAAGCTGGGCGAAGAAATGCTCGCGCTGTTCGGGGGTGCAGAAGCCGAAGACATGCTCGACCACGCCGCGATTATACCAGCTGCGGTCGAACAGCGCGATCTCGCCGCCGGCGGGAAGCCAGTCGACATAGCGCTGGAAATACCATTGCGTCGCCTCGCGCTCGGTCGGCTTGGGCAGCGCGACGATATAGGCAGAGCGCGGGTTGAGGTTTTCGCGCACCCGTTCGATCGTGCCGCCCTTTCCGGCGGCGTCGCGGCCCTCGAACAGCACCGCAAGGCGCTTGCCGCTGTCGCGCAGATCCCAGAGCATCTTCACCAGCTCGACCTGAAGCGCCTCCATATGTGCGCCATAGGCCTTCTTCCCAAGCTCTTCGCCATAGGGGTAGCTGGAGGAAAGGATGTCGTCCTTTCCCGCCTCGCGGATCTGCTTGCGGATCGCCTTCGGCGCCTCCTCTTCCAGAAAGCGGGTGATGTCGCCGACGAAAGGTATCTCGATGGTCATGGCACTGTCCTGAAAACACTGGCCTGATGGGCCCGGTCCAGTATGGACCGCGCGCGCGCCACTTGCCAGAGCGGCGCGCGCCCGATCAGGTGCCGATATCCGCCAGATTGTAGGGCGTGCTTTGATAGATCTCGTTCACCCAGTTGCCGTAAAGCAGGTGGGCGTGGCTGCGCCAGCGGTTCATCGGCACGCGCGCGGGATCGTCCTCGGGGTAATAGTTCACCGGCACGTTGATCGTCTTGTGGGCGGCCACGTCGCGGTCGTATTCCTCCTTGAGGGTGCCGCTGTCGTATTCGAAATGGTTGAAGACATAAAGCGCACGGTGGCAGCTGTCCTCGACAAGGCAGGGCCCCACCTCGTCCGAGGCGATCAGCGTGCGCAGGCCGGGTGCGGCGTCGATCTCGGGCGCGCGCATCTCGGTCCAGCGGCTGACCGGGATCAGCAGGTCGTCCGAAAACCCCCGCAGATAGGGCGAGGCAGGCACGCAGTTGCGGTGCCGGAAACAGCCGAAGGCCTTGTGATCGAGCATGTATTTCTGCACGCCGTGGAAATGGTAGGCCATCGCCATGCCGCCCCAGCACACGCCGAAGGTCGATTGCACATGGCCCTGCGTCCAGTCGAACACGCGCCGCAATTCGTCCCAGTAGGTGACCTCCTCGAAGGGCAGATGCTCGATCGGGGCGCCGGTGATGATGAGGCCGTCGAACTTCTCGCCCGTCGCCTCGACATCGGTGAAGGGGCGGTAGAAGGCCTCCATGTGCTCGGCGGCGGTGTTCTTGGTCTGGTGCTCGCTCATGCGGATCAGCTGGAAGTCGATCTGCAACGGCGTCGCGCCGATCAGCCGGGCGAACTGGTTCTCGGTCTGGATCTTCTTCGGCATCAGGTTCAGAAGCCCGATCCGCAGCGGGCGGATATCCTGCGTGGCGGCGCGGCCGGGGCTCATCACCATGACGCCTTCCTTCGACAGGATGTCAAAGGCGGGAAGCGTCTCGGGCAGGGTGATGGGCATGATGGTCTCCGGAAAAGTTCAGCCTGCGGGCAGGGCGCCCGCAATCAGCGATGTAAAATCTTTCTCGTCGCGCACAAGGGCCACGTCCTCGGCGCGCACGCGCACGCCCCAGTTGCGCGCCATGGCCTCATAGCGCGGCTGGCGGTGGGCAAGGGCCTGCGAATAGGTCCAGCGCACGAAGGCGTCGGGGTTGACCTCGTCTTCCTTCAGCCCGCGCTCGACCCGGTATTCCACCCATTTGCGTTCAAGGAATTCGGGCTGGTAATACATCGGCTTGGGCGCGCGGTCGAAGCGGCGGATCAGCTCTTCGGTATGGGCCTCGGAGCCTTCGATCCAGACCATGAGCAGGTTGCGCGACAGCTCGGTCAGGATCGGGTCCTTCGGGTCCTCGGGGTCCACCACCTCGCAGATCGAGCCGCCGGAATCGCAGACGAAATGCGGCAGGTCATAGATTTCGCGGGCGCGCGCGACAAAGCGCGTCGTATCGAGAAGCGAGGCCATCTCGGCCGCGCGGTGCTGGTTCTGGCGGCGCATGTATTCGTCGAAAGGCAGGCCGCCCTTGGGGGGGCTGCCGGGCTTGCCCAGATAGGTCGACAGCGGCGCAAGATTGTCGAAGGTGATGTTCGAGGCGATATAGACGCTGTCGGACAGCAGCAATTCGCGCAGGAAGGCGTTCTTCATCGCCTCGCGCTTGAAGTTGTCGGCGATGTATTCGCCCATGTAGCGCGTGCCGATGCGGTAATCGACCGAGTAGTGGAACCACGATCCCGTGCCGCGCAGCATCGAGGCAAGATAGGTCTTGCCCAGCCCGGACATGCCGAACAGGAGCACACGCTTTTGCGCGGCCACGAGCCAGCTGCTTCTGTTTGCGTAGATCATTCCGCCCGTCCTTGCCTGCCTTGCGGTGCCGCCGGTCCGGGTTTAGCGCGCAGGCCGCGCGGCGTCACGGGGTTTTGCGCCCGAAACGCCCGATGCGCCCGTTCAGCACCAGAAGCCCCGCGGCCAATATGGCGAACCCGGCAAGGGCGTTCAGGGCCAGGGCCTCGTCATAGACCAGGTGGCCTGCGACGATCGCCACGGGCGGGATCAGCAGCGTCACCAGCGACAGGTTGCCCGCGCCCGCCATGGCAAGGATGCGATAATAGATCAGGTAGGCAAGGGCCGAGCAGCCCACGATCAGCCAGGCAAGCGCGGCCCAGACCGGGGCGGACCAGTCGAACGCCGGCACGCCCTCGGCCCACAGCATCGCGGGCAGAAGCCACAGCGTGCCCCCGGTCAGCATCCCGGCCGCCGCGACTTCGGGGGCAAGGTTGCGGATCGCGCCGCGCGCATAGGCCCCCGCGCAGCCATAAGAGATCGAGGCACCCAGAATTGCGATCTGGCCAAGCGAGGTCGGGTCCAGCCCGGCAAGCGCACCGGGGCCGACCGCCAGCACGACACCGCCAAAGCCGATCAGCACGCCGGTGATCTTGCGCGGGGTCAGCTTTTCGTCGGAAAAGACCGCCGCGGCGATCAGCACCCCGAAGATCGCGGTCGAGGCATTCAGGATGGCCGCAAGCCCGCTGTCGATATGCTGCTGCCCCCAGACGATCAGCGAGAAGGGGATGGCGTTGTTCAGCGCCCCCATGATCAGGAAGCGCGGCAAAAGGCGCGGGTCGCGCGGCAGCGGCAGGCGGCGCAGCGCCACATAAAGCCACAGCAAGACAGCGCCGCCCGCAACCCGCAGCGTGACGACACCAAGCACGCCCACCTCGGACAGGGCGGCGCGGTTGGACAGGAACGATCCGCCCCAGATCACCGCAAGCGCCCCCAACAGCGCCCAGGCCTGGGGGGACATCTCGGTTTGTGCAGAGGCGGGGCGGGCGGCGGGCTGGCTCATGCCGGCCAAGCTATGCCGCGCGGAAGGGGGCGGCCACCCGGAACTTGTGCCAGATACAATCGCGGACGAAAAAAGCCCCGCCGCTCGGGCGGGGCTTTGGGGTGTTCATCCCAAGCTGTCTTCAGAAGCTGAAGCCGACGCGCAGACCCGCGCCCCAGCCGGAGTTTCCGCTGAAGGCGCCGCTGACCGGCGGATTGGTGGTCGCATCGCCGATATCGACATAGCGCAGGCCACCCGTCACCTTGATGTTGTCCTTGGTGTAGGTCGCGGCAAGCGCGATCGACTTCATCCCGTCATGTGGGCCAAGGTTGCCGGTCGTGGTGCCCTCATGCTTTTCATAGCCAAGGATGACCGCGCCGGACCACGTCTCGTTGAACTTCCGGCCCAGGCCGAGCGTGTAGGTGATGACATCGTTGTCATATTCGACCAGAGGCGAGCCGAAGCCGCCGACATAGCCCACGGGCGAGATGTCAAAGGCGGTCCAGTCAACCCAGCGGATCGAGCCGAAAAGCAGCGTATCGGCCGCGATCCCGGTCTGGAACTCCAGGTTTACCGATTGCGGGATTTCGGTTTCGAATGCGGTCGGCACGGGCACGACGTTCTCGTTCGCGTCGAAGGCATGGGTGATGGCGGAGCTGTAGGTCAGCGCGACGCGGGCCGCGATCTCGGGTTTTTCCCAGGCCACGCCCAGCACATAGCCGAAATCGGTCTCGGTCGAGGTGTCCATCGTATAGGCGCCGTTGAACAGCGCCACCTCGCCCGAGGTGCGCACGGCACGCACGCCGCCATGGACCGAGAAGTTGTTGGGCAGCTTGTAGCGCAGCAGCGCGGTGATGCCCGTCGAGTCGATCGAGGCGCGCGAACCCGCAAGCGGGTAGGGTGCATTGGCCGGGCTATAGTTCAGATCGGCCCCGACCGGCTGGTCGAGGATGATCGCCATGTCCAGCTTGTCCGTCAGCGCGCGCTTGTAGCCAAGGCTGAGCGTGCCATAGCCAAGCCCCATATCGCCCGAGCTGACAAGGCCGCCCGCGACGGTGCCGGAAACGTCGGGCGAGAAGGCGCCGAAATTCAGCTCTGCGTAATTGCCCTGCTCGAACAGGATGCCGACGGACTGGTTGCTCCGTTCGATCCCCCCTGCGGTGGCGGTCCCGGCGCCCAGGGCAAGGGCGCCCGCCATCATCATCACACGTCTCATTTGATCCTCATCCCTGCGTGTCGATCTGTTTCATCTTGTTACGCTATCATCAACAAGCCGTGAATCAATGAAGCGAATCCGTTACGTCGCGTCCTATGGCATTGTTGCACCGGGGCTTGCGGCGCGCCCGCGGCGGATGTTGATCCAGTTCGCCAGAAGGATGATCGCGCCGCCGACGAAGATCGGGGCGGCCAGCGGTTCGTTGTAAAACAGCGCGCCGACGATGGCGATCATCGGCAGGCGCGCGAAGTCGATCGGCGCCACCACCGATGCGGGCGCCAGCGACAGCGCGCGCGTCAGGCACAGATGCGCCCCGATCCCCGCCACCCCGATCAGCACGAGCCACGGGAACGACTGCGCCGTGGGCCAGGTGGTCTGGCCATCGGCAAGTGCCAGCACCAGGCCGAAGCCGAACTGGAACACCGTCAGCCAGAACAGGATCTCGGTCATCGGGGCGATGCGGGTCAACACCTTGCTGAACAGGATCGAGCCCGCAAACCCAAACGCGCAGAGCATGGCGAAAACCGTGCCCAGCCCGATGCCCCCGCTACCCCACGGATCGGCCACGATCAGCACCCCCGCGAACCCGAGCGCCGCCGCCCCCAGCCGCCGCCGCGTCAGCGCCTCGTGCAGAACGAAAGGCGAGGCAAGCGCGACAAGGATCGGGGTTGAGAATTCCAGCGCGAAAAGCTGTGCCAGCGGGATCATGCTGAGCGCCGCGAACCACAGGTTCTGCCCGGCGAAATGGAAGACGTTGCGCAGCGCATGCAGCTTCAGCCGGCGGGCCCGGATCTCGGACAGCCGGCCCGTAGCGGCCGCGCCCCCCAGCACGAGGATCATCCCCACAAGCGAGCGCCAGGCCATGATCTCGAACGTGTCGTGAGAATCGGCCACCGCACGCCCCGCCATGGCCATCGAGATCATCCCGGTCATGGCGCCCAGCATCCAGAGCGCGGCCTTGCCGGGGTGGTATTGGGTGGGCATCGCAGGGGGCTCCGTTCGAAAGGCCGCCCTTGATGGCGCGGCCGCGGCCTTTTGTCCAGCGTCACGGCAGCGCCAGCAGCGCGCCGATTAGCGACCAGACGAGCAGCGCCAGCAGGTAAAGCAGCGAAAGCCCAAATGCGAGAAGACCCGCGGCCCAGGGCGTGGGGCGCGGCGCGGGAATGGCGGGAAGCGAGGTCCGGGTCCGTTTCATGGCGCCATTAAGCGCGCGTTAGGTAAAGACCGGCTTAATGATGATCATGACGCAGATCACGCTCAGCCCCGTCACCGACCCCGGCCCCTGGGCTGCGGCACTGGCACGGGCGGGCGGCGCGGCGCTGCAACAGCACTGGACCTACGGAGAGATCGCGCGCGCGACCGGGCGCGATGCGGCGCGCGTGGCGCTGTGGCAGGGGGGCGCGCTGGTCGGGGTTGCGCAGGTGATCGGCATCGGCGGGTTGCGGGTGCTCAACCGCGGGCCGGTCTGGATGCCGGGCGTGGCCGGGGATGTTCGGCTGCGCGCGCTGCGCGGGCTCGGGCGCGGGCTGCGGCCGCTTCTGGCCATGCCCGAGGGCCCGCTTGGCGGCCCTGGGCTGGTGCCGCTGATCACCCCGCGCCATCACGCGATCTGGGATCTGGCCGCGCCGCCCGAGGATCTGCGGGCGGGTCTGTCGGGCAAATGGCGCAACCGCCTGGCCGGGGCCGAGCGGGCCGGGCTGCACCCCGCCGAGGCCTGCGATCCCGGCCCGATCCTGCGGGCAGAGGCCGCGCAGCAGCGGCAAAGGGGCTATCGCAACCTGCCGCCCGGCTTCGTGGAGGGTTGGGCGCAAAGGGTGCCCGGCGGTCTGCTGGCCCTGCAGATCGCCGGGGCGGACGGGGCGCCGGTCGCGGGCATGGTCTTTCTGTGCCATGGCACGCAGGCAAGCTGGCACGCGGGCTGGAGCGTGCCTGCCCCCTGCCGGCCCGCCGGGGCGCATCAGATCCTTCTGTGGCAGGCGGCGCTGCGGCTGCGGGCACGGGGCGTGCGCAGCCTCGATCTGGGCGCGATCGCGGACGGGGACGGCGCGGGGCGGATGCGCTTCAAGCTGGGCACCGGGGCCAGGCCGCATGCGCTTGGCGCCTTTTGCCTGGTGCTGCCCGGCCCGGTCAGCCGCCGGTGCGATGGGCGCGCGCGTGAAAGATGAAGCCGATGAAATTCAGCAACACCTGTGCCGCAAGGATCGCGGTCGATCCGGTCGGGTCGTAGTCGGGCGCCACCTCGACCAGATCGACCCCCACGACATCGTGGTTGCGCGCAAGCCCCTGAAGGATTTCCAGCACCTCGTAATACAGGAAACCGCCATGCGAGGGCGTGCCGGTGCCCGGCGCGATCGAGGGGCAGAAGCCGTCGATGTCGATCGTGACATAGACCCGCGCGCCTTCAGGAATGCGCGCCAGAACGCCCTCGGGGCCCAGCTTGCGCACCTGTCGCACCGACAGGATGTCGTCGCCCATCGCGCGCGCGGCCTCATAACCTTCCTGGGTGGTGGAGCTGACGTTGCGGATGCCAAGCGCGGTGATGCCGGTGACATAATCCTTCTCGGCCGCGCGGCGCATCGGGTTGCCATGCCCGTGGCGCACGCCGTGGCGCACATCGACGAAATCCAGATGCGCGTCGATCTGCACGATGTGGATCGGCCCCTGATCGTCGAAGGCGCGGATGCAGGGAATGTTGATGGAATGATCCCCGCCGATCACCACGGGCAGCGCGCCCGCGCGCAGGATCGCGCGCACGCCGGCCTCGATATTGGCGTGGCTTTTCTCGGTATCGGTATGCACGATGTCGGCGTCACCGATATCGACCATGCGCACATCGTGGCCCAGATAGGTGCAGTCATCCTCGTGGTCATAGGCCCCGGCATGCCCGAAGCTGAACAGGGTCGAGGCCTCGCGCACCGCGCGCGGCCCGAAGCGCGCGCCCGCCCGGAACTGGGTGCCGAAATCGAACGGCGCGCCCAGAATCGCCACATCGGCGGCGATGGCATCCCAATCCTCGATAAAGGGCCTTTTGCCAAAGGTCGCGATTCCCACGAAGGGCAGGTTGAGCCTGCCGGTTTCATAGCCATGCCGTCCCATCGAATCCTCCACGCCGATTTGCCCCAGAGTTCGCCGCCCGCGCGCCCGGCGCAAGCTGCGTCATCGCGGAAGCTGGCGCGCGGCGTGAAAATACGTCACAAACAGCCGAAACAGGAGGCAGAGCATGGCATTCAAACCCCCGGCACCCGCCCCGAAAGGGCTTTGGCGGCGCACCCCGCCGGCGATCTTTCCGCCGATCCTGGGGCTTCTCGGGCTTGGGCTTGGATGGCGGCGCGGGGCGGGGCAGTTCGACCTGCCGCAGGCGCTGCCCGATCTGCTGCTTGGGGCGGTCACGCTGCTGTTCCTGTTCGCCGCGGTGGCCTTTGTCGCAAAGATCCTGCGCCGCCCGGCCGTATTGCTTGAGGATCTGCGGATCCTGCCCGGCCGCGCGGGCCTCGCGGCGGGGGCGCTGTCGGTCTATCTGTTCGCCGGGGTACTTGGCCCGCTTGCGCCCGGCCTTGCCCACGGGGTGCTTCTTGCCGGGCTTGTGCTGCACGCCGCGCTGATCGCGGCGGTCCTCTATGTCTTTGCCACCGGCCCTGCCGAGCAGCGCCGCGTGAACCCGGTCTGGCACCTGACCTTCACCGGGCTGATCGTCGCGGCGATGGTCGCGCAGGGGCTGGGCGAGGCGACGCTGGCCGTGGTTCTGTTCTGGGTCGCACTGGTTGCGGCGGCGGGCATCTGGCTGGTCTCGTTGCAGCAATTCGCCAAAAGTTCGGTACCCGCGCCGCTGCGCCCCTTGCTGGCGATCCACCTTGCGCCAGCGGCTCTTCTGGGCACGGTTGCCGCCGGGTCCGGGGCGACGGGGCTAGCACTTGCCTTCGCCGTGCTTACCGCGGGGCTTCTGGCGGCGCTGCTGATGCGGGCCGGTTGGCTTCTGGAGGCCGGATTCTCGCCGCTCTGGGGGGCCTTCACCTTCCCCCTCGCGGCGGTGGCGAATTTCTGGCTGGTGCTGGGCGGGGCCTGGCGGCTGCCCGGCGGCCTTGCGCTGGTGGCGGCGACGGTGGTGATCCCGCCGATCGCCATCAAGGTGATGCAGCTTTGGGCAAAGGGGCAGCTTGCGGTAAAAACCAACGCCGCAACCGCCTAGGGTCTTGCCAAGCGCGCCCATGCGTGAAACAGGGAACCGCCAAACGAATGCAAGTCCGGAGGACCCCGATGCAGATTCGCGAGGCGCTTACCTTTGACGATGTTCTCCTTGTCCCGGCCGCCTCTTCGGTGCTGCCGTCCGAGGCCGATGTCTCGACCCATGTGACGCGGTCGATCCGCATGAACATCCCGCTTCTTTCGTCCGCCATGGACACCGTGACCGAGGCCCGCATGGCCATCGCCATGGCGCAGGCCGGCGGCATGGGCGTGATCCACCGCAACCTGACCGTCGACCAGCAGGCGCAGGAAGTGCGGCGCGTGAAGCGCTTCGAAAGCGGCATTGTCTACAACCCGATCACCCTGCGCGCCGATCAGACCCTGGCCGATGCCAAGGATCTTCAGGAACGCTTCAACGTCACGGGCTTTCCGGTGGTCGACGCGGACGGCCGCGTCGTGGGGATCGTGACCAACCGCGACATGCGTTTCGCCTCGGACGACCGCACGCCGGTGCGCGCCATGATGACCGCCGACAACCTGGCGATGCTGACCGAGCCTGCGGATCTGGACGAGGCCAAGCAGCTGATGAAGGCCCGCCGGATCGAGAAGCTGCTTGTTACCGACGGCAAGGGCAAGCTGACCGGCCTTCTGACCCTGAAGGATACCGAAAAGGCGGTGCTGCACCCGCTGGCCTGCAAGGACGAACTGGGCCGGCTGCGCGTGGCCGCCGCGACGACGGTCGGAGATGCGGGGTTCGAGCGCTCGCAGGCGCTGATCGAGGCGGGCTGCGATCTGATCGTGATCGACACGGCGCATGGCCATTCCGAGGGCGTGGCCCTTGCGGTCGAGCGGGTGAAGGCGCTGTCGAACTCGGTCCAGGTCGTGGCGGGCAATGTCGCCACCGCCGAGGCCACGCGCGCGCTGATCGGCGCGGGGGCCGATGCGGTGAAGGTGGGGATCGGGCCGGGCTCGATCTGCACCACGCGCATCGTCGCCGGCGTCGGCGTGCCGCAGCTGACCGCCATCATGGATGCGGTCTCGGGCGCGGGCGACGTTCCGGTGATCGCCGATGGCGGGATCAAGTTCTCGGGCGATTTCGCCAAGGCGATCGCGGCGGGCGCCTCTTGCGCGATGGTCGGCTCGGCGATTGCGGGGACCGATGAGTCGCCGGGTGAAGTCATTCTTTATCAGGGGCGTAGCTACAAAAGCTATCGTGGCATGGGAAGTCTTGGGGCGATGGCGCGCGGCTCGGCCGACCGCTATTTCCAGAAGGATGCGGCCTCGGACAAGCTGGTGCCCGAAGGGATCGAGGGTCAGGTGCCCTACAAGGGGCCCGCGGGCACGGTGATCCATCAGCTGGTGGGCGGTCTGCGCGCGGCGATGGGCTATACCGGCAACCGCACCGTCACCGACATGCGCGGCGGATGCAATTTCGTGCGCATCACCGGCGCCGGGCTGAAGGAAAGCCATGTCCATGACGTGCAGATCACGCGGGAAAGCCCGAACTACCGGATTGGCTAATCCTGTCATGGTGTTGCGGAGTAATCTTCAAGCAGGTTGCGGGGCAGGGGGGCGATGACGCCCGCCGCCCGCGCCTCGGCCGCGATCGAGATCCTCGACCGTATTCAGGCCGGCGCCCCGGCCGAGGCCGTGCTGACCACATGGGCGCGCGGCAACCGCTATGCGGGCTCGGGCGACCGGGCGGCGATCCGAGATCTGGTCTATGACGTGTTGCGCCGCCGGTCCTCTTGCGCGATCCGGGGCGGGGGCACGACCGGCCGGGCGCTTCTGATCGGGCATTGCCGCGCGCAGAGCATTGATCTCAATTCCATTTTCACTGGTGAGCGTTTTGCCCCCGCGCCCCTGACCGGACCCGAGGCCGCAGGCGGCGCCATGCCGTCGGGGGCGGATGCGCTTGACGTGCCCGCGTGGCTTGCCCCGGATCTCATGCACAGCCTCGGGGCGGACTATGCGCCCGTCATGGCCGCCCAGCAGATGCGGGCGCCGGTTTTCCTGCGCGTCAATCTGCGCAAGGCCAGCACCGATGACGCCATCGCCGCCCTTGCGCGGGAAGGGATCGTGGCGCAGCCACATCCCTTGGTAAAGACTGCACTGGAAGTTACCGAAAACGCGCGGAAAATCCAAAACTCATCCGCCTATGGATCGGGGTTGCTCGAGCTTCAGGACGCCTCGTCCCAGGCCGCCATCGCGTTGCTTCCGCTGCGGGACGGCATGCGCGTGCTTGATTATTGCGCGGGCGGGGGCGGCAAGGTTCTGGCGATGGCAGCCCTGGCCGAGGGCCGGTATTTCGCCCATGACATCGATGCAGGCCGGATGCGCGATCTGCCCGCCCGCGCCGCCCGCGCGGGCGTCAGGGTCACGATCCTGCCGCCGGGCACGGCCAGCGGGCGCTATGATCTGGTGCTGGTGGATGCGCCCTGTTCGGGCTCGGGCACCTGGCGGCGCACGCCTGATGCGAAATGGCGGCTGACGCGCGACAGGCTGAACGAGCTGATCGGCATGCAGCGCGAAATCCTGGAGCAGGCCGCGGCGCTTCTGGCGCCGGGCGGCGTGCTTGCCTATATGACATGCTCGCTTCTGGAGGCCGAGAATATCGCGCAGGTGGAATGGGTTGCGCAGCGTTTCTCATGCACCCTGCGGCACGCTGCGCGGTTCCTTCCGCCGGATGGTGGCGACGGCTTTTTTGTCGCATGTCTTGACGCGCCCGTGCCATAAGATTGACACAACCGAAGGGTGAAAAGATAACCGCTTAATCGTGCCTTAAGACTTTCCAGCCGGAATGCAGGAAGCCGATTCTGTAATCTTGGGGGCTTTCGTGTGACCTATCCGGTGCAACCCTACCGCTCTGCCGGCCGCGGCCTTGCGCAACTGGCCTCGGGTGCGGGGTATCTGGCGGGATTTGCTGCCGTTGCGCTGGTTCTGGGCGCATTTGCGGCGGACCGGATCGCGATGCTGTTTCTGCTGTCGGTGGCGGGCTCGCTTCTGGTGCTGGCGCTCGTGCTGCATCTGGCGGGACGGCGGCAGGTATGGCGGCGCGGGCGCGTTCAGGGGCAGATAGCCGCGTTTATCGCCAACGATGCCGCGCCCAGCTTCACGACCGATCCCGACGGCGCCATCGGCTTTCAGAACCGCGCGGCTGTTGAGCGTTTCGGCTCGCGCGGGGGGCAGATGCTGACCCGCGCCCTGGGAGAGGTCTTTGCCAATCCGGCCGCCGTTCTGCGCCGCCTGCAAAGCAAGGCGGCCTCGCTTGGCTCCGCGCGCGAGGATCTGGTGACGCGGCGGGGCCATGTGCGCCTGTCGGTGCATCAGATCGCGGATGCGGGCTTTCTGTGGCGGCTGGAGGAAATGGCCGAGCGTCCGGTCGGCGGGCGCGGGGCCGAGACGATCAGCCTGCCGATGCTGACGGTGTCGCGCAACGGCACGATCCTGTTCATGAACGAGGCGCTGCGCCGCCTTGTCGGGGAGCGGGTGCGCACGCTGGACCGCATTTTCACCGTGCTGCCCCTCAAATCCGGCGAGGAGCACGAAATTTCCACCGCGACCGGCCCGCTGCGCGCCGTCATCGCCGAGGTCGAGGGCCCCGGCGGGCGCAGCGAGGTCTATCTGCTGCCCATGGCCACCGGCCGGGCCACCGCGCATGACCCGGCCGCGTTCGAGGCGCTTCCCGTCGCGCTGATGCGGCTGACCGCGCAGGGCGAGGTCGTGGCGGTGAACCGGGCCGCGCGGGGGCTTCTGGGCGACATTCCGTCCCATGCCCATCTGTCGGGGCTGTTCGAGGGGCTTGGCCGCCCGGTGGGTGACTGGGTTTCCGACGCGCTAACCGGCCGGTCCGAACGCCGCCCCGAAGTCCTGCGCGCGCGGCGCGGCGACAAGGAGGTTTTCCTTCAGGTGACGCTGAGCCGCTTCGTCGAGGACGGCCGCCCCGGTCTGATCGCGGTGCTGTCCGACGCTACCCAACTCAAGACGCTCGAGGCGCAGTTCGTCCAGAGCCAGAAGATGCAGGCGATCGGCCAACTTGCCGGCGGCGTTGCGCATGATTTCAACAACTTGCTGACCGCCATCACCGGGCATTGCGATCTTCTCATGCTGCGCCACGACAAGGGCGATCCGGACTATGCCGACCTCGACCAGATCAGCCAGAATGCCAATCGTGCGGCCAGCCTGGTCGGGCAGTTGCTGGCCTTCTCCAGGAAACAGACGCTGAAACCGCGGGTCATCGACCTGCGCGATACGCTCTCGGATCTGACGCATCTGCTGAATCGTCTCGTGGGCGAAAAGATCCGCCTGTCTCTGACGCATGATCCGGACCTGCGGCTGATCCGTGCGGACAAGCGCCAGCTTGAACAGGTTATCATGAACCTTGTGGTCAATGCGCGCGATGCCATGCCCGAGGGCGGTGAGATCCGGATCGAAACCACGAACCGCCGCTTTGCCGAGGACCAGAAGCGCGACAGGGTCACGCTGCCGGCGGGCGACTACGTTCTCGTGACCGTCTCCGACAGGGGGGTGGGCGTCCCCGCCGACAAGATCGGCAAGATCTTCGAGCCGTTCTTCACCACGAAACGCACGGGCGAGGGCACCGGGCTGGGGCTTTCGACGGCCTATGGAATCGTGAAGCAGACCGGCGGCTATATCTTCTGCGATTCCGTAGTCGGTGCGGGAAGCGAGTTCTCGATCTTCCTGCCCGCACATGACCGCGAGACGCTGCCCGAACCCGAGGAGGCGTGGCCCGTTGCCGCCGCGCTGCCGGGGGACACCGCGACCGCCACGATCCTGCTGGTCGAGGATGAGGCGCCGGTGCGGGCCTTCGCCTCCCGCGCGCTGAAGCTGCGGGGCTATACCGTGCTGGAGGCCGAGAATGCCGAGGAAGCCCTGCGCATCCTGGAAGATGACGGGCTGGTGGTGGACGCCTTCGTCACCGATGTGATCATGCCGGGAATGGACGGCCCGACATGGGTGCGCGCGGCGCTTGGCAAACGGCCCGAGACGGTGGTGGTGTTCGTTTCCGGCTATGCCGAGGACGTGTTCCAGGACGGCCGCCCGCCGGTGCCGAATTCGGTCTTCCTGCCCAAGCCCTTCTCGCTGAGCGAGCTGACCGCGACGGTGCAGAAACAACTGGGATGAGGGGGCACCTGAAGGTCAGGAAAGCGTCGCGTAAAGCGCGAAATCCGCGGCCATCCGCGCGCGCAACGCGGCCTCGTTCTTCGCCGACAGGGCGACATCGGCGGCGGGCGGCACGTTGACCCGCGGCAAGGTCAGCGCGCAGTCGAGCTGATCCTCGAGGAAATGCACGAAGGCGGAGATGTCTTCGTAGCGAAAGATCCGGTCGACCAGCGGCGCGCCCTGTGCATCGCACAGGAACTCGGCCTGTCCCGCAATCCGCGCATGGGGCGGGCGGGTTTCGGCAGCGTAATCCGCAGCGAAGGTGTCGAAGCTGCGGCCGCGCATCGGGTGATCGGGGGATTCGGAATCGTCGCGCTGCAAGAACCGAAACCAGGACCGCAACCAGTCCAGCGGCTCACGCATGAGGGCGACGGTGGTAAACCGGCCACCGGCGCTGGAATGCAGTAGCGGCCCGAAATGGGCGGAATAGTCGCGTGCGGGCAGGTGCTTCAGCGCGGCGGGGCGCTGCATGCTGACGCTGGCGAGCGATTCCAGCGCGACCTCGACGGCGGTCGAGCCTGTCTTGGGGGTGGCAAGAAAGACGAGCCTTTGGTCCCAGAAGATCAGCATGATGCCCTTTGGTATTGTTTTCGCCTGAATACCCCCGGCGCCGGCAGGCGTAAACCACTCTTTAACCAATCTTGCGGATGGTGGATTCGGAAGACCTTGTTTTAAATGTTCTTGTTTTTCCCCGAAATCGAAACTAGAACATTAAAAGAACATCGGCCCCGCGCAGGCATTGATTGCCGTGGCCTCCCGGCTATGGGATAAGGAAACGAATGATGGCAATGGCGAACCTATTTGAGATGAACGACAAGAAATCGGCAGACAAGCAGAAGGCTCTGGATTCCGCCCTGGCGCAGATTGAGCGTCAGTTCGGCAAGGGGTCGATCATGAAGCTTGGCGCGGACAACCCCGTGCAGGAGATCGAGGCGACCTCGACCGGCTCTCTGGGGCTTGATATCGCGCTTGGGATCGGCGGGTTGCCGAAAGGGCGCATCGTCGAGATCTATGGCCCCGAAAGCTCGGGCAAGACCACGCTGACCCTGCATGTCGTGGCCGAAGAGCAGAAAAAGGGCGGCGTCTGCGCCTTCGTCGATGCCGAGCACGCGCTGGACCCGACCTATGCGCGCAAGCTGGGCGTGAATCTCGACGAGCTTCTGATCTCGCAGCCCGATACGGGAGAACAGGCGCTGGAAATCGTCGATACGCTGGTGCGTTCGGGCGCGGTCAGCCTTGTGGTGGTCGACTCGGTCGCGGCCCTGACCCCGAAATCCGAGATCGAGGGCGATATGGGCGATGCGACGGTCGGCGCCCAGGCCCGCCTGATGAGCCAGGCGATGCGCAAGCTGACCGCCTCGATCGGACGCAGCAACTGCATGGTGATCTTCATCAACCAGATCCGCATGAAGATCGGTGTGATGTTCGGCAACCCCGAAACCACGACGGGGGGGCACGCACTGAAATTCTATGCCAGCGTGCGGCTGGACATCCGGCGCATCGGCGCGATCAAGGACCGCGACGAGGTGGTGGGCAACGCCACGCGCGTCAAGGTCGTCAAGAACAAGGTGGCGCCGCCCTTCAAGCAGGTGGAATTCGACATCATGTATGGCGAAGGCATCTCGAAGATGGGCGAGCTGGTCGACCTTGGCGTGAAGGCCGGCGTGGTCGAGAAATCGGGCGCCTGGTATTCCTATGGCGACGAGCGCATCGGCCAGGGGCGCGAAAACGCCAAGCAGTTCCTGCGCGACAATCCCGATATCGCCTATGCGATCGAGGACAAGATCCGCGCCAGCCACGGGCTCGATTTCGGCACGAATGAAGAGGATGCCGCCGTCACCGAGGACTGAGCCGCCGCAAGGCGCCGGAGGCATGCACAAAAAAGGGATGGCCGGGCGCGATGCCCGGCCGTTTGCTTTCTGGACAGGGGCAGGGGCGGGCGTTAAACGGGGGAAAACCCGCCCTATGAAGGCCGAAAGAACATGCCCAGCCTGAACGACATCCGCTCTACCTTCCTGAGCTATTTCGAGCGCAACGGCCACCGCGTCGTCGAAAGCTCTCCTCTTGTGCCGCGCAACGACCCGACGCTGATGTTCACCAATTCGGGCATGGTGCAGTTCAAGAACTGCTTCACCGGGCTGGAAAAGCGCGATTATGTCCGCGCCACCACCGCGCAGAAATGCGTGCGTGCGGGGGGCAAGCACAACGACCTCGACAATGTGGGCTACACCGCGCGCCACCATACCTTCTTCGAGATGCTGGGGAACTTCTCCTTCGGCGACTACTTCAAGACCGAGGCGATCCCCTTCGCCTGGGAACTGATCACGAAGGATTTCGGCATCGACGCCCGACGCCTTCTGGCCACCGTCTATCACACCGATGACGAAGCCTTTGAAATCTGGAAGAAAGTCGGCGTGCCCGAGGATCGGATCATCCGCATCGCCACCTCGGACAACTTCTGGCAGATGGGCCCGACCGGCCCTTGCGGCCCCTGCACCGAGATCTTTTATGACCACGGCGATCACATCTGGGGCGGCCCGCCGGGCAGCGCCGACGAGGATGGCGACCGCTTCATCGAGATCTGGAACCTCGTCTTCATGCAGAACGAGCAGTTCGAGGACGGCTCGATGCGCGCGCTCGACATGCAGTCGATCGATACCGGCATGGGGCTGGAGCGGATCGGCGCT
>CALMEG010000244.1 GCA_937863185.1 uncultured Paracoccaceae bacterium | reverse complement strand
GGGGCTACAATATCGACAGCCTGACCGTGGCCGAGGTGGACCACAAGGGGCACCGTTCGCGCATCACCATCGTCACGCGCGGCACCGAGGCGGTGATCGAACAGATCAAGGCGCAGATCGGCCGCATCGTGCCGGTGCACGAGGTGCATGACCTGACCGTCGAGGGGGCCTCGGTCGAGCGGGAGCTGGCGCTGTTCAAGGTGGGCGGCACCGGCGAGAAGCGCGTGGAGGCGCTGCGGCTGGCCGATATCTTCCGCGCCAATGTGGTGGATTCGACGCTGGAAAGCTTCGTCTTCGAGATCACCGGAACGCCCGAGAAGATCGACGCCTTTGCGGAGTTGATGCGCCCGCTGGGTCTGCTGGATGTGGCGCGCACGGGCGTGGCGGCGCTGTCGCGCGGGGTCTGAGCGCGGGGTCTTGTTGCCGAGGCTCAGTTCTCGCGGAAGGCGCGCTGCATAGAATCCGTGATCGGCTTGGCGATATATTGCGCGAAGGTGCGTTCGGCCGTCTGGATCATCACCTCGACCGGCATGCCGGGCATGGGCGCGAAGCCCGGCACGCGGCGCAATTCCGCGGCCGGCAGTTCGATCCGCGCCAGATAGACTTCGCGTTGCGCAAGGCCCTCGGCGTTCTTGTCGGCGATGGCATCGGCCGAGACGTAGAAGACCTTGCCTTGCAGGATCGGCGTCGTCCGCTGGTTGAGCGCGATCAGGCGCACCGCCGCCCCCTGCCCCAGCCGCACATTGTCGATATCGGTCCGCGCGATCAGCGTTTCGATGATCAGGGGCACGTCCGAGGGCAGGATTTCCGCGATGACCTTGCCGGCCTCGACCACGCCGCCGGCGCCGGAATAGTTCAGCCGCACCACCGTGCCGGAAACCGGGGCGTCGATCACCACGCGGCGCAGCACCGATGACGCCTTGCGTTCCTGTTCGCGCACGCTGTCCAGTTCGGCCTGGACCTGCTGCAATTCGTCCAGCGCGGCCTGGCGGTAGGTGGAGATCGTCTGCTCCATTTGTGCGCTGTATTTCTCTTGCATCTCGACGGCTTCGGTCACCTCGGCCTGAAGCCGCCCGGCCTGTCCCTCGGCTTCGGCGATGGCGCGGCGCAGGGCGTTGACCTCGGTGCGCCGGATCAGGCCGGCATCGAGCAGGCTCGCGCGGCTGTCGTGATCTTCGATCAGGATCTCGATCTGCGCGCGGGTCGAGGAGAGTTGCGCCGAATAGCCCTCGGCGCGCACCTTCAGGGCCGAGATGTTGCGCCCCAGCAGCGCCAACTCGCTTTGCAGCCGGGTATGGCCGATGTCGAAGGTCAGCTTCTGGCTGTCGATCATGCCGGCGATCTCGGGGTCGGTGGCCGCGGCCGACAGCCAGTCGGGGAAGGCAAGGGCGGAATCCTGATTGTATTCGGCCAGGATCCGCGCCTCCATCGCCTCGAGGCGGGCGCGGCGCAGGAACAGCGCGCGTTCGTTGGCCATGGCGGCGGTTTCGTCAAGCCGCATGAGCGGCGCGCCCGCATCGACGAAATCACCCTCGGAGACCATGATCTCCTTGATGATGCCGCCTTCGAGATGCTGGATCATCTTGTTGCGCCCGGTGGCGACGAAGGAGCCCGGCGCCATGATCGCGGCCGCGAGCGGCGCGGTGAAGGCCCAGACCCCGAAGCCGCCGAAGGCAAGCCCCATGATCAGAAGCCCGGTCAGCACATGGCTGCGGATGCTGCGCGGGACATCCTCATACCAGATGGCGGAACTCGCGGGCAGAAGCGGGTCGGTCTGGCTCATGCCGGGGCTCCTTGCAGCGATTGCGGGGGCTGCGGGCGCGGGGCCATGGCCTGGCGCTGGCGCTTCTGAAGCTCGGCCAGGACCTGATCGCGCCAGCCAAACAGCACGATATTGCCGTCCGCCAGCAACATGATCTTGTCCACGGCGGACAGAAGCGAGGGTTTCTGCGTCACGACCACGGTGGTGATCCCGTTGGCCCGCGCATGGCCAAGCGCACGCACGAGCGCCTGGTCCCCCGCGGTGTCGAGATTCGAGTTCGGCTCGTCCAGCACCACGAATTTCGGCCCGCCGAAGAAGGCGCGGGCCAGCCCGATGCGTTGTTTCTGCCCGCCCGAAAGCGGCGATCCGTCGCCCGCCACGACGGTTTCATAGCCCTGCGGGAGCGAGGCGATCATGTCGTGCACATCGGCCAGCATCGCGGCGCGGTGGATCTCTTCGTCGCTGGCGCTTTCGCGCATGCGGCCGATATTGGCCTTGATCGTGCCGGGGAACAGCTGCACGTCCTGCGGCAGGTAGCCCACGATCTCGCCCAGCTGGCGCGGGTCCCAGTTGCGCAGGTCCATCAGGTCCAGCCGCACCGCCCCCGAGGTGGGCAGGATCGAGCCCACCAGCATCTTGCCAAGCGTGGTCTTGCCCGCGCCCGAATTCCCGATGATCGCCAGCGATTCACCCGGCGCGAGCGAGAAGGACAGCGCGTTCAGCACCACCGTCTTCGTGCCCGCCGGCACATAAAGCAGCCGCTCCACGTCCAGCCGCCCTTCGGGCCGGGGCAGGCGCAGCTTGTCGAATTTCTGCGCCGAGGCCCGCAAGAGCCCCGCCACGCGGTCATAGGCCGCGCGCGCCAGAAGGAAGTGGTTCCAGCCCTCGATCGAGCCCTCGATCGGCGCAAGCGCGCGGCCCGCCACGATCGAGGCCGCGATCACCATCCCCCCGGTGATCTGCCCGTCCAGCGCCAGCCACGCGCCCCAGCCCAGCATGCCGATCTGCGTCAAAAGCCGCACCATGCGCGAGGCCGAGGCCGTCATGATGTTGCGGTCCTGTGCTTGCACCTGCGCGCGCAGGGACGCGGCCGTGTCGCGGCCCCAGATCGTCACCGCCTCGGGGATCATGGCCATGGCGTTGATGATCTGGCTGTTGCGCGACATCGATTCCAGATGCAGGTTCGCGCGGCTTTGATGCAGCGTCGCGCGGCGGAACCCCTCGGAGGTGATGCGCTGGTTGATCAGCGCGAAGACCGCCAGCATCGCGGCCGTCACCACCACGATCATTCCCAGATGCGGGTGGATCAGAAAGACCGCAAGGATGAAGAGCGGCGTGAACGGGACATCGAGAAACGAGATCAGCGTGCCCGAGACCAGAAAGCCACGCAACTGCTGCAAATCGCCAAGCGTCTGGTATTCGCGCCCGTTGGAATGCAGCGCCGCCTGGGCAGCCGCCGACAGGATCGGCGCGCCAAGCCGTGCCGCCACATCGACGGCGGTGCGCATCAGCACGAAGCGGCGCACGGCATCCAGAAGCGCCTGCACCACGATCGCGCCCACGATGACGATGGTCAGCATCACCAGCGTATCGGTCGAGCGCGAGGTAAGAACCCGATCCGAGATCTGGAACAGATAGATCGGGATCGCAAGGATCAGCACATTGGTCGCGCAGGTCATCAAGGCCACGAACAGCAGGTTCGCACGGATGCGCAGTTGCGTATCCTTCAGCGTGCGCGCGTAATCGACCGGCCCCAGCCTGCGGTGAAAATCGGGCGTGCCGCCCTTGCCGCCCTGCCCTCCGCCGCCCTGCGCGGCAGTCTGCGGAACGGACTTGCCCCCGCTCTCCTTGACAGCCGGTTCCGGTTTCGTCTTGGCGGATCGCGCCGCGTCACCATCCCGGAACACACGCGCAGCAGGCTTTGCGGACTCGACGGGAGGGGCGGAGGCAGCCCCCCCCCCGGTCCGGAACACCTTGGGGCGCAATGGCGGGATTGGCGGAGCGGGGGCAAGTTCATTATCCGAAGCAACGGGCTTCGTATCGACACGCTGGTCGGGGGTAAGGCGCAGGGTCAGGGGCAAGATCTATCTCCTGGCATATGGTCTTCGTGACCGGCACGGCGCATCGCGGATGACGGCCCCAAGGTCATGTCAGCACCGAATGCATGACATCGACCCCGTCCGAGCAGTACTCGCCCGGCGCAATCGCAAGATCGAGATCGCCTGGCGCGACCGGGTCGATCATACCCTCGGCGAGGAAGGCGACAGCTTCGGAGGCAAGCGCGCCCATGCCGCCCTCAAGCGGTTGGTCGTTGCAGTCGATCATCCCCGCCTGCCAGATCACCGCATCGGTATAAACCTCGCCGCCGGCCATCACCGTGCTGTCAAGGCCGGCCTGCTTCAGCGTGGCAATATTGGCCAGCACATTCTCGCCGGTGGTCAGTTCCAGCGGCATCAGGCCCTGATCCCTGAAATCCTCGGCCAGAACGGCCACCTGATCGGCATCCCCCAGGATATTGACCTGCGTCACGGTATCGGTGCGGATCAGGTCGCCCTCGATATACAGCACGCGCAGGAATTCGTAGCCCTCGAACAGCGCATCCTTGACGATCGAGGACAGATCCTCCACCCCCTTGGCCAGAGATTTCAGAGCCTGATCGAACCCCTCGGACAGGGCGGCGTGATAGTCGATGCCGATCTTCTCGACGTGGGCCTCGTTCCAAAGCGCGTTGCCATGGGTGGAGACGCCGCCGACGCCCTGCCCGCCCATCATCAGGACATGATCGTTATCGAGCAGGATGTTGGCCTGCTGCACGCTGGTCAGGTCGATCATGTCTCCGCCGACCATGATAAGATCGAAATAGCTGCCAAGCGCCAGAAGCGAGGACAGGTTTACCAGCACGTTATCTCCCAGATCGACCTGCATGCCATGGCCACCCGCAGCAAACTGCGCCACATCGTCATCCGACAGAAGGTTAACCTGCAGGGACCATGTATCGACCAGAAGGTCGCCCTCGATCCGGGTCACGGCCCAGGCTTTGGGCAGTACCGGGGCGGGGTCTTCTCCGCTGTCCTTCGCATCTTCCTGCGCCTGCGCCTTGCGGGCTTCGGCCTGAAGTTGCGCGCGCGCAGCCATCGACACCTCGGTCAGGCTGGCGGCATTCAGCATCACCGTTTCGGGCGCATCCTCATCGGACGCCACCAGCGCGCCATCCGCGCCAGTCACGCTGTCACGATCGCTCAGCAGGTTGACCTGCGCGATCAGCGTCAGCGAGGTGACATCGCCCGCGACCGCGATCACCGGCGCATCCAGCCAGTCGCTGGCAAGCGCGGTTTCGTTCAACAGAAGATTCTCGCCGGTGGATACCACCTGCGGCAGCGGATCGGACGGACCGCCATTCCCGACGGCATCGACCTTCGCGGCCTCGGCCTGGCGGGCCTCCAGAAGCTGGGACAGATGGTCCGGCACCTCGTCGGACACCACGCCATCTATGACAAGGCCACCGCCGAACACCTCGGAATGCGGATCGTCCGGGTCGATAGGATCGCCCAGACGCAGCATCGCCACACTCGCCCCCGCCGGAACCATCGCCGGGCTGGCGGCGGCAAGGGCAGGTGCAAGGCTGGCAACGATTTCGGCCGCCGTAGCGGCCGCGGAAATCGGTGCGAAGGGCGAAAGCTGGCCCGCGAGGCTTACGAGTGCCGCCAGATCGGCGCGCAGGGCCTCGAACGGGATCAGCGCAGGCAGGGATCCGACCGGAAAAACCGCGTCGTTCAGCCACATATCCTGATCGCTCATGGCATTGAGTTGCAGGGTCACCACGCCCAGTTGCCCTGGCGGATCTATGACATAGACGACCTTGGCCAGCAGCATCGCAAAGATCCCACCACCCGAGGACGCCAGTTCCCCGACCGGCGGTGCCTCGGCAAGCGGGCCGGATTTCGCGGACGGGCTGACCACCAAAGCGCGCGCGCCAGAAGGCACCGCCCCTCCCGCATCGGGCTGAGCCCCGAAACCCAGCCGGATTGCGCCCGGCATGTAGTCTTCGGGGCCAAGGTTCGAATTCACGTTGACTTTCACATCGGGCAGCGGCGGCGGATCGTCGATCTTGCGCGCCGCATAGCTGAGGCGGTCATAATCCAGCCGCAGCCCCGCCCGTTCGACCAGAAGCTCGAAATAACCGATGAAATGCGCGATGGTTTCGGAATGGATATCGAACATCGCCCCTCTCCCTTTGGTTACTCAAGACGCTCTTGCGTTCCCGTGACATCCCCGGACAACCCGTGGCGCCCCGGAGGAGGGTGAAACGGGCATCGGCTGCAACGCCCGTTTCCCCGGTTTCAACGGGCGGCCGATGGACCGCCCGCCGAACTCTTGCCGACCTCAGAGGTCGTCGTCGCCGATATAGGTCGAGGTCATCGAGCCTCCGACAACGGTGGTATCGACGCTATTGCCAAGCACGTTGGCGCCCATCACGATCGACTGGTTGAAGGCCGTGGTGGTCAGCGCCGCCGCCGCATCCGCGATCGACTCGCCATTCACCATGCCGTCGTCGCCATTGCCCGAACCCCAGGAGCCCAGACCACCGGCATTGCCGCCGTCACCGGCATAGGCAAGCCCGCCGGCGCCACCCATGCCGCCTTCGGCCATGCCGCCGGCCGCATTGGCATAGCCCCCCGTCGCCGCGCCGGAGGCACCGCCCATCGAGGAGGCAAGCCCGCCAAGGCCGCCTTCGGCCGAGCCGGTGCCACCGCCCCAGCCATTGGCCGAGCCCGCGGCATAGTTGTCGGCCGCACCGCCATCGCCGGATGCACCACCGGGACCGTTGCCGCCCGTGCCGTCACCGCCAGTGCCATCACCGGCCGCGCCATCGCCGCCCATGCCTGCACCGAGGCCGATACCCGAAAGCAGGCCAAGACCAAGCCCGACGCCGATACCGGCCGCATCGCCCGCATCGCCACCGCCGCCGGTGCGGTCACCGCCGGTGCCATCGCCCCCCGCGCCATCGCCGCCCGTAGTATCGCCGCCCGTGGTATCGCCGGTCGCACCAAGACCGACACCAAGGCCAAGCCCGAGGCCTACGCCATAGGCATCGCCGCCATCACCGCCGGTTGCGGTCGAGGAGCCGCCCGCGCCGGATTCTCCGCCGCCCGCAAGGGACAGACCGCCAAGCGCAAGCGCACCGCCGCCCTCGGCACCGTTGGCCGTGGCGCCGCTGCCGCCCATGCCGCCTTCGCCGCCACTGGCCGAAATGCCATCGCCGGCCGAGGCGTCACCGCCGGATGCGTTGCCGTTCTGATAGAACTCGCCATCGTTGGACACGCGGGCACCCGACAGGGTGTCATCGTCGGACAGCACGTTGCCCTGCGCATTGACAAGGCCAACATCGTTGCCCGCCCCGTTCAGCGCATCGCGCAGCACACCGTCAAGATTGATGTCATGGCCGTAGTCGAAGCTCATGGCGCCATTCGACATGAAGATATCGCCGGTGGTCGTATTCTCGAGATCGAGATCGGCAAAGTCGTCGTCGGTGGGGATCAGCCCCTCGATATCGACATTCACGCCCACATCGACATTCACATCGGTCGAGGTGTTGTTGTCGTTCGAGTTATAGTTTTCGCTCTTGTTGAAGTTGTCATTGCCGTTGCCATTCTGGGATTGGTTGGCATTGGCATTTTCGCTCATGTTGGCATTGGCGTTCTCATTGCCGTTGCCGTTCTCGTTGCCATTGGCATTCTGGGACTGGTTGGCATTGGCATTTTCGTTACCGTTGCCATTCTCATTGCCATTGGCGTTTTCATTGCCATTGCCGTTCTCATTGGCATTGGCGTTGTCATTGACGTTGTATTGCTCCTGAGCCTGCTCTTGCATCGACTCCTGCATCTGGTCCTGACCCTGATCCTGGGTCTGGTCCTGGCTCTGATCCTGGGACTGTTCCTGATAATCCCAGTCACCCCAGAAGAACTGATTGCGTCTCATTTGGTCCACTCCTTGGCTTGGACCCTTGATCGCCGCCATTCATCTACCAAGCGACATGCCGCGGGTCCGGTTTAGGTTCCGACGCAAAAGCGCCGAGTGGTTCGTGATGGCGCAAGGGTGCAGGAGACACCCCCATCACCCGTGGGCAATGAGCTGCTGCAACCTGTGCGTCATCCTGAAAGTTGAAGGTTCTCCTCCCTCCAACACAGCCGCCGGATCTCCCCTCCGACAACTGTGCCATTGTTTCGCCATAATCTGTCCAAAAGCCAGTTGCCCAGAGGGAGTAACCTTATTGACGCAGGGTAAGGTAATGAAGGGAAAGCGCTTTTTCCGAGGCCTGCCAAAAGGGGTATCCTGCTTAGGGACTACCCGACCGATCATCTTCCTGATCGAAAGGTTAGCCCGAAAGGACTTCATTCGGAAGATTTCGGTGATTTTTGGCCCTGATTGGCACGAATCGGCCGATCGATTTCATGAATCCGGCGAAGAATTGACGTAGAGGTCAGGTATTCCAGACCCCGGATACGCCCTTCGATTAATGAAACAAGACCAGGAATGTGTTAAGTTGGCGTTAATTGTTCCCTGTGTTGCGAGTTCCGCAAAGGTCAGCGCCCACTCCCTCTTGTGCCGAATGGAACCGAAACCATGAACGCGAACCGATTTTCCAGCACCTTTGCCTCTGAGCGCCCGAATGGTGCGGCACCCAGCGATACCACGATCTGTTTTGTCGGAGCCTTGACGCAATTCCCCGATACCGTGCTGCGCACTGTCCAGACCGAGCTTCTGCCGGCGCAGATATTCCGCTTCCTGTCGATGTCCGCGCTCATGGCCAACGAAGAAACTGTCCCGGTTTTCTCGGCCGTGGTAGCGGATGAAACGAATTCCGAGCAACTGATCGCATCCTGTCACGAGGGTGCGCCCGAACTTGCCGGCACAAGCCCGGTGATCGCCTATCTCAACACCTCCGCCGCACTGGATCTGATCCAGCGGCATGGCGATACGATCTGCACGCACAAGATTAGCCTGCTGCCGATGAACCTCAATCTCGAAACCTGGCTGTCGGTCATGCGCATGACGCTATGCGGGGGGCATTATGTTCCGCCCGAGCTGATGGTACGGCGCACGGCGCGCGGCCCGCTTCCCTTCTGCGCGGGCAGCGGCGACCCGCAGCAGCAGATCGCCGGGCCAGACGGCAGTGGCCTGACCCCGCGCGAGGTCGAGGTTCTGTCCATGGTCGCCTCGGGGCAATCGAACAAGGCCATCGCCGCGCAGCTGGAACTGTCCGAGCATACGGTAAAGCTTCATATCCACCGCGTCATCGCAAAGCTGGGCGTGCGCAATCGCACCGAAGCGGCAGTTCTGTTCCACCGGCATCATGGCAACTGATCCCGCCCCCCCGCCGAAGGTGCCCGATCCACGTGCAGGCTTTGACGCCTTCCTGCTGCGCATCGGCACGCTGAACTACACCTGGACCAACACCGAAAGCCTGCTGATCCACCTGATCGCCGGGCTCGCACGGGTCGACAAGGACACGGCGGTGATCCTTTACCTGACGCTGAACACAACACGCGCCCGGCTGGACCTGGTCGAACGGCTGGTCAAGCGCGACGCCTGCCCCGCCCCCGAAGCGGCACAGTCACGCATTCTGGCGGTCGCCGGACGTCTCAAGGGGCTCTCGGCTCTGCGCAACCGCTTCAACCATTGCATCTATGCCTTCGACGCCGATGGCGGACCGCCACGCGCGATCCAGATGCGCATCGCCGACCGGCGCGAAAGCATCCGCGTGGGCGCGGCCAGCACGCTTGACGGAACCACATTGGAAGAGATCGACAACGCGCTGCGCGAGCTTCAGACGCTCAACAACGAGATCTGGTCGATCGTGGCCGATTACGGCTTTCCGTTCTGAACAAGGCGCAGGGGCGCCGCCGCAGGCTGCGCGGCAGCCCCGGACCCGAGCGCCCGCTCGGCCAGTTGCACGAGCGTCGAGATATGGCGCGCCTGCTGCACCGTGCGGCTCAGCGCGAATTCGCCCTTCGTCATGGCGAAATTGCCCGGCAAGACCGGCAACGCCTTGCCGTGCTGCGGATTGCGCACACGCGCGCTAATGCCAAGGGACGAGCTTCGCATGGCTGCCGCGCCGCTTTTCGCGTTGTGCCAGACCAGAACACAGATCATCGAAGCCCTTCCAATTTCACATCCGGCGGGATTCGGACCCGCACCAACTGCCTGTGGATAAAATGCGCAAAACAGGGACGGTTCGTCTTGATTATTGGCAAAATGCAAAGATTTTTTCTCGCAAACAAATCCGGAACATGGCGACAGATAGCGGGTTTTTCCCGTCCCCTCCACTCCGGGCAGCAGAAGCCTTCAGGAGAGTCCATCCTAACAAATTGTTAATATTGTAATATTTCACGCCCGACACAGGCTTCCGTAAGGGTAAACGGAGGCAAAATCGGAGATGCAGGGCTTTTTTGAAATGATGCAAATAGCCCACACATCGAAAAAGTTTTTGATCAGGTGTTTCAGGGGTTTGCTCACGCGCGCGGTGCCTGTGGGTAACCTGCGCAGTAGCGGCGTCGGCGCATCGAGGCGCGCGTGAAATCTGCTTTTCTCGGTGCCCGCGGGCCATATACTTGGGATGCGCCAATGATACAGGACCCGCAGCGACATGAGCACCTCACAGCCGCAGGCCACGGCCCCCTGCCACGTCTGCAAGCGCAGGTTCCCGCTCTCACGCTTGTTTACGTGGATTTCTGTTCGCCCCGGCGTCGGCGCGCTGATCGAGGACGCGCATCCGGGCTGGCATGCGGGGTGCTTCATCTGCCGCGAGGATCTGAACCGCTTCCGGAACGCCTATGTCGAGAAACTTCTCGAGGACGAGCGCGGAGAGCTGAGCGCCATTGACCGCGAGGTCATCGACAGCCTGCACAGCGGGCAGCCGATCTCGCAGAACCCGCTCGACACGGCCGAGGAAATCAGCACTTTCGGGGAGCGCATGGCCGATCGTGTCGCGGCCTTCGGCGGCAGCTGGCGCTTCATCCTGATTTTTGCATTCGTGCTGATCGCATGGATGGCGGTGAACACGGTGGTGCTCTTGACCAGACCGTTCGACCCCTACCCCTTCATCCTGCTCAACCTTGTCCTGTCCAGCCTTGCGGCGTTTCAGGCCCCGGTCATCATGATGAGCCAGCGTCGGCAGGAAACCAAGGACCGGCTGCGCGCCGAGAACGACTATCGCGTGAACCTCAAGGCCGAGCTGGAGATCCGCCAGCTGCACGAAAAGATGGATCACCAGATGGCAAGCCAATGGGAAAAGCTGGCCGAGTTGCAGCGCATCCAGATCGAACTTCTGGAAGACCGCGCCCGCGACCGGCGCTGAGTACGCCCACCGGGCCGCAAGAAAGAGAGGGGCAAGGCCGCGATGGACATTGACACGATCATTGCACATTACGGGCTTGCCGCGGTCTTCCTGGGTTGCTTCTTCGAGGGCGAGACCGTTGCGATCACCGGGGGTGTCCTGGCCCATCGTCACCTTCTGGTGTTGTGGCAGGTGGTGGTTACGGGGGCGCCTGCCGCCATGGCGTCGGGTCTTTTCTGGTTTTCGCTCGGGCGGCGCTTTCGTGACCAACCTCGCCTGCGCGGCATCGTGGAAAGGCCCGCCTTCCGACGCGCGGTGGCGATGCTGGACCGCGGCCCCTACCGGCTGGCGGCGGTGTTTCGCTACATTCCGGGAATGCGGATTGTCGGCCCCCTTGCCCTGTCACATTCGCGGATTCCCGCGCGCCATTATGTGCTGATCGTCACAATCTCGGGCATCGTATGGGCCTTTGCCTTCACCGTTCTGGGACATACCATCGGGCATCTGATCACGCAGATCTTCGGCCGGGCCCATCATGCCGGGATCATTCTGGCACTCGCTTTTGCGGCACTGTCGATCATCGGGCTGTGGCACCTGTTGCGGCAACGGAGGGCCAAACCATGATCTGGCTAGGAGCGCATTTCGCCCTTGTCGCAACGGCGGTGATCTTTACGCTCACATGGTCGCTGGTGATGCAGGAACGCCGGACGCCGCAATCCACACTGGCCTGGATGGGCTTCATCATTCTTCTGCCCTACGCTGCCATTCCTGCGTTTCTGATCTTCGGCTACCGCAAGCGGCGCAATCTGCCCTCCGCCGCCCTGCCGCCTCCTGGCAGGGAAACCGGCGCAGATGATCTTGACCGGCTTCTCACAGGCTATGGCGTCGCCCCGGCCGGGTCCGGCAACACCTTCCGGCTGCTGTTGGAGGGCCCCCCCGCCTATGAGGCGATGATGGAGCTTGTGCGCGGCGCGCAGGAAAGCCTGAGCGTCACGCTTTACGTCCTTGGCGATGACGAGGTTGGCCGCGCCTTTTGCGCCGCCCTTGCCGAACGCGCGGCCCAGGGCGTGCGGGTGCGGCTGATCCTCGATTCGGTCGGCGCACTGCGCAGGCCCCGCGCGGCCCTGCGCAGCCTGCGCCGCCACGGCGCCGAAGTCCGACTGTACTCTCCGCTTCTTCACGGACCATTCGGCGGGCATGTCAATCTGCGCAATCACCGCAAGATGGTGATCGCCGATGGCGCAGGGGTCTGGGCCGGCGGGCGCAACGTGGCTCGGGACTATCTGGGCCCCACGGCTTTCGCCGATCGTGGGCGCGATCTGTCCTTTACCCTAGGCGGCCCCGCAGCGCGGGGCTTCCCCCGGTTTTTCGAAAGCGACTGGACGGCAGCAGGCGCCAAATCCCCGCCTGCCCCGATTTCAGCGGGGGCCGACACGCCCACCGGAACTACGCCGTTGCGCCTTGTGCCTTCGGGCCCGGACACGCCCGACGATCCGCTGCATGACGCACTGGTCCATAGCTGCCATACCGCGCGCGAGAGGATCTGGATCGTCACCCCCTACTTCATACCGACCGAGGGACTGATTGCCGCGCTGTCCATGGCCGCGCGCCGCGGTGTCGACGTGCGCATCGCGCTGCCCGCAACCTCGAACCAGCGGCTGGCCGACCTTGCCCGTGGCGCCTATATGCGCGCGCTTGCGGCCGACGGCTGCCGCTTCTTCATGATCGGGGGCACGATGGTGCACGCCAAGGCCGTTCTGACGGACGCACGAGCTTTCGTAGGTTCGGCCAATTTCGACGCACGCTCGCTTTTGCTGAATTTCGAACTCATGGTTCTTCTGGAGAGCGCCGAACATCTGGCCGAGCTGGAAGGCTGGGCTGCCGACCTGATGGCCACGGCAGACCAGACCATCCCGCAAAGCCACGGCCTGCGTCGCCTCGCAGAAGCGATCTTCCGCCTGACCTCGCCTATCTTGTGAAGCCCCTCGCGGCGCAGCCTGCCGAAGCCTGCCCGCAAGGCTTTCAATAAAATTGGCCCCCTCCGTGATGGAGGGGGCCAGTTTCGCCGATCAGGCTCATTCGTTGACCGCCCGAGCTTTCTCGTTTCACCTGGGCCTTCTCGGCGTCAGGGGCGAGCGCACCCGCCCCGGATCGGATCAGCTGCAACCGCTCGTGGCGCCGCAGGTATTGCATTTCATGCAGGTGCCGTTGCGCACCAGCGTGTAGTTGCCGCATTCGCCGCAGGGATCGCCCTCATAGCCCTGCATCTTGGCCTTGGCGCGCGCATCCATCGCCACCGTGCCCGAGCCAAGCGCGGTCGAGCCGCCGCCCGAGGCCGCCATCGCGGTTTCCGGCACCAGCGTGTTCAGCGCCGCGACCGGGTCTTCGGCACCCGCGAAGGCCGTGGCCCCCACGCCGCCCTGCAACACCACAAGCTCTTGCGGCAGCCGCTTGCGCAGATAGCCAGTCGAAGAGATCTGGCGCAGCACCTCAAGCGATTTCGACGCGGCGCTTTCGCTGACGGGTTCCAGGTTGCGCTTGCCCTCGTCGGCACCGCCGCCCAGATCGTCGAAGCTTGCGCCTTGCGGCTTCACATGGGCCAGATCGGTGCGGTCGAGATAGCTGACCGCCAGTTCGCGGAAGACGTAATCAAGGATCGAGGTCGCGTTCTTGATCGAGTCGTTGCCCTGCACCATGCCGGCGGGCTCGAACTTGGTGAAGGTGAAGGCATCCACGAACTCTTCCAGCGGCACGCCGTATTGCAGGCCCACGGACACGGCGATCGCAAAGTTGTTCATCATCGCGCGGAACCCCGCGCCTTCCTTGTGCATGTCGATGAAGATCTCGCCCAAGGTGCCGTCGCGGTATTCGCCGGTGCGCAGATAGACCTTGTGCCCGCCCACGACCGCCTTCTGGGTATAGCCCTTGCGACGCTCGGGCAGCTTTTCGCGGTGCGAGCGCACGATCTCCTTGACGATGACCTTCTCGATCACCTTCTCGGCCAGCATCGCGGCCTTTTCCTGTTGCGAGCCGGTGGCAAGGATTTCCTCGGCCTCCTCGTCATCCTCGACCAACGCAGATGCCAGCGGCTGGCTGAGCTTGGAGCCGTCGCGGTAAAGCGCGTTGGCCTTGATGCCAAGGCTCCAGGACAGTTCATAGGCCGCCAACGTTTCCTCGATCGTGGCCGCGTTCGGCATGTTGATCGTCTTCGAGATCGCCCCCGAGATGAAGGACTGCGCCGCCGCCATCATGCGGATGTGGCTTTCCACCGAAAGATAGCGCTTGCCCTTCTTGCCGCAGGCATTGGCGCAGTCGAACACGGCGTAATGCTCGGCCTTCAGGAACGGCGCGCCCTCAAGCGTCATCGTGCCGCAAACATGGTCATTGGCCGCGTCGATCTGCGCGCGGGTAAAGCCCAGGTGGCGCAGCATGTCGAAGGTGGGATCGCTCAGCTTCTCGGCGGGAATGCCAAGGGTTCTGGTGCAGAACTCCTCGCCCAGCGTCCACTGGTTGAAGACGAAGCGGATGTCGAAGGCCGAGGGCAGCGCCGCCTCGATCTTCTCGATCTCGCGCGGGCCGAAGCCGTGGCCGATCAGCGCGGTGTGGTTGATGCCCGCGCAGTTGCCAAGGCTGCCATGGCCCACGGCATAGGCGATGATCTCTTCGATCTGGGCCGAGCCGTAACCAAGATGTTCCAGCGCGGCGGGAACCGAGCGGTTGATGATCTTGAAATAGCCCCCACCCGCAAGTTTCTTGAACTTGACCAGAGCGAAGTCGGGCTCGATCCCGGTCGTGTCGCAATCCATCACAAGGCCGATCGTGCCGGTCGGCGCGATGACCGAAACCTGCGCGTTGCGGAAGCCGTTTTTGACGCCCAGCTCCAACGCATCGTCCCAAGCCGATTTCGCAAGGGAAACAAGCCCCTGGTCGGGACAGTTCGCGTGATCCAGCGCCACGGGAAGCACCTCGAGCGCCTCGTAGCCGTCGGTCTTGCCATAGGCCGCGTTGCGGTGGTTGCGGATCACCCGCAGCATGTGTTCGGCGTTGCGCGCATAGCCCGGAAAGGCGCCCAGCTCCCCCGCCATCTCGGCCGAGGTGGCATAGGACACGCCGGTCATCACCGCCGTCAGCGCGCCGCAGAAAGCGCGACCCTCGTCGCTGTCATAGCCAAGGCCCATGTTCATCAGAAGGCCGCCGATATTGGCATAGCCAAGGCCGAGGGTGCGGAAATCATAGGAGCGCTGCGCGATCTCCTGGCTGGGGAACTGCGCCATCAGCACCGAGATTTCCAGCGTCACGGTCCACAGGCGGGTTGCATGCACATAGGCCTCGGCGTCGAACTTGCCGTCCTTGTGGAAGGTCAGCAGGTTCATCGAGGCAAGGTTGCACGCCGTGTCGTCAAGGAACATGTATTCCGAGCACGGGTTCGAGCCCCGGATCGGCCCGTCCGCCGGGCAGGTATGCCATTCGTTGACGGTATCGTGGAACTGGATGCCCGGATCGGCGCAGGCCCAGGCGGCATGGCCCACCTGCTCCCACAGCTCGCGCGCCTTCACGGTCTTGGCGACCTTGCCATCGGTGCGGCGCACCAGTTCCCAGTCGGCATCGTCCTTCACCGCCTTGAGGAAGGCGTTGGTCACCCGCACCGAGTTGTTCGAGTTCTGGCCCGAAACCGAGATATAGGCATCCGAATCCCAGTCGGTGTCGTAGGTGGGGAATTCGATGCTGGCATAGCCCTGACGCGCATATTGCAGCACACGGTTGATATAGGTCTCGGGGATCATCACGCGCTTGGCGGATTTGATCGCCTCTTTCAGCGCAACGTTGGCGGCGGGATCGACCGCCC
Organism: uncultured Paracoccaceae bacterium; assembly: GCA_937863185.1. Classification (GTDB taxonomy): domain Bacteria; phylum Pseudomonadota; class Alphaproteobacteria; order Rhodobacterales; family Rhodobacteraceae; genus CALMEG01. The sequence goes on along the minus strand of CALMEG010000244.1, from coordinate 3,784 downwards.
CCTCTTCAGAGCCGTCGAACAGGCGGATCGCCTCGAAGATCCTGTTCAGCTCGCGCTCATGCAGCTTGGAGCCGGCCACGAGGCTTGCGACCTTCTGCTCTTCGATGACCTTCCAGTTGATGAATTCCTCGATGTCGGGGTGATCCATGTCGCAGATCACCATCTTGGCCGCGCGGCGCGTGGTGCCGCCCGACTTGATCGCGCCGGCCGCGCGGTCGCCGATCTTGAGGAACCCCATCAGCCCCGAGGACTTGCCGCCGCCCGAAAGCTTTTCGCCCTCGCCCCGCAGCGAGGAAAAGTTGGTGCCGGTGCCCGAGCCGTATTTGAACAGCCGCGCCTCGCGCACCCACAGGTCCATGATGCCGCCATCGCCCACCAGATCGTCCCTGACCGACTGGATGAAGCAGGCATGCGGCTGCGGATGCTCATAGGCCGAGGCGGATTTGGTCAGCTCGCCCGTCTTGAAATCGACATAGTAGTGCCCCTGCGACGGGCCGTCGATGCCATAGGCCCAGTGCAGCCCGGTGTTGAACCACTGGGGCGAGTTCGGCGCGGCCATCTGTTCGGCCAGCATGAAGCGCATCTCGTCGTAATAGGCGCGCGCGTCTTCCTCGGTCGAGAAATAGCCGCCCTTCCAGCCCCAGTAGCACCAGGCACCGGCCAGACGGTCGAACACCTGCTTGGCCGAACTTTCGCCCGTAAAGCGCTGATCTTCCGGAAGTTTCTCAAGTTCTTCCTGATCGGGAACCGAACGCCACAGGAAGGAGGGCACGCCCTTTTCACGCACGCTCTTGACCCGCGCCGGAACGCCTGCCTTGCGGAAATACTTCTGCGCCAGAACGTCCGAGGCGACCTGGCTCCAGCCCTCCGGAACCTCGACCGCCTCGTTGCGGAACACGATCTTGCCGTCAGGATTGCGAATCTCGGAAACGGTGGTGGTGAAGGAAAGCTCACCATAGGCCCCGGTTTTCGCCTTCGTGAACTTGCGTTCGATTTTCATATCTGCCCCTGCCTCGTAACGTTTTTGACCAAGCGCCTTGGGGCATGCGATGGGCAAAACCTTTCCGGCCCGCGAAATTGCGGGGTATTGGCCCGACGCGGCCATCCCATCCGGAGTATTTTGCCCTGCACGCTAACCACTACATCTGGTGGACCCGCGGCCGACCTGCACAAACTGACGTATGAACGCCCCTTCCGTCAACGGAATTTTCACGCGCCGGTGATCGTTTTTCCAGTTGACTGCGCATGGCGCAAGGCAGGGCCGACGCAGGGGATGATTCATCCACAAGCTGAACCGGCGGCAGCGCCGCAAACGGGCATCGCGTTTTCTGCTGTTATCCGGCCCTTTTGCAACATGTAGATGACAATCCGGTTTAATTTCATCCACAGCCTACCAGATGTAGTAGACCATCATCCAGCCTCCGGGCTGTTGCCAAACTGTCGCAGAAGCATCCCGCGCCAAATCGTCAGCCGCTGCGGCGCGCTGCCGTCACAGTTGTTCGCCCCACACCGACAAACCCTGTGGATGTGGCGAACTGTTTCCCCACAAGGCCCACGATCCCCAGCCGAACCAATGACGGCCCCGCCCCCATGTCTCAACCAGAGGTCCCACAGGTGACCGGCTTGATTCCGGCCCGGCGCGCTGACGGCGGTGTCAGTTCATGGGAATGAACTGAAGGGCGGGGAAGAGCGGTTTTACGGGCGGAGCGGTGTTCATTTCGCCTAGGCCAACGGCACGTCTCATGCGAAATGGATCCCTCTATCCCGCCAAGACGATGGCGCAGACCTTTAGAAATACTGCAATCGTGGGACAAGAGAGAAGCAGGACGCCGACACCAAACAACACAAAGCACGCCCATCGAGCGGCTTCAAAGCGGATGTTCTGGAAAGTGAACCATAATGAAAGAATGTCTCGGTCATACATTTCGCTGGCTTTGGGTCGGTCATGCTGTTTGTATTGGTTAAAGGTCTCCTGAATCCGTGAAGTATCTTCAGGCATGGTTTTGTCCAGAATTGTACGGATTCTACGATTGAACTCATGATGAAATACTTTTGTATTTTCAGCCACATAGTTTTCAACATGCCAGAACTTCTTGATTTCATGCGGACATAAGCCTTGGAAAATCATCGTAGATAGACCGATCGCCGACAGGGCGATGTAGATATTCACGACCTTTCGCAGCATGAAGTCATCGTCAAGCCCGGCAAGGCCACCTTCGCCACAAGCTGCGCCATGAAAAGCAATACATGCCCATTCCATGGATGAGCTAATCAGTGACACAAACGCATCGTTGAAAATGATAAAGTATCCGAAAACAGGGACAAAGATACTCAGCTTAGCAAACTTTGAAGTACCAAACGAACGGAGTAACTCCCAGGTCGGAGTGAATGACATTCGAAAGCGCCTCAATTCTCAAACTGGTCAATTCTTTGGGTGAGGCACGCATATGTCCAGAGATTTCGTTGCGGGACAATACTGGTAGGGCCATTCGCACATCTCATAACGTCGGGCACCCTAGCCCTCCCGCCTTCCACAGAACACCCCGGCCGCGAAGGCTACGCCCGGACTCTCACCAAGAAGGAAGGATGGTCGGGGCGAGAAGATTCGAACTTCCGACCTACGGTACCCAAAACCGTCGCGCTACCAGGCTGCGCTACGCCCCGATGTCCCCTTCCTAGCGCCGGGATGGCGGAAGGGAAAGGGGTCACTCGCAGGCAAGGGCGGCAAGCGCGGGATCAAGGCGGGGATGGATCAGTTGCGCGCCTTCGGATATGCCGATGCGCCGGGCAAGACCGCCGCGAATCTCCAGCACCATCAGGACCGGCTGCCCCGAGGGGATCGGCGTCTCGTCGAAGGGCACCGCATTTTCGTGCACCCGCACCACGGTGCCGGTCTCGTCGATGAAGATCATGTCGAGCGGAAGCGGCGTGTTGCGCATCCAGAAGGAGACCGGGCGGGCGCTCTCGTAGATGAACAGCATCCCCGCGCCGCCCGACAGATCCTTCCGGCCCATCAGGCCCTGCGCGCGTTCGGCCTCGTCATCGGCGATCTCGACGCTGAAGCGCGCCTCGCCCGTCGGGAATTTCAGGCGCGCAAGATCCTCGCGGCATTCGGCAAGGGCGGGTCCGGCCGCCAGCAGCGCAAGCAGCAGCGCCGCGGCGCGCATCAGCGCGCGGCCCCGCGCAGCGCGGCTTCCCATGACAGGACCTGCGCGGCCATGCGGCCCCGCTTGCCCTCGATCACGCGCAGGCAGACCGCCTCGCCGGGGGCAAGGTCGGCAAAGCCCGAGCGGCGCAGCACCTCGATATGGATAAAGACATCCTCGCCGCGCGAAAAGACATTGGCGAAGCCGAAACCCTTGCCCTTGTCGAACCATTTGACCCGCGCCGGCTCCAGCGGCAGCGCGGCGATGGTCTCGGCATCGCTGTCGCCCAGATCCTCGATCGGGGCGCTTTTTTCCCCATCGGGCGGCTGGATCGAGAGAACCTCGACCGCTTGCGCCCCGCGCGGCGTCACCTGCACGCTGACAGTGATCGAGGCGTTGTCCGCCACCGAGCCCTGGCCAAAATTGCGCAGCACATTCGCATGCAGAAGGATGTCTGGCCCGCCTTCGGTATCAAGTATGAACCCGAATCCCTTGGCTGGGTCGAACCACTTCACGCGCCCCGAGACCTGTTTGTATTCGGATTGGTCGTCCGTCATCGTTGTCATTTCCTGTATCCTGCCCGCGCAAGGCGCGACAAATGTCACACAGAGCCGGGCGGCTTCAAGGGTAAAAAGTCA
>CALMEG010000243.1 GCA_937863185.1 uncultured Paracoccaceae bacterium | reverse complement strand
CCGCCACCCCCCAGCCCCGCCACCACCAGCAACAGCACATCGCGCGACGAGAACGCCCCCTTCTCGAACCGCTCGACCAGAGCGATCATGCTGCCCTCGGCCAGTTCGGCCTCAAGCTCGGCCAGGGAACCCAGCGTCAGCTTGGCCACATGGCGCGTGCCGTCCAGCCAGACCGCCACCTCTCCTGCCCACGGGTTCGCCATCAAAGCGCCGTGAAACCAAGCGCCCCGGCCGAGGCCATGCTCAGCTCATAGCTCGCCTCGCCGTTATGGCTGCCGGAATATTCCACCGCCGTGATCATGAAAGGCCCCTCGACGATCCCGAAATCGGGAATGATGACCTGGAAAAGCGGCACCTCTCCGTCGAAGAAGATCTGGCGCGCGCGCTCATCCGTGGCCGCATCCTTGAACACGCCCGAGCCCGAGATCGCGGCCGAGCGCACCCCCGCCCCGCCCAGAAGCTCGTGCCAGCCGCCCTGCGATTCAAGGCTGGTCACGTCGACCGTTTCGGCGTTGAAGCTGATGCGCGTGGCCCGCAGCCCCGCGATTGTCTCGAATTGCCCGCCCCCGTTCAGGTCAAGCTTGATCAGAAGGTCCTTGCCGTTCTGCGCCGCCATGGCTGTCTCTCCGGTTGTGTGAATGGAAAATGGGCGCCGCCGGAACGCGGCGGTCGGCCCGATGTGACCTTGTGCGCTCAGCCCTCGACGCGGGCGCGGAAGGTCAGGTCGATGCGGCGCAGCGTGCCCGCCTCGGTGCGCCGTGCCCGCGCCCGCAGGAACCACAGCCCCACCAGACGCCCGCGCGCCAGCACGAGGCTCGCCCCCACCAGCGCGTCCGACACCGCCGCGGCCACCGCTTTGGCGGCTTGGAACCCGGCCTCGTCCGTCACGACCGAGACCACGAAATCATGCTCGGCCCCCGCGCCCGTCGCGTCCGAGGCATCGCGCACATCCTCCGGCCCGAGGCTGACATAGGTGCCCGTCGGCGTGCCCGGCGGTACCGCGTCATGGATCGCCTCGCCCACAAGTGCGGCAAGCGGGGCCGCGGCCCGCAAGCGCTGATAGATCGCCGCCTGAAGTGCGGCGCTGACGGCATAACTCATGCAACGACCTCCTCATGGGTGAAACAGGTCAGATAGCGGCCGCGCGGGTCGGCCTCGCTGACGGCAAGGATGCGAAACACCCGCGTGCCGTCGCGGAAACGCTGGTCGGCCTGCGGGCGGCTGGCCGCGCCGGGCGGGGCCGCGCGCACGGTGATGCGGTAGGGCACCGTAGCCAGCGTCACGAACTCGCCCGCCCTCTCGCGTCCTGCGCCGGACTTCACCGCGGCCCACAGATGCCCCAGGACCTGCCATTCCAGCACATGCCCGCCCGCGCCATCGGGCATCCGCACCGCCGCCTCCAGCGCCAGCCTGCGGCCAAGCTGCGGCGCGCTCACAGCGCACCGCCGATGCTGCGCACCGTGCGCCAGCGTGCGATCAGCGCCATCACGCCAAACGGCATCGCAGCGCCACCCTGCGCCGCGCCCTCATGGCGGGTCTCGTAATATTGCGCGGCCAGCAGAAAGACCGCCTGCGCCAGGTCCACGGGCAGATCCGCCCAACCCAGCCCGAAGCCCGCGGTAAAGGCGATCTCGGCCACCCCGCCCCCCGGAATGCCGGGCAAAAGCCCCGCCACCGCCTCCAGCCGCGGGCGCGACATGTCGCGCACCAGCCGGTAGCGGGCGGGGTCGATGACGGTCGGATTGCCCTCGCGGTCGCGCATCCGCAGCACGCGCAGCGCGCTGACCGGCGCCAGCGGCAGCGGCTGGCCCCCCTCGCCGCGCCAGTGCTCCAGCTCCAGCAGGAAGTCGCGCGCCAGCAGCACCTTGGAGGTCCGCCCCTCGATCGCGGCAAGCGCCGCGCGCAGATAGCCCTCAAGCGCCGCGTCCTCGGCGCCCAGATCGGCAAAGCCCGTGCCCAGCCGCAAATGATCGCGGAATTCCGCGACCGGCAGCGCCGCCGAGGGAACCGCCGTTTCTTCGTTCAGCATCATGGAGTTTCTCCGGATTTCGCGTCGCCCCCGCAGGGGAATTGGGCGCGGACCCTCCCGCCATCGCTCGGACGGAGGGAGCAGCTAGACGACAGCGGTCGAACCCGCGCCCGGCCGAAACCGGGGGCATGCCCCCGGCCCGATCCGCCCCCTTTACGCGGTGGCGAATTTCAGCAGCTTGATCGCGGCGAAATCGCTCACATCCCCGCCCACGCGCTTGGAGGCGTAGAACAGCACATGCGGCTTGGCCGAGAACGGATCGCGCAGCACGCGCAGCTCGGGGCGCTCGGCGATGGTATAGCCGTTGCGGAAATCGCCAAAGGCGATCGCATGCGCGTCCGAAGCGATGTCGGGCATGTCTTCCGCGATCAGCACTGGATAGCCCATCAGGCGCGCGGGTTCCCCGGCCTGAAGGCCGTCGGTCCACAGGAAGCGGCCATCCGCATCCTTCATCTTGCGCACGGCCCCCGCGGTTTTCGAGTTCATGACGAAGGTCGCATTCGCGCGGTATTCGGCATCCAGCGCATAGACCAGATCGACAATCGCGTCGCTCGCGTTCGAGGCGGCGAAATCGCCGTCATTGCCGGTGGCGACATAGCCCAGGTTGCCCCAGCTCCAGGTCTCCTCGGGCACGCTCGCATGGGTCAGGAACCCCGTCGGCTTGTCCACGCCTCGGCTTGTCCACGCCATCGCCATTCACGAACGCCGCAGCCTCGGCGCGGGCGAACTTGTCCGCGATCCGGCCCGCCAGCCAGCCCTCGATATCGAAGGCGCTGTCGTCCAGCAGCCGCTGGCTGGCCTTCGGCATCGCCGACAGCTCGTGCAGCGGGATCGAGATGCGGTCGATCTGCGGCGTGCCCGTCTCGCTCAGCGCGGCGGTTTCCGTGGCCCAGCTCGAGCCCATCTCGGAATGATCGACCAGCACGTCGAACGAGGTCGCCTCGACATTCACCACATTGGCGATCTGCCGGATCGAGGCCGTGGCCTTCAGCACGCCCCGGATCGTTTCCGAGGTCTGCGGATCGACCAGATAGCCGCCCTCGGCCGACACCTGGGTATTGAGCGCCTTGCCCTCGAGGACAAGGCCGCGCAGGCCGTCATCATCGCCCGAACGCAGATAGGCGGCAAAGGCCTTCTGGTGCGGCGCCTCTTCGGCGGCAGCGGCAAGGGCGGGGCGCCCGAAGGGCGTGGTCTTGGTCTGAAGCATGGTCAAACGCTCATCCTGTTGTTGAAATCTGGTCTTCACTTCGTCCTGAAAGCTTTTGACTTCCTTCAGGAAACCCGCGATCGCGGTCTTCACTTCGGCGGCCGGGTCCGGGCTTTCGGCCATGCCCGTCCCGGCCCGAGCCTTCGTCTCGGTTTTCATCGTCTCTCCATCTGTGGCTGGTGAAAGGGGGCAAACCGCTCAGCGGTCGGCCAGTATCCGGGCCGCCGCATCCAGTGTGGCGGCCAGATCGTGCAGAAAAGGGGCGTCCGGCGTCGCGCCCTTGGCCGAAACCCGCGCCTCGCGCAGCATCGGGAAGGTCACGAGCGAGGTTTCCCAAAGGTCGAGCTCCGCCAGAAGCCGGCGGCCCTTCGTATCCTTTTCGGCCGCGATCGTGCGATATCCGATCGACAGCCCGTCGATCGCCCCGGCCGCGATCAGCACCGCCGCCTCGCGCGCGCGCGCCACATCGGGCAGCAGGCGCCCCTTGACGAACAGGCCGCGCGTGTCCTCGCGGATCTCGTCCCAGATGCCGATCGGTTGCGCCGGATCATGCTGCCAAAGCATCTTGACCGAGCCGCCCCGCGCCGCCATCCGCTCCAGCGAGCGGGCATAGGCGCCGGGCTGCACGATGTCGCCACCCTGATCGGCAAGGCCGAAAAGGCTCGCATAGCCCTCGACGCGCGTGCCATCGGCCACTTGAAGGACGCCGCCCTGGCAGAACTTCAACTCCAGCCCGTTATCAGTTGTTTTCATGTGATTTCCTTATCTGGGGGCATATTCGAGAATGCCCTGGACTGCCTGCGTCAGGATCACGGCGACAACGCCGTAGACCGTCATCCACAAGCGCCGCTCCAACCCTTCGATCATCGTCTCGATCCGGCCCAGGCGCCGGTCGACCTGGCTGAATTGCAGATCCATGATCAGCTCGGTCGCCTCGAAACGCTGCTCGTGAATCTCGAACGGCTCCTTGAGGTAGCGCGACCCGCCTTCCGCCATGGGCCCTAGTCCTCCGCCACCGCCGGAAGCCCAAGCAGCACGCGCTTCTCGGCATCGCTGAGAAAGCCCGCCTCGCCGATGCGCTTCCATTGCTGATCGCGTTCGGCGGCAAGGGCCGGAACCTGATCGGGGTCGGGGCGCAACTCGACCACCTCGCCCATATGGGACGAGAGCCACCAGGCCACCGCCGCCGTCACCCGCGTCGCCAGCGGCAGCACGGTCAGCCTGTAGAAGGCGCGATGGGCCTCCTGGTAATTCGCGTAGGTCGCGTCGCCCGGAATGCCCAGAAGCATCGGCGGAACCCCGAACGCCACGGCAATCTCGCGCGCGGCGGCGGCCTTCGTTTCGTGGAACTCCATGTCCGAGGGGCTAAACCCCATCGGCTTCCAGTCCAGCCCCCCTTCCAGAAGCATCGGCCGCCCCGCGTTGCGCGCGCCCTGATGATGGGTCTCCATCTCGAAGACGAGCCGGTCATACTGATCGGACGACAGGGTGACCTGCCCGTCGACGCCCTTGTAGATGATCGCCCCCGAGGGCCGCGCCGCATTGTCCAGAAGCGCCTTCGACCACGCACTGGCCGCATTATGCACATCAATCGCCGTCGCCGCCGCCTGAAGCGGCGACAGGCCGTAATGGTCGTCCTGCGGATGGAAAGCCCGGATATGACAGATCGGATCGGGATGCCCCGTCATGTCGAAACGATGCCTGCGCCCGCCGACCGAATAGTCATAGCCCACCGGCCAGCCATCCGCCCCCGGCACGATACTGACCCGGTCGGAGCGCAGGACATGCAGCTCACGCGGCAGCCCCGGTTCGGGCGCGACCGCCTCGAGGTAGCCATTGCCGGACAAGAGCATCTGGCCGTAAAGCGCCTCGAAAAGCTCGGCCCGGCCCTGCCCGGCATTGGGACGCCGCACAAGATCGAGGATCTGGTGCTGCTCATAGCGCCGCGCGCGGTCCTGACAGACCAGCGGCATCGCCGCCGCCGCCTCCGAGATCAGCTTCACACAGCGAAACCCGACCGGATTTCCGGTGAAACCCGACCGCGCTAGGCTGACATTGTCGCGCGGGCTCCAGACAACGCGGCCCGACCCGGCCGCCATGGCCACCACCCGCCCCGTCGCCGAAGCTTTGCGCTCCGGTGCAGGCGCCGCGGCAGCCTTTCGAAAATATTGCATTACCATCCCGTTCTCCTCAACGCGCGGCAACCGCGCCCGGCTGCGAAAAGAAACGGGCCGGGAAATCCCGGCCCTGCGCTTTTTTCCAGATCGCCGGGGGCTTCGCGCCCCCGGACCCCCGCGGGATACTTTCACGAAGATGAAAGCAGATTCACCTTTGTCCAAATATCCCCGCCGGAGGCATCAAAGTTTTCTCATCTGCGGCCGGCTCCAGCGGGACGCGGGTTCGATGACCAGTTCATGCAGCGCCCAGACCAAGGCATCCACCCGGTCGGGCGAGCCCGTTCCCAGATAGCCCCGGACCGTCATGCGGCACATCTGATCCTCGAGCGCGCCCAGGCGGCCGTTTTTGAGGTGCCTGACACGGCCCTGCTCGTATAGTGCGGCGACGGGTTCGGCCCGCAGCCCCTTGCCGCGGCCGGCCCGCAGGGCGCGGAAGGGCAGCAAGGGGTCGATCTGGCGCAAGACGCTTTCGACAAGATCCCCGCCCTGGTTGACCTCGGCGACCAGACGCTCGGCCCCGTGGCGCGCCATCGCGTCGATTGCCGCGCGCGCCCATTCCACCGGGGAGGTCGCGCGGATCGTCGCATCCTCGAGCACGACGGCCTGCCAGTCCTGCGGCGGGCCCTGCATCCGCACGCCTGCCACCACGATACCGCATTCGTCGGAATGCGCGTGCCCCGTCACGGCCGGATCGAGGGCGACCACGATCCGGTCGAGCGGCGGCGCCTGTTCGATCCGCAGCCCTTCAAGCATCGCCGTCGTCCAGAGGGCGCCCTCGACATCTTCCAGAAGCACACCGTCAAGCTCTTGCCGGCCAAGGCGCGTACCGGCGTAACGGCTTTGCACCTCTTGCAGGAACGAGGCCGCCAGATAGGCGCGGTTCGCCTCGGTCGGGGCGTTCGTCACCACCGTCGAGGGGTTTTTCAGGATCGCCTTCAGAACCCCCACATTGCGCGGGGTCGTGGTGATGACCTGCTGCGGATGATCGCCCAGCCTCAGCGCGAATTGCAGCATGTCCCAGCTTTCCTCGGCCTTTTTCCACTTGGCTAGCTCATCCACCCATGCCGCATCGAATTGCGGGCCGCGAAGGGCCTCGGGCTCGTGGGCGGAGAACACCTGCGCCACCGCCCCGTTGGGCCAGACAAGGCGCTTGCGCCCCGCCTCCCAGTCCGGGCGCCGGTCGGGGGGCGAACAGGCCAGAATCCCGCTTTCGCCGAACACCATCACCTCGCGCGCCTGATCGAAGGTTTCGGCCACAGGCGCCACGCGCCTTGCCTTGCCGGGGTCGAGCGGGCGCGCGCCCTCGGTCACGCTGCGCACCCACTCGGCCCCGGCCCGCGTCTTGCCCGCACCGCGCCCGCCCATGATGACCCAGCTTTTCCAGGCACCCTCGGGGGGCAGCTGATGCGGCAGCGCCCAGAATTCGAACATCCAGGGAAGGGCCAGGAACGCATTGTCATCCAGCCCTTCCAGAAAGCTATCCACCTCCTGCTGCGTCGCGGAGGCGAGCCAGGCGGCGCCCGATCTCATCTCGCGCCGCGTCGAAGTCGAGCGCGTGATCGCGGACGCCTCCGGCAACCTGCTTGCGGAGTTTTTCAACTCTGGTCCTCTCATCCATTACCATCTGAAACGCCGCGCGAAGGTCGCGCACGGCTTGTTGCGCGGCCTTGGCCTCACCGATCTCGCCGCGCCGGACCCTGTCCATCACGGCTGCCAGTTCGCCGGCGATTTCACGATACAGAACTTCGGTCTCCGCCAGCAGATCTGCCGGAGCCGCTTCCTCAGCCGAGAAAGTCATCTTCATCTATTGCTGGTCCCGCCTCTCATGCCTGTTCCGCACGAGCGAAATAAAAAAGCGGCGCCGGGTTGCCCCGTGCCGCTTGCCCACTTCTCCTAGCATGACATTTCTCTACCTTAAGGCGTTCGCAAAGTCAATATCTAAATTCAAGGTTGAGTGCGGTGCCATGAAAAAACCCGGCACATGCCGGGTTTCCCGTTTCAGTTCCCCGATGCGCCCTGGGATTGCTGCGCCTCGATCTCGCGCCAGCGCGCGACGTTGCGGTTATGCTCGTCCAGCGTTTCGGCGAACGCATGCCCGCCGGACCCGTCGGCCACGAAGAACAGAAAGTTCGTGCTGTCGGGGTTCAGCGCGGCCTCGATCGAGGCCCGCCCCGGATTGGCGATCGGCGTCGGCGGCAGGCCGTCGATGACATAGGTGTTGTAGGGCGTTTCGCGCCGCAGCTCGGACTGGCGCAGCCCGCGCCCCAGAACGCCCTGCCCCCCGGTCACGCCATAGATCACCGTGGGGTCGGTTTGCAGCTTCATACCCTGTTCAAGCCGGTTCACGAAGACGCTGGCGACCTGCCGGCGCTCTTCGGGGACGCCGGTTTCCTTCTCGACGATCGAGGCCATGATCAGCGCCTCTTCCGGCGTCTGATAGGGCAGCCCGTCGGCGCGGCCGGCCCAGGCTTCTTCCAGCGTGGCGGCCTGACGGCGCTGCATCTCGGCCAGAAGCGCCGCGCGCTCGGAGCCGCGCGACACTTCGTAGCTGTCGGGCGCAAGGCTTCCCTCGGGGGGGAGTCCGGCAACCTCGCCGCTCAGGAAATCGGCACGTTTCAGTGCCTCGACCACCTGCCAGCTGGTCGCGCCCTCGGCCAGTGTCACGCGCAGCCGCACGTCGGGCCGGACCGCCTCATCCACGAAATTCGCGGGTGCCGCCTCGGTGGCGGGGTCGAATTTCGCCTTCTCCTCATAGCGCCCCGAGGCCGGGTCAAGCTCGCGCAGGATCATGTCGGTTGCATTCACGCCGATGCGGAAGTTCACCTCGGTTCCGCAGGTCGACGGGCCGCCCGCCGTCACCTGATCCACGATCTCGGCCATGGTCGCATTCGGCTTGATCAGGTAAGAGCCGAATTTCAGATCGTCCGCCTTGCCCGTATAGTCGGCACCCGCACGGAAGATATAGGGCGACGAGACCGCCCCCAGCTCGGCCAGATCCTCGGACACTGCCGACAGGCTGGCCCCCGGCCTGACCTGAAGGCACACCGCCTGCGCAAGCGGGCCCGGCTGGTCGTATTGACGCTTGGCCCAAGCCGCAAGACCGCCCAACGCGATCAGGATCACCACCAAAAGCGTCAGGAAGTTCGATACGATGTTACGCCACATCAGCCGCGAACCTTGCCCAGCACCAGGCTGGCGTTGGTTCCGCCAAAGCCGAAACTGTTGGACAGCGCTACGTTGATCTCACGCTTGACCGCCTTCAAGGGCGCAAGGTCCAGCTTCGGCTGAACGGCCGGGTTTTCAAGGTTCAGCGTCGGCGGCGCGATCTGGTCGCGGATCGCCAGCACGCAGAGCGCCCCGACGGCGCCCGCCGCGCCCAGAAGATGCCCGATGCTCGATTTCGTCGAGGACATCGTGGCCTTTGCGGCAGCATCGCCCATCAGCCGCTCCACCGCGCCCAGCTCGATCGTGTCGGCCATGGTCGAGGTGCCATGCGCGTTGATATAGTCGATATCCGCCGCATTGATGCCCGCGCGCGCGATCGCGGCACTCATCGAGCGGAAGCCGCCATCGCCATCCTCGGACGGGGCAGTGATGTGATAGGCATCGCCCGACAGGCCATATCCCAGAACCTCGGCATAGATCTTCGCGCCGCGCGCCTTGGCGTGCTCATATTCCTCAAGCACCACGACACCTGCGCCCTCGCCCATGACGAACCCGTCGCGGTCCGCGTCATAGGGACGACTGGCCTTTTGCGGCTCATCCTCGCGCTTGGTGGACAGTGCCTTGCAGGCGTTGAACCCCGCGATCCCGATTTCCGAGATCGGCGCCTCGGCCCCGCCCGCCACCATCACATCCGCATCGCCAAGGCCGATCAGCCGCGCCGCGTCACCGATGGCATGCGCCCCGGTCGAGCAGGCCGTCACCACCGCATGGTTCGGCCCCTTGAAGCCGAAGCGGATGCTGACCTGCCCCGACACGAGGTTGATCAGCGACCCCGGAATGAAGAAGGGCGACACGCGCTTGGGGCCCTTTTCCTTGATCAGGACCGCGGTCTCCGCGATCGTGCTCAGCCCGCCGATCCCCGAGCCGATCATGACGCCGGTGCGCAGACGGCTTTCCTCGTCCTCGGGCATCCAGCCCGCATCGCGCACCGCCTGTTCGGCCGCAGTCATCCCGTAAAGGATGAAATCGTCGACCTTGCGGCGCTCTTTCGGCTCCATCCAGTCATCGGGGTTGAAGGTACCGTCGCTGCCATCGCCATAAGGGATCTCGCAGGCGTATTTCGTCACCACGTTCGAGGTGTCGAACCGCGTGATCGGCCCTGCGCCGGATTGTCCCGCAATCAGCCGCGCCCACGTTTCCTCAACACCGCACGCAAGCGGTGTAACCATCCCCAAACCCGTGACTACGACCCGACGCATGCCCCACCTCTTCAGGTAATTTCTCTGTCGGCAAGTTGATACACGCGGGCGGGGAACCGTGCAACTGATGCGCTTTGCGCTGCGTCGAACTTTGCCTATGTTCCGGCACCCAGCGGATAGTCCGCCAGCACCTCGTGCAAGGGCGCCCCCCGCCCGAGGGTCGAGCGGTAAAGCGTGAAATGCCCAACCCGGAACGGCGGCAGGCGCAGATCGGCATGCGCGGCCAGAAACTGGCCCAGCCGGTCACGATCCCCCGCGCCAAGCCGTTTCGGCAACCGCGCCAGCGTGACATGGGGCCGGAAGCGCACGCGCCCAAGCCCAAGCCCCGCGCCGCGCAACGCGCCCATGACCTTGCGATGCAGCGCGCCCAGCGCGGGGTTGGGGGCAACCCCAAGAAAGACCAGCCCCGGCGCCGGCCCCCCGAACACATCGACACCGCACAGCGAAAGCTCGAAGGCCGGAAGGCGCAGGCCCTGCAAGGCGGCATCGGCCTCGGCGATAACGCCGTCGGGCTGCTCTCCCAGAAAGGCCAGCGTCAGGTGCAGGTTGTCGGGCGCCACATGGCGGCCAAGCGGCAGCCATTCCTGCAAGGCCCCGATGGCATCGACCACCGGCTCGGGCAGATCAAGCGCCACGAATGCCCGCATGCCTCCTCCGCATCTGGCCGGTGCCCCAAATGCAAAACGGCGCCCGTCGGGCGCCGTCTGCTTCCGATTCCGAAAGGATCAGGAGGCTTCCGTGATGAACTTCACCGCGTCGCCGAAGGTCTGGATGGTTTCGGCGGCGTCATCGGGGATCTCGATCCCGAATTCTTCCTCGAACGCCATGACCAGTTCAACGGTATCAAGGCTGTCGGCGCCCAGATCGTCGATGAAGGACGCGGTCTCGGTGACCTTGTCTTCTTCCACGCCCAGATGCTCCACGACGATCTTTTTCACGCGATCTGCGATGTCGCTCATGTCAATTCCTCAAATTCGAGGGCCTTGCGCCCTGTCACTTCCTTGCTCATTCCGAGCGGCTCAAGCGCCCCGCTTTCGCAAGGCCGCCGACGGGCATAGCCCTCCGGCCAGTCACGCCGCCTATAGCACAGTCATGCCTCAAGGCAAGCCGTTTCGCAAGCGTCCAGACCTGCGTCAAACCATCGTCATGCCGCCGTTCACATGCAGCGTCGCGCCGGTGACATAGCCCGCCTCGGGGCTGGCCAGATACAGGACCGCCGCGGCGATTTCGTCGGGCGTGCCCATGCGGCCGGCCGGAATCTGGCCGGAAATCTTGGCTTTCTGCTCCTCGTTCAGCTTTTCGGTCATCGCGGTGGCGATGAAGCCGGGGGCCACGCAGTTCACCGTGATGCCGCGGCTGGCAACTTCCTGCGCAAGGCTTTTCGAAAGCCCCACAAGACCCGCCTTCGCCGCGCTGTAATTGCCCTGGCCGGGGTTGCCCGTCTGCCCCACAATCGAGGTGATGTTGATGATCCGGCCCCAGCGCGCCTTCATCATGCCGCGCAGGACGCCCCGCATAAGCCGGAAAGACGAGGTCAGGTTGACATCGATCACCGATTGCCAGTCCTCGTCGGACATGCGCATCAGCAGGCCGTCACGGGTGATGCCCGCATTGTTGACAAGGATATCGAGCCCGCCGGCCGCATCCGCAGCCGCCTTCGGCAGCGCCTCGACCGAAGCCGGGTCCGACAGGTTCGCCGTCACGACATGGCTGCGCGCGCCCAGCTCATCGGCCAGCGCGCGCAGCGGCGCCTCGCGCGTGCCGGACAGGATGACCGTGGCCCCGGCCGCATGAAGCGCGCGCGCAATATCGCCGCCGATGCCGCCCGACGCACCGGTCACCAGCGCGCATTTCCCTGTCAGATCGAACATGAGGCCCCTCATCCAATGCCAAATGATGCGCCTCCTTAACAGCGCATCGGGGCCATTTCCACCGGTTTGCACCGCCTATGGGCGCAAACACCACCCAGGGTATTGTGGACCGAATCGCACGCACGCCCCGCGCGATCCGGCAACGCGTCCGGTTCAGGCGATCGCGGCGGCCACATCCTCGGGGGTGCCGATGGCCTTGCATTCGGCCTCTTTGGCGATGCGCCGGATCATGCCCGACAGCGCCTTGCCCGCGCCGACCTCCCAGAAAGAGGTGACGCCCTGCGCGGCCATCCATGCCACGGATTCCCGCCACCGGACCGAGCCGGTCACCTGGCGCACCAGCAATTCGCGGATGACTTCCGGATCGCTGACCGCTTCGGCGCGAACATTGGCCACCACCGGCACGGCCGGCGCCGCGATCGTGACACCGGCCAGCGCCTCGGCCATGGCGTCGGCGGCGGGCTGCATCAGCGCGCAATGGAACGGCGCGCTGACCGGCAGAAGAAGCGCGCGCTTAGCGCCCTTGCCCTTGGCAATCTCGACCGCGCGCTCGACCGCGCCCTTGTGGCCCGAAACCACGACCTGCGCAGGATCGTTGTCATTGGCGGCCTGGCAGACCTCGCCCTGCGCGGCCTCCGCGGCGACGGCGGCCGCCGTCTCGAAATCCAGCCCCAAAAGCGCGGCCATCGCGCCCTCGCCGACCGGCACGGCCGATTGCATGGCCCGCCCGCGCAGGCGCAACAGCCGCGCGGTATCGGACAGGCTCAGTGCGCCCGCGGCACAGAGCGCCGAATATTCGCCCAGGCTGTGGCCCGCCACGAAAGCGGCCGTTTCCACGCCCACCCCCTCGGCCTCAAGCGCGCGCATCGCCGCAAGCGAGGTCGCCATCAGCGCGGGCTGCGCATTCGCGGTCAGCGTCAGCTCTTCGATCTGACCCTCCCAGATCAGCGCGGACAGCTTTTCGCCCAGCGCCGCGTCCACCTCGTCGAAAACCGCGCGCGCGGCCGGATAGGCCTCGGCCAGCGCCCGCCCCATGCCGATCGTCTGCGCGCCCTGCCCCGGAAATACGAATGCCCTGCTCATGCCATCCTCCTTGAACCAGCCCCGATCTAGCGCGCCGCAGCCGTTCACACAACCGCCCGC
>CALMEG010000242.1 GCA_937863185.1 uncultured Paracoccaceae bacterium | reverse complement strand
GGTGACCCCGGGAGGGGGGGCGTTATTGCGAGCCGGGGGGGGGGAACCCCCCGCGGGGGGGGGGGATCGGGCGTTCCCGGGCCACGCTTCGGAGGCGCGGTTTTACGCCGAGGATGTGCCCGCCGGTTTCCTGCCGGCCACGGGCACGCTGGGCCATCTGCGCTTTCCCGAAGGGGCGCGCGCCGATACCGGGGTGCGCGCGGGCGACACGATCAGCCCGTGGTATGACCCGATGATCGCCAAGGTCATCACCCATGGCCCGACCCGTGCGATCGCCCTTGCCGCGCTGACCCGCGCGCTGGAGCGCACGGAGGTGGCGGGCTCGGTCACCAACCTGGAGTTTCTGGCCGCCCTGTCGCGCCATGCGGGCTTTGTTGCGGGCGATGTCGATACCGGCCTGATCGGGCGGGATCTGGACGGGTTGATCGCGCCGGCCGCTGACAACGGCGTGGCCGAGGCGCTTGGCGTTCTGGCCGCGGCGGGGTTGCAGGCAGGCGGGGCTTCGGGCTTTGCCCTCTGGGCGCCGCTGCGGCGCGCGGTGCCCTGGGCGCGGCCTGCCTGGATTTCGGTTCTTGCCCCCGGACGGGTGGAGGTGGAGATCGAGGGCACCCGCCATCTGTGCGTGTTGCACGGCGATGGCTGGTGGGTCGACGGCGCCAAGACGGATGCGCGTTTCGCCTGTGCGCCCGATGCCGTGACGGTGTTCCTACGCGGCGCGCATCGCTTTGAAATCCCCGACCCGCTGGACCGCGCGACCGAGGCCGCGGGCGGCGGGCTGACGCTTGCGCCGATGCCAGGGCTGGTGAAGGCGGTGTTCGCCGCGCCGGGGCAGGCGGTGGCGGCGGGCGACCGGCTGGCCATCCTCGAGGCGATGAAGATGGAGCATACGCTTCTGGCTGCGCGCGACGGCATCGTGGCCGAGGTCCTGGTCGAGGCCGGCGCGCAGGTCGAGGCGGGCGCCGCGCTGATCCGGCTGGAGGACGAGGCGTGATGCGCCTGCATCATGTGCCGCAGGCGCGCAGCTTCCGCATCCTGTGGCTTCTGGAGGAACTGGGGCTTGAGTTCGAGCTGGCCGAACATTCCTTCTTCGACAAAAGCCTGCGCGGGCCGGATTACCTGTTGCTTTCGCCCGCGGGCCGTGTGCCGGCGCTGGAAACCGGGGGGCGGGCGATCTTCGAATCCGGGGCGATCACGCAATTCCTGTGCGAGCGCGAGGGCGCGCTTCTGGGCGCGCCGCAGGAGCGTGTCGACTGGCTTGAATGGCTGCATTACGCCGAAACCATCGCCGCCCATGTCGCCAACCTGACCCAGCAGCATATCGTGCTGCGCGAAGACTGGATGCGCAGCCCCACCGTGATGCGCCTTGAGGCCGCGCGGCTTGGCAAGACGCTCGAGGTGGTCGAACGCGGGCTGGCGGGAGACTATCTTCTGCCCTCGGGCTTTTCGGCGGTGGACATCGCGGTCAGCTATGGTGCGATGATCGGGCAGCGGTTCACGTCGCTTGACGGCTTGCCGCGGCTGCGCGACTGGCTGGCCCGGCTGGGCGACAGGGCGGCCTTCCGCCGCGCGGTGGCGCGCGACGGGCGCGCGCAGATCTATATGCGGGACTTCTACCCCGCACCGGAGGCATGAGATGGCATTCGTCGAGATATTCGAAATGGCACCCCGCGACGGGTTGCAGAACGAAAAGCGCCAGATCCCTACTCAGGAAAAGGTCGCGCTGGTCGATCTTCTGGGCCGGGCCGGGTTCCGCCGGATCGAGGTGGCCTCTTTCGTCAGCCCGAAATGGGTGCCGCAGATGGCGGATTCGGCCGAGGTCCTGGCCCGCATCCGGCGCGTGCCGGGCGTATCCTATGCCGCGCTGACGCCCAACCTGAAGGGTTATGAGGGCGCGCGCGCCGCCCGCGCCGACGAGGTGGCGATCTTCGCCTCGGCCTCCGAGGGGTTTTCGCGCGCGAACCTGAACTGCACGATTGCCGAAAGCCTTGAACGTTTCGCGCCGGTGGTGGCGGCGGCAAGGGCCGACGGGGTGCCGGTGCGGGGCTATGTCTCGGTCGTGACGGATTGCCCCTATGACGGCCCGACCCCGCCGCAGGCGGTGGCCCGCGTGGCGGCGCAGCTGCGC
>CALMEG010000241.1 GCA_937863185.1 uncultured Paracoccaceae bacterium | reverse complement strand
CGCCCCCCCCCCCCGCTCCCTTTTTTTTTTCTTTCCCCAAAAACCCCGGGGGGCGGGGGGGGGCGGCCCCCCCGCGCGCCTGCAACCCTCACAACGTGCAGGAAACGCAGCCCTGCACCTCGGTCCCTTCCAGCGCGGCCTGGCGCAGGCGGATGTAGTAGATCGTCTTGATCCCCTTCTTCCAGGCATGGATCTGCGCGCGGTTGATGTCGCGCGTCGTCGCCTCGGCCGGGAAGAACAGCGTCAGCGACAGCCCCTGGTCGACATGCTCGGTCGCTGCCGCATAGGTGTCGATGATCGCCTCCGGCCCGATCTCGTAGGCGTCGCGGTAGTATTCCAGGTTGTCGTTGGTCATGAAGGCCGCCGGATAATAGACCCGGCCGATCTTGCCTTCCTTCCTGACCTCGATCTTCGCCACGATGGGATGGATCGAAGAGGTGGAGTTGTTGATGTAGCTGATCGACCCGGTGGGCGGCACCGCCTGAAGGTTGCGGTTGTAGAGGCCGTGCTTCATCACGTCCTCCTTCAGCTTCGCCCAGTCCTCGCGCGTCGGCAGGCTGATCCTCTCGAACACCCGCGCCACATCGGGCAGGGTCGGCAGCCAGTCGCGGCTGGTGTATCTGTCGAAGAACGACCCGTCGGCGTATTTCGACTTGTCGAAGTCCTTGAAGGTCTTCCCCTTCTCCTGCGCCAGCAGGCAGGAGGCGCGGATGGCGTGATAGGCCACGGCCGCGAAATAGACGCTGGTGAACTCCACCCCCTCGGGGCTGCCGTAGTGGATGCGCTCCCGCGCAAGAAAGCCGTGCAGGTTCATCTGGCCAAGGCCCACCGCATGGGCCTCGTCATTGCCGCGGCGGATCGAGGGGACAGCGTCGATGGAGGACATTTCCGAAACGGCGGTCAGTGCCCGGATCGAGGTTTCCACCGTGGCGCCGAAATCCGGGCCGTCCATGGTGGCGGCGATGTTCAGGCTGCCGAGGTTGCAGGAGATGTCGGTGCCCAGATGGGCATAGGACAGGTCCTCGTTGTAGGTGCTGGCCTCGTTGACCTGCAGGATCTCCGAACAGAGGTTCGACATGGTGATGCGGCCATGGATCGGATTGGCCCGGTTCACCGTGTCCTCGAACATCACATAGGGGTAGCCGCTTTCGAACTGGATCTCGGCGATGGTCTGGAAGAATTCACGCGCGTTGATCTTCTTCTTCTTGATGCGCTTGTCGTCGACCATCTCGGCGTATTTTTCGGTGACGGAAATCTCCGAGAACGGCACACCGTAGACCTTCTGCACGTCATGCGGCGAGAACAGATACATGTCCTCGTTCTTCTTCGCCAGTTTGAAGGTGATGTCGGGGATCACCACGCCAAGGCTGAGCGTCTTGATCCTGATCTTCTCGTCCGCGTTCTCGCGCTTGGTGTCGAGGAAGCGCAGGATGTCCGGGTGATGGGCGTTCAGGTAGACCGCCCCCGCCCCCTGCCGCGCGCCAAGCTGGTTGGCGTAGCTGAACGAATCCTCCAGCAATTTCATCACCGGGATCACGCCCGACGACTGGTTCTCGATCCCCTTGATCGGTGCGCCGGCCTCGCGCAGGTTGGTCAGCATCAGGGCCACGCCGCCGCCGCGCTTGGACAGTTGCAGGGCCGAGGGTCAGGGCGACCATGACCACCCGGTCTTCGTAGCGCTCCAGATAGCGCTGGCCGTCTCGGGTCTTCAGAGTATAGCTGGTGTAATACTTGAACGCGCCAAGGAAGGCGGGGAAGCGGAACTTCCGGGCATAGGCCTCGTCCCAGATGCGGCGCTGGAAGTTGCGCGAATACTGGTCCAGCACGGCGGCATCGTAATAGCCCTCGTCCACCAGATAGCGCAGCTTTTCGTCGAGGTTGTGGAAGAACACCGTGTTCTGGTTGACGTGCTGCAGGAAATACTGC
>CALMEG010000240.1 GCA_937863185.1 uncultured Paracoccaceae bacterium | reverse complement strand
GGCACGAACAGCGTGAAGGCAACCAGCAGCAGCGCGGCACTTTCCCACCATTTCGACGGCGCAAGGAAATAGCCCTGCGTCGCGGCGGCAAAGAGAAGCATGGCGATGGTGGCCACGAAGAACACGAAGATCGCGTGGAGCATGCCCGCCCAGGTGCCCAGATCGACGCCGTAAAGGATCAGCGTGGGGTTGTAGATGAACAGGAAGGGCAGCGCGACGGTGCGCAGGCTGTAGAAGAACGCCGTGAACCCCGTGCGGATCGGATCGCCCCCCGATACGGCCGCCGCCGCGAAAGAGGCAAGCCCGACGGGCGGCGTCACATCGGCCATGATCCCGAAATAGAACACGAACAGATGCGCCGCGATCAAGGGCACGATCAGCCCTTCCTGCGCGCCAAGCGTCACCACCACCGACGCCATGAGCGAGGACACCACGATATAGTTCGCCGTGGTCGGCAGGCCCATGCCCAAGATCAGCGAGAACACCCCGATCAGCAGCAGCATGATCATCAGGTTGCCGCCCGACAGCATCTCGACCAGGCCGGCAAGTTCGGTCCCGATCGGGGTCTTGGTGACGGTGGCCACGATGATGCCCGCCGCCGCCGTGGCAACGCCGATGCCGATCATGTTGCGCGCCCCCGCGATCATCCCCTCGATCAGGTCACTGATGCCGGCGCGGAACGCCTCGGAGGTGTTCTCGCCCCGGAACATCGCCTTCAGCGGGCGCTGCGTGACGATGATCAGCAGCATCACCGCAACCGCGTAGAAGGCCGATTTGGCGGGCGACTGCATCTCGACCATCAGGAACCAGACCAGCACGAGGATCGGCAGCAGGTAATGCAGGCCGGTCGGAAAGACCTCGGCCACCGTGGGCAGCGAGAACTTCTTGGAGTTGGGGTCGTCAAGCTCGAGGTCCGGGTGGCGCGCGGCGGTGCGCACGGCCAGCACATAGACCACACCGATCACGGCAAGGACGATCGGATCAGCGATCGCGGGGGCCGCCGCGCGCAGCCCCTGGATGCCGTAGATCAGCGCCGTGAAGGCAATCCCCGACACGACGAACCCCACGAAGATCTTGAGGAACATCCGTGACAGGCTGGCCGCCGCGCCAAGCGCGGGCATGTCCTTCTTCAGCGCCTCAAGATGCACGATATAGACCAGCGCGATATAGGAAATCACGGCCGGGATGAAGGCGTGCTTGATGACCTCGACGTAAGAGATGCCGACAAATTCGACCATCAGGAAGGCCGCGGCCCCCATCACCGGAGGCATGATCTGCCCGTTTACCGAGCTTGCCACCTCGACCGCGCCAGCCTTTTCCGAAGAAAAGCCCACGCGCTTCATCAGCGGAATGGTGAAGGTGCCCGTGGTCACCACATTGGCGATGGACGAGCCAGAGATCAGCCCCGTCATGGCCGAACCGACGACCGCGGCCTTGGCCGGCCCGCCGCGCAGCGCGCCAAGCCCCGCGAAGGCAAGCTGGATGAAATAGTTGCCCGCGCCCGCCTTGTCGAGGATGGCGCCGAACAGCACGAAAAGAAAGACGAAGGCCGTCGAAACGCCAAGCGGAATGCCGAAAACGCCCGTGGTATCAAGCCATTGCGCGTTGATGATCGCGGTGAAGGACAGGCCCGCATGTTCGATGATGTCGGGGATCAGCCAGCCCGTGCCCATATAGGCATAGGCCAGGAACAGCGCCCCCACCACCGTCAGCGCCGGGCCAAGCGCGCGGCGCGATGCCTCGAGCAGCAGCACGATGCCCACGGCGCCAATCACGATCTGCACCTGCGTGGGAAGCCCCGCCCGCGCCGTCATCGCCAGATCGCGCGAGAAGAGGAAGACATAGAAGGCACAGCCCGCCGCCACGATCGCCAGTACCCAGTCCACGACCGGGATCCGGTCACGGGGCGAGGATTTGAACGCCGGATAGGCCAGATAGGCCAGCAGCACCGCAAAGGCCAGGTGGACCGGCCGCGTCTGGGACGAATTCAGGACCGGCAGGAACTTGGCGAACCAAAGCTGCGGCTGCGCGATCCAAAGCTGAAACAGCGACCACAGGAAGGCCATCACCGATATGAACAGCGCCACATTGCGGTTCGTGGGCGCGCGTCCGCCGCTATCGGTGCTTGCGACAAGATCCTGAAGTTCGGCATCGGTGAATTCGCGGCCGGCATCTTTTACATCTTCGGTCATACTGGTCCCCCTGCGGCAACATGCTGCGAAAAAAGGGCCGCCACGCTTCTGTGTCGTGGCGACCCGTCCCGTATCAGCCCGGACGGCGCATGCCGCCCGGAGACAAGATCACTCGATCAGGCCGGCTTCGCGGAAATACTTCTCCGCCCCCGGATGCAGCGGGGCCGAAAGCCCGTCATTGGCCATCTCCTTGGGGTCGAGATTGGCGAAGGCCGGATGCAGGCCGCGGAACTGGTCCATATCCGAGAACACCGCCTTGACCAGCGCATAGACGACATCCTCGGACACCGCGGCCGAGGTCACAAGCGTCGCGCCCACGCCGAAGGTCTGCACATCCGCGTCGGAACCGCGATACATCCCGCCCGGAATGGTGGCCTTACGGTAATAGGGATGCTCGGCCACAAGTTGATCGACCGCATCGCCCGCAACGTTCACCAGGACCGAGTCGCACGCCGTCGTCGCCTCCTGGATCGAGCCGGACGGGTGACCCACGGTGTAGACCATCGCGTCGATATTGTTGTCGCACAGCGCCTGGCTTTGCTCGGCGGCCTGAAGCTCGGAGGTCAGGGCGAAATCGCCCATCGTCCAGCCAAGCGCGTTCATCAGCACTTCCATCGTGTCACGCTGGCCCGAACCGGGGTTGCCGACATTGACGCGCTTGCCCTTCAGATCCTCGAAATTCGTGATCCCGGCATCGGCACGGGCCACCACGGTAAAGGGCTCCGGATGGATCGAGAAGACCGAGCGCAGATCGGGATTCGCGCCCTGCTCGGCGAAAGACCCCTCGCCGTTGAAGGCCTTGAACTGCACGTCCGACTGGGCAACGCCGAATTCAAGCTCGCCCGAACGGACGGCGTTTACGTTGTAGACCGAACCGCCGGTGGATTCCACGCCGCAGCGGATGCCATGTTCGGCGCGGGTCTTCGCCAGCATCCGGCAGATCGCCCCGCCCGTCGGGTAATAGACGCCCGTCACGCCGCCGGTGCCGATCGACACGAACTGCTGATCCTGTGCCATCGCGGGGGCCGCGAGCATGGACAGGGCAACCGCCGCCCCGAGAGACTTCATGTACATGGTATTTCCTCTCTGTGGTTAATCGAGAATCTTCACTCGTTGACACGTTTGTTTCATGAACCAGCAAGATATAATTCAATTGTATTGTCAACCGCCCTCGACCACGATTAGGCTGAGGAAAATCGGAAAAGACATTACCCATGCCCATGTCGACGCAGATCCCGCTTCGCGAAAAGCTGTCCCGCATCGCGTCGACGGGCGCCCCCACGATTTCGGGGTTTGCCACATGGGTTCTGGATCACATGTCGGACGTGGCGTTCAACTCGGTGCGCGGGCTGGCGCATAAGGCCGAGGTCAACCCCAACACGGTCACCCGGCTGGCGCGGGAACTGGGTTATGACGGGTTCGACGCCTTTCGCGCCGACGTGCAGCAGGCCTTCCGCCAGCAGACGATCTATGCCGCGCGCGCGCAGGCGCTTCTGAACCGGCCCGGCGCGGACATCTTTTCCGAGATGGTCCAGGCCAACCGCCTTAATGCCGAACATCTTTATACCAATGAGATGCTGGG
Organism: uncultured Paracoccaceae bacterium; assembly: GCA_937863185.1. Classification (GTDB taxonomy): domain Bacteria; phylum Pseudomonadota; class Alphaproteobacteria; order Rhodobacterales; family Rhodobacteraceae; genus CALMEG01. The sequence continues at coordinate 5,091 of CALMEG010000240.1, read as the reverse complement.
CCTTCTGGAGACCTGCATCGACCCGCTTTTGCAGGCGCGGCGGATCTATTCGGTGGGGGTGCGCAGTTGCTATTCGATCGCGCATTACTTCGCCTATGTCGGCAGCATGGCCTTCCCGAACTTCGTCGAGGTGCCCTCGCTTCCCGGCGCGATCATGGACCAGATCTCGCTCTCGGGCCCCGAGGACATCCTGGTCGCCATCACCTTCGAGCATTACTCGACCGAGGTCGTGCGCGCCTGCCAGATTGCGCATGAGTGCGGCACGCGCGTGCTTGCGCTGACCGATACCCACATGTCGCCCATCGCGGCGGGCGCGTGGCGGGTGGTGCCCCTGCCGATGGGCGGGCCGCAGATCGTGCCCTCGCTCAGCTCAGCCTTCGCGGTGGTCGAGATGCTGCTGGCGGGCATGGCCTCGCGCTCGGACATGGCGGCGCGCAACATCAACGCCTTCGAAAGCCGGATTGCGCAGTTCGGCGGCTATCAGCGCGGCTGAGCGCGCCTAAAGGGCGCGCATCGCCCGCCGCGCACGCCAGCCGGAAATGGCGAAGGCCGCAAGGAACATCGCGGTCAGGATCAGCACGATGGTCGGCGCGGGCGCGCTGTCGAGCCAGAAGCTGGCCCAGATGCCGCCCGTTCCCGCGCTCAGCGTCACGCCCACGGCAACCGCCATCATCGCCGCGAAACGCCGCGTCAGCAGAAAGGCAATGGCGCCCGGTGCGATCAGGAATCCGACCGCAAGGATGATGCCCACGGAACTGAGCATCGCCACGACGGTTGCCGAAACCGCCGCCAGAAGCCCGTAATGCAGCGCCCGCACCGGCAGGCCGATCACCTGCGCCTGCACCGGGTCGAACGCGTGCAACAGCAGGTCGCGCCATTTCAGAAGCAGCAGGGCCGCCACCAGCGCCGCGATCGCGCCCGAAACCGCAAGGTCGCCCCGCCCCACGCCCAGCATGTTGCCAAACAGGATGTGGTCCAGATGCACGTCGGACTCGATGCTCGTGTAAAGCACGACGCCAAGCCCGAACATCCCCGAGAAGACCACCCCCATCACCGTATCGGGCTTGACCCGGCTGTTATCGCCCACGAACCCCGTCGCAAGCGCACAGAGCATTCCCGCGACGAAGGCCCCGAGGATCAGCGGCAGCCCCGCCACATAGGCCAGCACCACCCCAGGCAGGACCGCATGGCTGATCGCATCGCCGATCAGCGACCAGCCCTTCAGCACCAGAAAGCATGACAGGATCGCCGCCGGCACCGCAATGATGGCGGTGATCGCAAAGGCATTCTGCATGAAGGGCAACTGGAAGGGTAAAAGCAGGCTTTCCATCACGCCCCCATCCCCGGCCCCGGCGCGCGAAGCGCCTGCGCGGCGCGGCGCCGTGCCGCCAGAAGGCCGTGCTTGGGGGCGAACACGAAGGCCGCGGCGAACAGCAGCGTTTGCAGGCAGACGATCACGCCCCCCGTCGCCCCGTCGAGGAAATAGCTCAGATAGGCGCCGATGGCGCTTGTCCCCGCGCCGATCGCCACCGACAGCGCGATCAGCCGCGGAAAGCGGTCCGACAGAAGATAGGCCGTGGCGCCGGGCGTCACCACCAGCGCGATCACCAGAAACGCCCCCACCGTCTGCATCGCGGCCACCGTGCAACCCGCCAGCAACGTGAAGAACAGCACGCGCAGCCGCTCTGGCCGCAGGCCGATGGCGCGGGCATGGGTCTCGTCGAAGAAGGTCACCATCAGGTCGCGCCATTTCGCCAGCAGGATCAGCATCGACCCCCCCCCGATCAGCACCAGTTGCAGCGTGTCCGAGGGGCTGATGGCCAGGATATTGCCCATGGTGATGGTCTGCACCGAAACCGACATCGGCGAAAGCGACACCATGAACAGCCCCAGCCCGAAGAACGAGGTGAAGATCAGCCCGATGATCGCGTCCTCCTTCAACCCGGTGCGGCTGTTCAGAAACAGCATGGTCAGCGCCGCAAGCCCCCCCGAAAGAAAGGCGCCAAGCGCGAAGGGCAGCCCGAGCATGTAGGCCCCCGCCACCCCCGGCACGATCGAATGCGACAGCGCGTCCCCGATCAGCGACCAGCCCTTGAGCATCAGGAACGCCGACAGGAAGGCGCAGACCCCGCCCACCAGCGCCGAGACCCAGATCGCATTGGTCATGTAGCCATAGCTGAACGGCTCAAGAAGCATCCTTGCCCCCGGCCCTGCGCGCCCTGTCGTCGTAAAAGACCAGCGCGCGCTCGTCATCGGTGAAGACGCTGACCCCGCGCGCATCGTCATCGTCATGCAGGTCCGCGCCGGCAAGCTCCAGATGCCGCAGCACGCCACCAAAGGCCATGCGCAGATTGGCGGGGGTAAAGACCTCGGCGGTGGGGCCATGGGCCAGCACCGTGCCGCGCACCATCACCACGCGGTCGCAGAATTCGGGGACCGAGCCCAGATCGTGGGTCGAGACGAGCATCACCCGCCCCTCGGCGCGCATGTCGCGCAACAGCGCGATGATCGCCTCTTCGGTCTTCACGTCGACGCCGGTGAAGGGCTCGTCCAGCAGGACCACCTGCCCGCCCTGGGCAAGCGCGCGGGCCAGGAAGACGCGCTTCTTCTGGCCGCCCGACAGCTCTCCGATCTGGCGGCGGGCGAATTCGGCCATTCCGACGCGCTCCAGCGCCTCGGCCACGGCGGCGCGGTCGGCCGCGCGCGGTCGGCGCAGAAAGCCCATATGGCCGTAGCGCCCCATCATCACGACATCCTCGACCAGCACCGGAAAGCTCCAGTCCACGTCCTCCGATTGCGGGACATAGGCCACAAGATTGCGCCGCTGCGCCTCGGCCACGCCAAGGCCAAGGATGCGGATCTGCCCCGTAGCCGCTGGAAGAAAGCCCATCAAAGCCTTGAAAAGAGTGGATTTCCCTGCTCCGTTCATCCCCACGAGCGCGGTGATCGTGCCGCGCGGGGTGGTGAAGCTTGCATCGCGCAGCGCGGTCAGGCCGTTGCGATAGGTCACGCTCAGCCCGTCGACGAAAAGCCCCTCCTGTCCGGTGTCGGGTGCACTCATGGCCGCAGCCCTTCCAGAATGGTCTGCGAGGTCACGCGCAGAAGGTCCAGGTAGCTGGGCACCGGCCCGCCGGCTTCGGACAGGCTGTCGACGTAAAGCAGCCCGCCATAGCGCGCGCCGGTCTCGGCCGCGACCTGGCGCGCGGGCTTGTCCGACACGGTGCTTTCCGAAAAGATCGCCGGAACGGCATTGTCGCGCATCGCGTCGATCACCCGGCGCACCTGCTGCGGCGTGCCCTGTGCATCGGCGTTGACGGGCCACAGATACATCTCTTTCAGCCCGTAATCCCGCGCCAGATAGGAAAACGCCCCTTCCGAGGTGACCAGCCAGCGGCGGTCTTCGGGCAAGGCGGCGATCGCATCGCGCAGGGGGGCGATGGTTTCCTCGATCCGGGCCTTGTAGGCCTCGGCATTGGCGGCATAGGTGGCGGCATTGCCGGGATCGGCGTCGCTCAGGGCATCGCGGATATTGTCGACATAGATCAGCGCCGAGCTGAGCGCCATCCAGCCATGCGGATTGGGCTTGCCCTCATAGGCGCCCTCGGCGATGGGCATGGGTTCAACCCCGTCGGACAGGACCGCCGCGGGCACATCGGGCATGTTGGCAAAGAATTGCTCGAACCAGCGTTCCAGATTGAGCCCGTTCCACAGGATCAGGTCGGCATCCATCGCACGCAGGATGTCGCGCGGGGTCGGCTCATAGCCGTGGATCTCGGCCCCCGGCTTGGTGACCGACACGACCTCGGCCGCGTCGCCCGCCACATTCGCCGCCATATCCGCAATGACCGTGAAGGTTGTCACGACCTTCAGGCGGTCCGCCGCCTGCGCGACCGCCGGAAGGCCTAGGAACATGGCAAGGGCCATCAGCAAGGAACGCATTGGCATCACGGTCTCCGATCTTGCCCATCCTGCGGGCTACATGCGAATGATTTGCATCTGGATCGGGAAAGGTCAAGCCTCTTGCGAATGATTCCCATCTGAGGCATTGCGCGCACTTGAACCGCAGATGAAATCCGGGGCAAAATGTCACCATGAACGATCTGAGCCCACAGGACCGCCAGCACGAGCTTGAGACCGCCCTGCGCGGGGCCGGGGTGCGCATAACGCGCCAGCGGGCCGCGCTATTGCAGGTGCTGGCCGATGCAGAGGATCACCCCGACGCGCCCGAGCTTCTGCGCCGCGCGCGGCAGGTGGAGCCGGGCGTTTCGCTGTCCACCGTCTACCGCACGCTGGCCGAGCTTGAGGCGCAGGGCGTCGTTCACCGCCTTGCCTTCGAGGGCCAGTCATCGCGTTTCGAAACCGCCGACCGCTCGCACCACGACCACATGATCGACGTGGAGACCGGCGAGGTGATGGAGTTCTGCTCGGACCGGATCGAGCGCCTTCAGGCCGAAATCGCCGCCGAGATGGGCTATGAGATCGTGCATCACCGCATGGAGCTGCACGTCCGGCGCAAGCGCAAGATCTGATCCCTCAGCCCGCCACGCCCTCGGGGCGGCGGATCCGCGCCATCGCCTCCTGCACAAGGGCGTGCAGGCCGTTTTCCGGGCTGGCGGCAATCTGGAAAAGCTGTGTGCGCATGCGCGGTTCCCAGAAATCGTTGATGTGGTCGGCCACGCCCGCCACCCCTTCGGCATGGGGTTTCGTCTCCATGAAGATCGCGATCTGATTGGCCATGCGGACAAGCTTGTCATGCGACATCGGCGGCTCCTTCCGGGTCGGTGATGCGGTGGGGATGGGTGAAAATCTCGAAACGTTCGGGACGGGCAAGCGCCACCACGCACAGCCCCGCGCGGTCGGCCAGATCCAGCGCCGAGGCGGTCGGCGCCGAAACCGCGATCAGCACCGGCGCGCCAAGGCGGACGCATTTCTGCACCATGTCGATCGACACCCGGCTGGTCAGCACGACCGCGCCCTGCCCCGCGGGCTGATCCGCGCGCAAAAGCGCACCGGCCAGCTTGTCGAGCGCGTTGTGCCGCCCGACATCCTCGCGCCCCGCGACAAGGCCCTGGCCGGGCACGAAGAAGCCCG
>CALMEG010000239.1 GCA_937863185.1 uncultured Paracoccaceae bacterium | reverse complement strand
AATCCGGAAGATCCGCCTCATTTCTCAACGAAGCCAAGTTAACGTGACAACACCCCCCGCAGAGTTGGCGTTGCCCGCACGGACGGACACGCGCCTTGGGCAGCTTATGGTGGCGGGGCAAGGCGCCCATCCCGATCTGTCGGGTGTCGTGCCGCTGGCCGACGGCCATGACGCCCTGGCAAGCCGATTGGCCATTGTCGAGACGGCTCAGGTCAGCCTCGATGTGCAATATTACATCTGGCATGACGATACCTCGGGCATTCTGCTGCTCGATGCGCTCGACCGTGCCGCGAAGCGTGGGGTTCGCGTACGGCTGTTACTGGACGATAACGGCGTGCCGGGCCTAGATCCGGTCCTTGCCGCGCTGGTGGGCGATCCGAACTTTCACATCCGGCTTTTCAACCCCTCGACCGTGCGGCGCCCGAAGATGCTGGGTTATGCCTTCGACTTCTTTCGCATGAACCGGCGGATGCACAACAAGTCGATGATTGCGGATGGCGCGGCAGCGATCATCGGCGGGCGGAATATCGGCCACCAAGAATTCGGAAACCGCGGGGGCTTTCTACAAGGACATGGATGCGCTTGCGATCGGCGCCGTGGTGCCGGATGCGGCGGCCGTCTTCGACCAATACTGGAACAGCGGCTCGGTTTTTGCCGTCGAAACCGTCATAGATGGCGGGGGCGACCGTACGGGGTTCGACGCCCGCGTCACCGAGGTCCGGCAAAGCGACGAGGCCCGCACCCTTCTGGGCGATCTGCAAAGCAGCGCGGCACGTTATGCAGGCGGCGGACTGGTTCCCGAATGGACACGGGTTCAGCTTGTGGCGGACGATCCGGTGAAGGGCGAAGGCATCGCAAGCCGGGATCAGCTGATGATCTCGCGGTTGGGCAAGATCCTGGGCGAGGTTCGCACGCGGCTGGATCTGGTCAGTGCCTATTTCATTCCGGGCAAGCCGGGGACCGAATATTTTATCGGCCTTGCCCGTTCCGGCGTTCGGGTGAACATTCTGACCAACGCCATGAACACCACCGACGTGCTGCTGGTGCATACCGGCTACACGAAATATCGCCGCGAATTGCTGCGCGCCGGCGTCAACCTTTACGAATTGAAGCTGCGCGGCGGGGTATCGCCGGAATCCGATTTGCAGCTGATGCCCCTGGGTCTTTCGGGCGCATCGCTTCACGCCAAGACATTCGCCATTGACGATGAACGGGTCTTCATCGGTTCGTTCAACTTCGATCCCCGCTCTGCCCTGCTGAACTGCGAGATGGGCCTGCTGATCGACAGTCCGGCGATGGCCCGCCAGATCAGCGCCGGTTTCGAGGGGCCGCTTGCGCGGGTAAGCTACCGCCCCGCGCTTGGCGGCGACAACCGCATGGTCTGGCAGGAAACCGACGCCAGCGGAAAGCCGGTCATATGGCAGCAAGAGCCCGGAGCAAGCTGGCTGAAGCAGGTCATGCTGGCCATTGTCGGGGTGCTGCCGGTGGAATGGATGCTCTGATCCCCCACAAGGGAGACGCCCGGGACCGGAAGCATCGCCCCGGGCGCCATCTCCTTTCAGACCGTGAACCGAGGCCTATTCGGCCGCGTCGCGCCGCGGCAGAACCCAGTCCGGGCGGATGTAGTGGCAGGTATAGCCGTGGGGAATGCGCTCAAGGTAATCCTGATGCTCGGGCTCGGCCTCCCAGAAATCGCCCGCGGGTTTCACCTCGGTCACCACCTTTCCCGGCCAAAGCCCCGAGGCATTCACATCCGCGATCGTCCCTTCGGCGATCCGGCATTGTTCGTCCGAGGTGTAGTAGATCCCCGAGCGATAGCTGGTGCCGCGGTCATTGCCCTGCCGGTCGGGCGTGGTCGGGTCGTGGATCTGGAAGAAGAACTCCAGAAGCCTGCGATAGCTGATCCTTTCAGGATCGAAGAGGATCTCGATCCCCTCGGCATGGGTGCCGTGGTTGCGATAGGTGGCGAATTGCACATCGCCCCCGGTATAGCCCACGCGGGTTGCGCTTACGCCGGGCAGCTTGCGGATCAGATCCTGCATGCCCCAGAAGCAGCCCCCCGCCAGAATGGCGCGTTCGTTCATCATCCTTCCTCCACCTGATCAAGATATTCGCCGTATCCTTCGGCTTCCATCCGCTCTTTCGGCACGAAGCGCAGGCTGGCCGAATTGATGCAATAGCGCATTCCGCCCCGGTCGCGCGGCCCGTCGGGAAAGACATGGCCCAGATGGCTGTCGCCCTGGGCCGAGCGGACCTCGACCCGCTCCATCCCGTGCGAGGTGTCGCGGAACTCGGCCACCATGGCGGGGGCGATGGGCTTGGTGAAGGCAGGCCAGCCGCAGCCGGAATCGTATTTGTCGGCCGAGGCGAAAAGCGGCGCCCCCGAGACGATGTCGACATAGATGCCGGGCGCGAAATGCTTGTCATAGGCGCCGGTAAAGGCGCGCTCGGTGCCGCTTTGCTGCGTGACGCGGTATTGTTCGGGCGTCAGGCGGGACAGGGCGGCTTCGGTTTTCTCGTATGTCATGTCTTCTCCCACTCTCAAGGGCAGCACTGATCCATAGATGGCGCATCGGCGCGAAAACTCCAGCCTGGCGCAGGCCATTGCCGGGGTTTCACGCCATGCTCTTCGTTGCGCGGTGCGGATTGTTTCATCCTTGGCCGCGCGCCCATGCGGTTCGCAGCGCCCAGATCCCGAAACCGGGCCCCAGCGCCATCAGGACCAACACCCCCGGCCAGCCGATCGCGGCCGCGAGAACCGGCGCAAGCTGCACGGTAAGGATCGTCAGCGCAAAGCCAAGCGCGTTCTGCATCGCCATGAGGCTGCCCACGACATGCGGCGGCGCATGATCCGCGATCAACGAGGAAAATTGCGCGCTGTCGGGAATGACTGCCGCGCCCCAGGCCAGCAGCAGCAGAAACGAAAGCCAGACCGGCCCGCCGAAAGCCGCCGCATTGGCCAGTGCCGCACCGCCCGACAGCCACATCACCCCCGAGGCGATGCGCGCCTTGCCGATGCGATCGGCAAGCCTGCCCGCCGGGATGCAGAAGAACGCCCCGATGGCAATCGCACAGAACGCCGTCAGCGCGGCCAGCCTTTCGGCCTCGGGAAGGGGCATGCCGGCGCTGTAGCTTGCGGCAGCAATCACGCCGATCCAGCCCCAAAGGGCATAAAGCTCCCACATATGGCCAAGATAGCCGCCGGTTGCCGCACGGATATGGCGGTTCGTCCACATCAGGCGGATGGCGCGGAAATCGAAGGATTGCGCGCGCGCGTGGTAGGGCCCTACCCGAAGCAGCAACGAAAGCGCCCCCCCGATCAGCGAGGCAAGCGCCGTCGCCCCGACCACGATGCGCCAGTCGGTGCCGCCGAAATAGGCGGCAAGATGCGGGGTGGCGCTGCCGAAGGTCAGCGCACCCACAAGCAGGCCGACCAGATAGCCGCGGTCGCGCTGCCCCCATCCCACCATCACCTTCATGCCCACCGGATAGATCCCAGCAAAACCCATCCCCGTGGCAAAGCGCAGCGCGACGGCAGCGGCCGATCCCGGCGGAACGATCAGCAGCGCCGCGGTTGTCGCGGCATTCAACACCGCCGCAAGCGCCATGACCCGGCGCGGGTCGAAACGGTCCGCGATGCCGGTGACCGAAAAGCCAAGCGCCCCGATCACGAACCCCGCCTGAACCGCCGAGGAAAGCATCGCCTGCAAGACCGGGCTTATACCGCTTTCGCGCGCGATCCCGGCCATGGCCGCGCCCGCGGCAAACCAGGGCGACATCCCGCAGATCACGACAAGGCACAGAAGGAAGACGGCAAGACTTTTCGACATATGGCCCCCCATGCAGGGCCAAAGCCTGCCATGTCCGCCGCGCCATCTGAACCTTGAATCGTCGGGCGTGCGGCAGATAGGTTGCACGAGACCCATCTGCACGGAAACCCACAAATGCCTGTCAGTCCTCCCGTCCGCCCTGTCGTCGCCGTTCTGGCGGTGGTGATCCGCGGCGGCCGGGTTCTTCTGGTGCAGCGCGCCAATCCACCTGACGCGGGGCTGTGGGGCTTTCCCGGCGGCAAGGTGGAATTCGGCGAGACACTGGAACAGGCGGCCGAGCGCGAGTTGCTGGAGGAAACCGGCGTCACCGCCACGGCAGGGGGCGCGTTCGCCGCGCTGGACGCCTATGACCGGGCCGGGGACGGCACGCTGCGACAGCATTTCGTTCTGGTCGCCGTTCAATGTGAGTGGAAAGCAGGCGAGCCCGTCGCCGCGGACGACGCCCTCGATGCCAGATGGGTGCGGCTTGCCGATATGGAGTCCGGGCTGATCCTGAGCCGCGATGTCGCGCGCATCGCCCGGCAGGCGGCAGGGCCGATCCGCGTCTAGGCCGTGCTTGGGATGCGGAATTGCCGCTCGATCTCAAGCAGCTTCTGCTTGCGCCACAACCCGCCCCCGTAACCCGTCAAGGAACCGTCGGCCCCGATGACGCGGTGGCAGGGCACGACAAGTGCGATCTGGTTGGCACCATTGGCGCGCGCGACGGCGCGCGTGGCCGTTGGCCGCCCGATACGCGCGGCGATATCGGAATAGCTGCGGGTGACACCGGGCGGAATCTGCCGCAGTTCCTCCCAGACGGCCTGCGCGAAGGGCGACCCGGAATAGGCCAGCGGTGTGCGGAATTCGGCACAGCGACCGGCAAAGAATGCCTCAAGCTCAGCTCGGATCTGTTCACCCGGAGCGGTCTTGCCGATACCAAGCGCACCTTGACTTCGGGTTTCAAGCCGCGCGGCCTCTGCCCTCAGCGCCTTGCGACCCACGAATTCAAGCAGATGCAGATGCGACCGGCTGCAGAGCGAGATCATGTCGCCAAGGGGCGTCGTCACCCACTCGGCCAGCAGCAGCGCGCCCTGATCGAAGCTTCCCGGCGCGCGCCCCAGAAGCCGGGCGAACGCCGCCCGGAATGCACTGGCCGAGTCGAAGCGCGCGTCAAGCTGTGCCTCGATCACCTTGCCTCCGCCCCGGATCGTCTCGAACCCGTCGCGCAACCGCCTTTGCCGTGCCATTTCCAGAAAGGTCATCCCGAACTGCCGCTTGAAGCCGCGCCGGACCGTGGACGGATCAAACCCCATGCGGGCGACATCCTCTTCGGACCAGCGATGTTCGGGGCACTCCTCCAGCGCGCCAAGCAGAGTGGCGATGGCAGGATCGGACGCGGCCATCGGGGCCAGCGGCTTGCACCGCTTGCACGGCCGGTAGCCTGCGGTGATACATTCGCCGGCGGTAGCGTAGAACGTGCAGTTTTCCGGCTTTGGCTTGCGGGCAGGGCAGGTGAGGCGGCAAAAGATCCCGGTCGAGACCACGCAGACATAGGCCTGCCCGTCATAGGCCGAATCACGCCCCTGAAGCGCGCGATAGAGTGTGGCGTGGTCTGGCAGATCGAACAACATGCCCGGAATGTAGCATTGCCCCGAACCTTCGCCGCCGGAAATCGGGCGCCTATTGCGAAAATCCCGCGCCAGGGTTCGACCCGGTGCCGCTCAGGCCGCCGGTATGGCGGGGTGGCTTGTCAGACGGCCCGAAACCAGCGCCGCAAGCGCCACCATGGCGGCTGCAGTTCCCAGCATGAGGGAAAGCCCGCCAATCTGATAAGTCAACCCGGACAGAAGCGTGCCGATCAGCCGCCCGCCCGCATTGGCCATGTAGTAGAAACCCACGTCCATCGTGACCCTCTCTGATCTGCTGAAGGCCAGGATCAGGTAAGAGTGTAGCGCGGAGTTGACCGCGAAGAGCGCCCCGAAAACCAGAAGGCCCGCGACAAGCGTGACCGTCAGCCACGGCGCGGGTTCCGGGGACAGCAGGCTTGCAACGCACAGCGCCGCAGGCACCGTGAAAAGAAGGCCCGCCCAGTTGCGCGCGGCCCCGATCAGCGTGCTTTCGGGGCGGCTGGCGGTATGCAGGATCTTCGGCGCGCTTGCCTGAACCGCGCCGTAAAGCATGACCCAGACCGCCATGAAACCGCCGATCAGGAAGAAGGCCGCGCGGTCGCCCGCCTCGGTGCCGTCCGAAAGCACCGCGTGGAAATAGATCGGGATGCCGACAACGAACCACACGTCCCGCGCGCCGAACAGGAACACCCGCGCCGCCGAAAGCCAGTTCACATTGGCCGATTTCGAGAAGACCTCGGAGAAGCGCGCGCCCTTGCGCCCCCCCGGCAAGCCCGGCGGCATGAACGCCACGACAAGCATCAGGATCACGGCCAGAACGGCGGCCATGCCCAGCACCGCCCCCCTGAACCCCAGGCTGGCAAGCAGCGCAGCCCCCAGAAGAAAGCCCGCGCCCTTGATCGCGTTCTTCGATCCCGTCAGCAGCGCGACCCAGCGAAACAGCCCGCCGCCATCGCCCGGCGCCAGAAGCTTCACCGCAGATTTCGACGACATCTTGGCCAGATCCTTCGCCACCCCGCTTGCCCCCTGCACGCACATCACGAAGATGACCGAAGCGCCGACCGCCCAGGACGGATCAAGCCGGCTTAGCGCCAGAAGTGCGGCCACCTGCAAGGCAAGGCCCGCGTAAAGCGTCGCGGCCAGCCCGAAACGCGCGGCGATCCAGCCCGCGGCAAGGTTGGTCACCATGCCCGCGACCTCGTAAAGGATGAAGAGGTTGGCCAGTTGCACCGGCGAGAAGCCCAAAGTGTGGAAGTGCAACAGCACCAGCATCCTGAGGCCGCCGTCGGTCAGCATGAACGCCCAATAGGCCGCCGTGACCGCGATATAGGCGGACAGGCCCTCGGGCTTGCGGCTCATGCCCTGGCCCCGACCATCAGCGCGACATCCACCAGCCGGTTAGCATAGCCGGATTCGTTGTCATACCAGGCATAGATCTTTGCCTGCGTGCCATTCACCACCATGGTCGAAAGCGCATCGACGATCGCAGAGCGGGGGTCGTTGGTATAATCGGCCGAAACCAGCGGCCGCGGCTCATACCCCAGGATGCCGTTCAGCGGACCATCGGCGGCCGCCTTCAGCGCGGCATTGACCTCCTCCGCGGTGGTCGCGCGCTCCAACTCGAAGACGCAATCGGTCAGCGAGGCGTTGAGCAGCGGCACCCGCACCGCATGGCCGTTCAGCCGGCCCGCAAGTTCGGGATAGATCAGCGTGATCGCCGTGGCCGACCCCGTCGTCGTCGGGATCAGCGAATTCAGCGCGGAACGCGCGCGCCGCAGATCCTTTGCCGGGCGGTCCACGATGGTCTGGGTGTTGGTCACATCATGGATCGTCGTGATCGAGCCGTGGCGGATCCCGAAGGTCTCGTGGATGACCTTCACCACCGGGGCAAGGCAGTTCGTGGTGCAGGACGCCGCCGTCACGATCCGGTGGCGGGCGGGATCATAGCTGTCATGATTGACACCATAGACGATATTGGCGGCAGACCCGCCCCTGACCGGGGCAGACACCACGACCTTCTTCACGCCGGCCTTGAAACAGGGCGCAAGCTTTTCCTCTGTCTTGAAGGCGCCGGTGCAGTCGATGACCACATCCACCCCGTCCAGGGGAAGCTCCGCAAGGTTCCGGGTGCCGATGAAGGGCAGCCGGTCGCCATTGATCACCACGCCGCCCGCGTCGTGCGAAAATTCCGCATCCCAACGGCCATGGACGCTATCGAATTCCAGAAGATGCGCGTGCATCGCGGCGTCACCCACCGCGTCGTTGATCCAGGCGATGCGCGCGCCGCGTTCAAGCAGCGGCCTGAGGGCAAGCTTGCCGATGCGGCCAAGGCCGTTCAGGGCATAGGTGGTCATCAAAGCCCCTCCGCGGGGGTGCGGCCGATCTCGTCCACCGCGGATTGAAGGGCGATACGGTCGAGGCTTGCGACCGGAAGGGCCGCGAACGCCTCGATCCGGTGCTTCAGCGCGCCATAGGCCTGCTGGAAGGCCAGGGCCTTCTCGGCATCCGTGCCGCCGGCCTTCACCGGATCGGGCATGCCCCAATGGCTGCTGATGGGTTGCCCGTCCCAGGCGGGGCATTCCTCGTTGGCGGCTTGGTTGCAGACGGTGAACACGAAATCAAGCTCCGGCGCATCCGGCCCCGAAAATTCCGAAATGTTCTTGGACCGCAACCCGGAGATATCATGCCCCTTGTCCCGCAGCACCCGCAACGCGAAGGGGTTGAGCTCCGAATAGGGTTTCATCCCTGCGGAATAGGCATTGAACCGGTCTCCTGCGGCCTTGCGCAGAAGGGATTCGGCAAAGATGGAACGGGCGGAATTTCCGGTGCAGATGAAAAGGACATTGTATTTGCGATCCGTCATGGGCAGCCCCCCTGTGATCGGCGATGCGCAAAGCCCGGGGCGGCCGCGGCAGCAGTCGCCAAGCAGGTATTGAAATACCCCTTGCACATTGGCCATGTGAACGGCGTAGAGAATCGAGGTTCCCGCACGCGCCTGCGCCACCAGCCCCACGCGATGCAGCGCGGCAAGATAGCTGGACATCGTGCTAGCCTTGACGCCAAGCGCGGCGGCCAGCTCCCCGGCCGGAACGCGGTCGGGGTAGCGGCGCATGAGCAGGCGAAACACCGCGAGCCTTTGCGGATGGCCAAGAGCGGTCAGCTGTTCGGGAATCTCTTTTTCCATATTTCACATAATAATGAAATAATGGCTGGTTGCATGTGAATTTTCGATGACAAGCAGATTGCGGTGGCCCGGCAGAGGCACGCAAGACCATTCACCGGAAGGTTTTAGCGGCCATCGCCTCTTTCCGCGGCAAAGGGGCGCTCAGGCCCGTTTGGGGTGGATCAGATACCTTGGACGGTGCGGCACGTCCGGCTCATGGCCCCTCATCCGAACGCCTGATGCATTCCATGCGCGCCAGTTCATCCGACAGGATTTCATAGACCAGCCGGATACGCCTGCTGGTGTTCAATTCGCGATGCGTGACCAGCCAGACCGGAAACCTGACCAACGGGGTATCGGGAAACAACTCGACGATCCCTTCTGTCCGTATCGCGATCTCTTGTGCCATGACGCCGACCCCCAGGCCGCGCTTCACCATTTCCCACACGGCGACACCGCTTTCCGACAAGAGCCGCAGGCCCCTGGCTGTCACATTCAGGCCCGCATCTCGCATATGCAGGACGAACCGTTCGGCGTCTTCGAAGCCGATCAAATCGTGATCGGCGACATCTTCGATGTGGGCCGGATAACCATTGCGTTCGATCCATGTCTGCGCGGCATAGAGATGGGCTGAGCTTTCATGCACGAGCTTGCCAATCAACCCCTCACCATCCGGCCTGACGTGACGGATCGCGATATCCGCCTCTCGCCGGTGCAGGTTGCTCAGCGTGTTGCTGGACACGATAACCAGTGTAATCTGCGGCGCTTCGCGGCGGATGCGTTCGATAATTGCGGGCAGGATATAGGCGGCGTAAGCGTCGCTTGCCGAAATGCTGACGCGGCCTTCGATGGCCTCCACGCGACCCGAGGCAGCGATGGTCACGGCATTCGCCGCCTCACCCATGGCGCGGACCTTCTGCAACAAATGTGCGCCGGTTTCGGTCAACACAAGCCGTTTGCCGATCCGCTCGAACAGGGTCACGTCAAGCTCTGCCTCGAAGGCCGCGATCTGGCGCGAGAGTGTGGGCTGGGTCAGGCCAAGCTGCCGGGCCGCCGCTGAAAGCGAGCCGGTCTCAGCCGTGGCAAGGAAAGCGCGGGCATGATTCCAGTTAAGCTCATTCATGAGTATTCGCATATCGTATCTACAAATAAGCTCAATTCAATTCGTAAATGTATATGTTAAAGCTGGCCGCACAGGAGAGCGCGATGTTTGACACGGCTAAAGACGCAAGGTTCTGGGACCGGATCGCCCGGAAATACGCCACCGGCCCGATTGCCGATCCGGCAGGATATGAGCGCACGGTCGAGCGTGCACGCCATTATCTGCGTGCCGACGATGCGGTTTTCGAACTTGGATGCGGCACGGGAACGACCGCGCTCAGGCTTGCGTCATCGGTCGGGCATATGGTCGCAACCGACCTCTCGCGCGAGATGATCGCAATCGCTCGGGAAAAGGCCAGGGCGGAAGGCTGCACCAATATCCGTTTCGAGGTTGCCACACCGGATGAGGCGCGCTGGAGCGGCGAGAATTTCGACGCCGCCCTGGGCTTCAACGTGCTGCATCTGATCGCCGCCCGCGAAGCGGCCCTGCGCGGTGTGCATCGGCTTTTGAAACCCGGCGGGCTTTTCATTTCCAAGACACCAAGCCTTGCGGAAATGAACATCCTCGTGCGCATGGCAATCCCCGTCATGCAGCTTATCGGAAAGGCGCCTTTCGTGGCGACATTCTCGGCCGAAGGCCTTGAGCAAGAGATCGAGGCCGCAGGGTTCGACATTATCGAACGCGCCCGCCACGGTAGCCGCGGCAGAGACGTGCGGCCGTTCCTTGTGGCAAGAAAGCGGTAACATGCGTCTGCCTCCCGGTTGATGACGCATCTTCCGGAGTATCGCAAGCGTCCGCCATGCAATGAAAGACCCGTTCCAGATCATGGGTCGCCCGATACGTCTCGACACCGGCAGAGATGTGGGACCATTCGCAGCTGCTGCAGGCTGCCCGGGAAGCGCACGACGACCCTTGTCAATGAACGACTGTCCGGGGCCGCCATCCGAAAGGCGAAATGTCGCTGTTATGGGTACCCAAGCACAGCCCCTTCATCTTGCCGCAACATCTTCCTGGAGCAACCGGCAGTATTGTTGGGCGAAGCAGCTTCTCGCAGACAGCAGCCTTCAGCTCGCCGCCGCTGCCCGAACCGAATGCTGCGAGCGGAAACCAACAGCGAAGCGGTTCCAAGCATTTATGGTCGTGATGACGAGCGTAAGCTCAACCCGCTCCTGCTCGTTGAAAGCTGCGGCCAGTGCCGCATAATCCGAATCCGGCGCACCGCTTGCTTCGATACGGGTCAGAGCCTCGGCCCATCCAAGCGCCGCTCTCTCTTTCGTGTCGAATACAGGGCTTTCACGCCAAGCGCTTAGAACATCGAGTTTCTGCTGCGAGATTCCGGCAGCGAGGGCTTCCGGCGCATGCAGGTTCAAGCAGAAGGCGCAGCCATTGATCTGCGACACGCGCATCTTGATAAGTTCGCGCAGAGCCGGGGGAACCGAAATTTCTTTCGTTGCCTCATCCAGCGCCATCATTGCCTTCATGGCCGAGGGCGCTGCTTTGTAATAGTTCATCCTTGCCGACATCATCACACCTCTTTTCATCGTCTCCCCCAATATCTTCAGCCGGGCTCGTCCGCAAAAGGGGGCGGGTAGAACTATTTGCTGCTGAACGCTGTGAAAATGGGCGATGCCGAGTAATCGCCACTCAGGACACGCGGGGTTCACGGGCCAAGGTGCGGGTCTCCGCGGCGGAGAGTCGCGCCAGCGCCTCCGCCTCGCAGCCACTTTCGCGTAGTGCTTGCGTCCACAGCCGCGCCACCGAGGTCGCCGACCAGGGCAGCACCGCCTGCGCCACCCAAGCTCGCGCGGGGGCGGGCAGGCGGTCATAGGCCGCCATAGAGTTGTCCCGCGTACGGACACGTAGCCGGGTTGCGAGATTGCGCCTCACGCGGCGCTACCCCAGCGCGGAAAGGGATCTGCCAACCCGGTCCATGCTGTGGGGATGAAACGGGTTTCAGGCACGAGGCAGCGGTCAAGAATCGCCTCGATCCGGGTGCGGTCCATCTGCCCCAGAAGACCAATGAAGACCATCTCTTGCCGCCGGTCTCCGAATTCCCGCGACGCGACGCCGGCCATCCGCACGCGCGCCTCTTCGGGCCAATGCTGCTCGGGCACAGCGGCCCACCACAGACCCAAACCCCGCACCTCCATCATCGGCCCGGCCATCGAGAATTCGCCCGCCCAGTCGGGTCGCGTGGCGATCCAGAAATGCCCCTTTGCGCGGATCCCCCCGGGCAGCGGGGTTTCGAAGAACCCGGCCAACCGGGTTGGGTCAAAGGGGCGCTCGGCGCGATAGACAAAGGAAGTAATGCCGTATTCCGTATCCTCGGGGATGTGATCGGCAAAGCCGTAAAGCTCCTGCACCCAGGTCGGATGGCGATGCGCCGCCTCAAAGCTAAATAGGCCCGTCCCGAGAATTTCGGCGGGTGCAACATTGCCGTCATCTGTCTCAATGATCCTCGCATCGGCGTTGAGCGCGCGGACGATCGCGCGGGCGGTATCGCGCTCGGAGGGACTGGCCGATCCGATCTTGTTGAGCACGATCACGTCGGCGAATTCGATCTGCTCGGTCAAAAGGTGCACCAGGCTGCGTTCGTCCTCTGGACCCAGTTCCACGTCGCGATCGGCCAAGAAGTCCTGCGCCGAGAAATCCCGCGTGAGGTTCGCAGCATCGACCACCGTTACCATCGTGTCGAGTCTGGCGACATCGTCAAGCGCCTGTCCTGCTTCGTCGCGGAATTCGAACGTGGCGGCGACAGGCAGGGGCTCAGATACTCCTGTCGATTCGATCAACAGGTAGTCGAAGCGACCTTCCTCGGCCAAACGACGCACCTCGGTCAGAAGGTCGTCGCGCAGCGTGCAGCAGATGCAGCCATTGGTCATCTCGACCAGCTTTTCCTGGCCCCGAGTCAGGCTGCCATCCGCACGGATCAGATCGGCGTCGATGTTCACCTCGGACATATCATTGACAATCACCGCGACGCGCAGGCCATCGCGATTGGCGAGGATATGGTTAAGAAGCGTGGTCTTTCCGGCACCAAGAAATCCGGAAAGCACGGTTACGGGAAGACGGTCTGACACGATTGCCTCCTGTTATACAATAACATTTGTTATAAGATAACATCTACTCAAAACAAGGTCTATCTTCTTGTCCAGCACAAATCCGATGCGATAGATCGGGGCATGATCCGTCTGCATGCTCTTTTCCCTGCGGCCTTGCTGACCGTTCTTGCTGCGCTTGCCCCACCGCCGGTGCAGGCTCATCCGCATAATTTCGTCGATGTGATGCGTACACCGCCAGTCAACGATCAGCTGCGGCTTGTCGAACTGTGCGCGCCGGACCTATGAAGACATGTTCATGCTTATGGTGGTCGAGGCAGGCAAACACGACAGCGACAGCGAGATGGTCGAACTCAAGCTGGAGCGCTTCCAACGCTGGACTACGGTGGTGATCTGGAAATCGCGCTGGATGGCGAAACCGCAACATTTAACGTCCCGAACGACTGGACGGCGAAATGGCAGGGCGGTCGGGCAGTCTCGATCCACACCCGGCGACTGGTTGCACCGTTCGACGTGACTGGAAAGACGTTGAAACTCCGGCCCTAAGGCCCGGCTTTCTACTTCGATTATCCGATCGTCGCGTTGCTTGCCTATTCCGGCCGCGACGATTGCGAGGACTGCGTCTTCAAGCCCGACGCGGCACCCATTCCGCAGGAACTGGCCAAAGCCACCGCCTCGCTTGGTGCCGATACGCCCCCTGCATGGCCGAGCTTCCCGCTATGGGAAGGCTCTATTCCGATGTCGAGTGGATCCCTTACCGCAGCCGAGCGCCTTGGCCCTGACCGTGGCGCTGAGATGCTCGCAACATTGCGCGGCAAACTGGCCGATGCTCAGCGCTCCTTCCAGTCGGTGCTGGCGGTTGCGGGGTTGGTGCCGCACTTGCGAAGCGCTGCAGCCGATCCGGCAGCCGAACGCGCCGGCTGCCGGAAGATCCTCAGTTTGCGCCCGCGTCGGACGCGTTGCGCATCAGGAAGTCGGTGACAAGCGCCATCTCGGTCTCGTCCAGCCCGGCGCGCGGGAACATCGAGGGCGTGATCCCCTTCCACTGAAGCTGCGTGAAACCGCCCGGATCGCGCGGACCGTGGCACACCGTGCAGCGTTCGTAGAAGATCTTCTCACCCGGCTCCATGTTGGCATAAAGCGCGGCCACCAGATCGTAGATCCGGTCAAGACCCAGCTTGTCGTCGTCGATCGCGGCGATCTCGACATCCTCCAGGATCGGCGGCTTGTCATAGGCCATGTTCGGGCCTTCCGGGTCTTCGCATTTGCGCATGCTGACAAGGCAGGTATTGGCCGTCGTCGCCTGGCTCAGCCCCGAGGCGCGCTGCGTCGAGGTGATGAAGTTCACCAGACCCGAGTTGCAGCGCCCCTTGCTGTCAAGCTGCGGCCAGCCGCCCTCGTAGATCGAGACCACGCCGGGCATGATGTCATCGCTGACCACCGCCCCGGCAATCACCGTGCCGCGCTCGTTGTAAAGCTCGACCAGATCGCCATCGGCGATCCCGCGGGCCTCGGCGTCCTGCGTGCTGATCCGCACCGGCTCGCGGCCCTGGACCATGTAGAGATCGCGCAGCCGCTCCGAGTTCCCCATCTGGCTGTGCAGGCGGAACCACGGGTGCGGGCTGACGACGTGAAGCTGCCCTTCGCTGGCATTGCCCAGATATTCATGCGGCTCCTGCCACATCGGCATGCCGGGCATGTCGTCGATCCCGAGCTTGGCGATGCCTTCGCAATACATCTCGATCTTGCCCGACTCGGTATGCAGGTGGTTCGCTTCCGGGTCGGCATAGAAATCGCCGTGGCGCACCCATTGGCGGGCTTCCTGCGGGGGTTTCTGCCAAGCGTAGCCCTTTTCCCAGAACTCCTCAAAGGGGGTGTCCTCCGCGGCCGAGGTCCGGCCATAGGCGAATTTCAGGATGTCCATGTATTCGGGGAACTGTTCCCATTCGTAATACTGGCCCGCCACCCCGAGAAGATCGGCCAGGCCGCCGAAGATCTCGAAGTCGTCGCGGCTTTCGGCCACCGGCTCGATCACCTTCTTCATCGCGTAGATGCGGTCGTTCGAGTAGGTGCCGCCGACCGAGATGTCATCGCGCTCCAGCGAGGATGTCGCGGGCAGCACAATATCGGCCCAGCGCGTGGCCGCCGTCCACCAGACATCCTGGCTGACGATGGTCTCGACCCTTTGCAGCGCGCGGATCAGCCGGTTCGTATCCTGCTGGTGCGACATGAAGTTGTTGCCGGCGTTGTAGATCATCTTGACGTCGGGATAGACGCCCTTGTTGCCGTTGTAGGAAAACTCCATGCCCGGGTTTTCCAGCATCTCGGTGATGCGCGAGGCCGGGCAGATGCCCTTGACCAGGTTCTTGCCCTGGCTGAGGCCCGCCGGCGTCGCCTTGCCCGATTGCGGCATGCCGCCATTGCCATAGTGCCAGCTGAAGCCGACCCCTTCGCCGGGCTTGCCGATCTTGCCGGTCAGCGCGGCGAAGTTCACGATCGCCCAATAGGGCATCTCGCCATGATGCGCGCGCTGGATCGCCCAGGAACCCGCGATCTCGGTCTTCGAGGTCGCCAGCAGTTCGGCCAGTTCGCGGATCTTTCCGGCCTCGATCCCGGTGATCGCGGCGGCCCATTCGGGCGTTTTCGGCGTGCCGTCGGTCTCGCCCTTGA
The DNA here is from genome assembly GCA_937863185.1 of uncultured Paracoccaceae bacterium. GTDB lineage: Bacteria > Pseudomonadota > Alphaproteobacteria > Rhodobacterales > Rhodobacteraceae > CALMEG01. Next base: position 13,803 of record CALMEG010000239.1, on the reverse strand, counting down.
CATAGGCGATCCACTTGTCCGAACCCACGGTGTATTTCGCCATATAGGCATCGTCCTGAAGGCCCTGTTCAAGCACATGGAAGGCCATGGCGGTGAACAGCGCCACATCGGTATTAGGGATGATGCGGATCGATTCCGCATTCAGGAATTCGTCCGAAGCCGTCCGCTGCGGGTTGATCGAGATGAACTTGCAGCCGTTGTCCCGGATCTGTTCCCAGGGCTGATACATGCCGTGATCGGCAACCGTGTATTCCACGCGGTTGTTCTTGATCGGGTCGCATCCGACCAGCACGAAGACCTCGGTATTGTCACGGATGACTTCCCATGCGGTCTGGCCCGAATAGACTTCCATGTCGCCGATGATGCGGGGCATGACGATCTGACCGGCCCCGGCCGACCAGTCGCCCTGCGTGTTGGTGCAGCCGCCGATAAGGTTGAACAGGCGCCCCTAAAGCACGTTCGGGCGCATCAGGCCGGCATGGCTCCAGCCGCCATAGGACGACGAGAAGATCGCCTGGTTGCCGTGATCCGCGATCGTGTCGACGATGGCCTTGGCCGCCAGCTTCAGCGCGGTGTCCCAGTCGGTGCGGACATATTCTTCCTTGCCGCGCAGTTCCGGCCTGGTATCGCCGCTTTCCCAGCCCTCAAGATAGGATTTGCGCACCATCGGATGGTTGATGCGGGTCTTGTCATAGGTGCGGTCAAGCACCCCGTAGGTCAGCATCTCGGTCGGGCGCTGGTCAAGCTCGATCATCGGCGACAGGCCGACAAGCTTGCCGTCGCGCACGATGGCTTCGAAGGGGCCGTAATGCGTGGCGTGGAAGATGCGTCCGCCATGCGAGTTCGGGTCCACCGCGGCAAGCGCGGTGCTGCCCATCAGGCTGCCGACACCGAATGCGGCGGCACCGCCCTGCAAAAAGGCGCGGCGGGTGGGTCTTGCGAATGTCATGGTTGCCTCCATTGGCTGCGCGTCTGGCGGGACATTACGTCCGCCCCCGCCCGGCCCCGTTGACATTGCGCAATTCCGGTTGTGCCAAGATGTAAAGAAATGTAAATGCCACCAAATGCGCCATCATATCCTGATCGTCGAAGATGACCGCGTGACGCGGATGCGGCTTGCGGGTTACCTGCGCTCTTTGGGCTATCGGGTGTCGGAGACCGAGGATGCCGAGGCGATGGAGCACATGATCGCGGTCGATCCGCCCGAACTGCTGCTTGTGGACATCAACCTTGAAGGCAAGGACGGGCTGACGATCACCCGCGAACAGCGCGCAAAATCCAAGGTGGGGATCATCCTGCTGACCGCGCGATCGGATCAGGTCGACAAGATCGTCGGGCTGGAGATGGGCGCGGACGATTATGTCACCAAACCCTACGACCCGCGCGAACTGGCCGCCCGCGTCAAGAACCTGCTGGCGCGGATCTCGGATCTCGGGCAGGCCCCCGAAGGTCCGGGGCCGACCGACCGGATCGGGCCGTGGCGGCTGGACCGGATCCGGCGGCGGCTGGTATCGCCGGTCGATGCGCAGCCCCTGACCCCGCAGGAATTCCAGGTTCTTGAAGTGCTTGCGAACCATCCCGGCCTGACGCTGAGCCGCGCCCGCATCGCCGAGGCGCTCGGGCGGGCGGATCTGCGCCCGAACGACCGGATGATCGACGTGGTGATCGGGCGGCTGCGCAAGAAGATCGAGGCCAACCCGGTCAATCCCGACTGGCTCCTGACGATCCATGGCGAAGGCTACAGGCTGGTGCCCCCGGAAAAGGAGTGAAGCCCCAGCGCGCGCGCCGCACCTTGCAGATCGGACCGCGCCGCCTGCGCCAGCGCCCCCAGATCGTCGCAGGGCTGGTCCGGGGTCTTCTCGATCTCGGCCAGCCGCGCGCAGAAGCGGTGCAGCGCGAAATTCGAGGCCGCCCCCTTCAGGCGATGCGCGGCGCGCGCGCGTTCCGCCCCGCTGGCCGCCGCCAGCGCGGCCAGCCCCTCGGGAAGATCGCTCAGGAACGCCGCAAGGATCTGCTGCACCGTTTCGGCCCCCATCGTGTCGATATCGCCGCGCAGCACGGCCAGAACAGAGGCATCCGGGCGCTCTTCGGGTTCGGGCGCACGGGCGGCAAGGGCCTGCCCGGCCACCCCCTCCAGCAGGCCCACAAGGGCGCGCGGCGAAACCGGCTTGCCAAGAATCGCATCGACCCCGATCCGCTCTCGCTCATCAGGGGTGTCATCAATCAGATGGGCCGTCAACGCGGCCATTCTGGGCGGATCGGGCCGCGCACGCAGCTCACGCGCCACACACTCCCCGTCGATATCGGGCAGACCCAGATCGATCAGCACCAGATCGAAGCGCACCTTTGCTGCCAGATCCAGCCCGGTCCGCCCGTCCGGCGCGTCGGTCACCCGGCAGCCGAGCTTCTCAAGCAGACCACGCGCCACAAGAAGATTGACCGGATGATCCTCGATCACCAGCACGTCAAGGTCGAATTGGCTATTTGTCTCAACGGCGCTCTCCGTCTCGATCTGCGCAGGGTCCCCCAGCCTCAATGGAACCGTCAGCACGAACCGTGTCCCCTGCGCTTGCTCGCTCTCAAAATGCAGGCCGCCCCCGATAGCTTCGGTCAATTGCCGCGCGATCGCCAACCCCAGACCGACTCCCTCGGTGCCTGACCGCCACGCCGTATCTGCGCGCCCATAAGCCTCGAAGGCTCTGCGGGCATCCTCCGGGCTTAGCCCTATGCCGGTATCCTCGACCGCAAAGCTCAGCACAACCTCGCCCGGCTGAGCGCCTGTCGCATGGTCGACGCGCAGCCGCACCGACCCGCGCGGCGTATATTTCACCGCGTTCGAAATCAGGTTGATCAGAATTTGCCTGATCTTTACCACATCGCCCAAAAGCACCGGCGGGGCACCCTCGGCCAGATCAACCTCGGTCTCGAGCCCCTTTTCCCGCGCCAAACCTAAAGCCTGCTGGCCAAGCTGACCGACCAGACTGCGTAGATAGAAATGCATGGCACCCCGGCCGGGCCCGCTCTCCTCGGTGCTGGTGAAGGTCAGGATATCATTGGTGATTTCGAGAAGCTCCCGCGCTGAACGCGACGCTACTACGATACGTTCCTTGCCGGGCCCCGGAGGCGTTTCAAGTCCAAGCAGATCGAGCATGCCAATAATACCATTGAGCGGGGTGCGTATTTCGTGGCTCATTCGCGCGAGAAAGGCCGTCTTCTTCCGGTTAGCCTCAACGGCCTCGGCGCGGGCAGCATCGGACTCGCGCATTTCGTTAAGCACGTCACCGGTGCGCTGCAAAACAGCCTCCTCGAGATGGCCACGTAGGCGCGCAGCCTCTGCAGAGCGCCGGCGCAACACATTGAGCGCCTTTTCCATCCGACCGATCTCATCATGGCCGCTGATCGGAATTCGCGTCTCGAAATCGCCTTCTGCAACCGCCACGATTCGCTGTGACACTGCGCCAAGCCGGGTCACCAAACGCTTGCGTGCATAAACCCAGACCAGTGTCGCGACACCCAGCGCCAGCAAGACAAAGACGACCAAAGCAACCGAAAGCCAGACCAGCACCCGGTCGGCATGCGCGATCTCGGCAAGACTGCGCGCCTGCGCCTGATCACGCAGCAGCCCCGCTTCGTTCACCAGCTTCTCCACATACGCACGCAGCGACTGCGCATCACGCGCCAATTGCATCTGTGCGACACCCAGCTGTAACTGAAGGTCGAATGCCCCTCCCGCCTCGAGCGCAGCACCATACTGCGCCAACAGTTCTGCAACCTCGGTTCGCGCCGAAAGGCTCGGCAGGTAGCTCGACCGGCGCTGTGCGATCTGCAAAGCCTCGACGATCTCCTCACGGCTTCGCGACACCTGATCTTCGGTCATCGGAGCAACTTCCGCCGGGATATGCAATCGCAATGCATCAACGACACGGACAAGCTCGGCAAGCCGGTCAAAGGCAAAGAAATATCGGTCTGCAAGGCCGTCGATCCGCGGGTCCGCGGCGTCGAATGGCTGCGCATATAGTTCTGCAAGGCCCGCTGTCATCCGCAATCGCGCGAGATCAACCTGAGCGGACATCAATTCTTCGAGCCGCTCACCTACCGCCCCAATCCGTGCATAAATTGCTTTGAGTTCGCCCTGAGTGGACGTGGTTAGCTGTGCAGTCTCGACCATCCGAGCCAGCGTCGTCTCCGGTGGCTCGGCCGTCGCCGACACTGCCCGCACGGCACCAAGCTGTTCAAATCCCGCCTCGATTTCTGTCAGGAGCATCGCCACCGACCCGGCCGCACGCGCGAGATCGGCGTCGCTTTGCGCGATGGCCAGCGCATCCGTCAACGGTCCGATCAACCCGGCCTGCGCGTCCACCCGCGCAGCGAGTTCCCTAGCCGGAAGATTTCCGTCTATGATCTGATCATGGGTGCGCACGAGATACCAGTTCACGGCCATCGCGAGCCCCCCGACCATGACCGTCAGGGCAACAAGAATGGCAAAAACCAAGAGAAACTGGGTATCGAAGCGCGCCTTTCGCATGGCTCAGTGTTACGGACTGTCGATCGGCCAATCAATCGTGCTTTGGGCCGCAGTCTTGCTCATGCCAGCCAGCATCGCTGGAGCGCAAACCGAGGGGCTGACGCGGCTCTGCGTTCTGGTCCCGCATTTCAAGGACGAATACTGGCTGAGCGTTGGCTATGGGTTGGAGACCGAAGCCGCCCGGCAAGGCACCGAACTCATTTTTTTCGAGGCCGGCGGCTACAGCGCCCGGGAGAGCCAGATATCGCAGCTTTCGGAATGCCTGGCAGATGGCGTAGACGCAATTCTCATCGGCACGGTAAGCTTCGACCATCCGGACCTGCTTGAAGCTGTCGCCGGAGCGGCGGAGCAACGGCCGGTTTTCGGCCTTGTGAATGCACTCGCCTCACCCGAATTGTCCGGGCGGATCGGTGTCGACTGGCATGACATGGGATACAGCGTGGGCAGCTATCTGGCCGCGCGCCATCCGGCCGGCAGCCCCCCTGTCTCCGCAGTCCTGATTTCCGGGCCCGAAGAGGCGGGCTGGACCGGACCGTTAGAAACAGGGCTGCGCAAGGCCATCGAAGCCAGCAGCCTGAAGATCAGCGCCGTGTTGGGCTCGGATACGGGCCTCCGAGAGCAATTGAGACTGGTTGAGGACGCATTGGCCGCTTGGCCAGAGAGCGATTACCTAATCGGCTCCGCACCCGCTATCGAGGCTGCAATGGGCCATTTCGCCCAACAGGATCTGGGAATGGCTCTCCATCCGCGACTAATAGCTACATATGTGAATCATACCATCAAACGAGGCTTGATCGGAAGCCAGGTGATGGCCGCGCCATTCGATGATCCCATGGAACAGGGGCGAATGGCTGTGCGGCAGGCACTCGGCGTATTGACTGGCGAAGATGTCGCCGTTTCAGACGGGCCGGTTATCCGCCTGATGGAACCCGACTCAGAGGAGCTTCAAACGCTCAAGATGTCTCCGCCCACTTACTTTCCGACGATCGAATAAGACGGGCGGGACAGCGGAAAAAGAAGCTATACTTGGCATCCCTTATATGCCCCAGGATTTGTAGACACTTAAACATGCCCTGCCGAATCCGTTGTGAAATCTACACCCGGAAATCCTCCGAAGAAGGGCGCGAACAGGACTTCAACTAGCTTGATGCCTGGCACGAAGGCAGGCTCTGTCACCGCCGAGCCTTGGGATGTGCTCGGCGCGTCCATCAGGTCGCCTGAGAGTGCCAGCCGACTCTATCGAGCATTGCGACGCCAATCTGACAGATGACGGGGCAGAATGTCATAGCGCCGCCAGATCGGTGACCCGAACTCCCGGCTGAAGGTTTTCGGCGACGATCCGCGCCTTGACCTCATCAGGCCTGCGCCGTTTGCCTCGCCGGTGGCTCGACACCCTCGCACCCCTCCATAAATCCATCGCTGCTATTCACCATCCGCAACCTTCGTCTGCTCTGACCGATCCTCTCACAGGCGCGTCAAGAATAGCGCATAGTAATGGGTTGGAACCGCCGCTAACGATCGGCTCGATGCCGCCGACGCTTCTTCATCTCGGGCGCGCAAGCCTTCAAGACAGCTACGCACATGGGACGGTTTCCCGTACAAAAATCCAAAGTTTTGTTTGAGATCGCAGCGCCAGCTTTTCCGCGTCGCAGAAAATTCCCCTAGGCAAGTCATTTCATGACGGTCGGCAAACAGATTTTAAACCAACTGTTTCTGCTGATCGCAGCGCCTTCCAGACACGACAGAGTAACTGCTCCACGACAAAACAGTCAAAGAAGGCTGACTTGATTTCTAGCCAACGCCAATACGGCCACAACAACCTTCACTAGGCCTCTCTTGTTTCACCGCGGTAGAGCAACTTTAAAATGGGCGCACACAGATATGAGACCACCTAAAATCTAACTCAGAAGTTCGCGGGCGATGATGGTTCGCTGGATCTCCGAGGAACCCTCGTAAATTCGGAAGATCCGCAAGTCGCGCAGGTAGCGTTCCAGCGGAAAGTCGCGGGTGTAGCCGTATCCGCCGTGGATTTGCAGCGCCCGGTCCGCGATGCGCCATGCCGCCTCGCTCGCGTATAGCTTGGCAAAGGCAGAGTCCCTCGAATATCGTTCTCCCGTCCCGCGCTTGCGGGCGGCCTGCAATCCCAGGGCACGCGCCGCCGCCAGCTCGGTGGCACTGTCCGCCAGCATCCATTGCAGTCCCTGGAAGCTGGCGATCGGCTGTCCGCCGACCTCGCGCTCCCTGGCATAGGACACGGCCGCATCCAGCGCGGCGCGCGCAATGCCGGTGGCCTGCGCGGCCACTTCAATACGGCCATTGTCCAGCACCTTCATCGCGGTGCGAAACCCCGTGCCCTCGTCGCCCAGCCGGTTTTCCGCAGGCACATGGCAGTCGAACGATATCGGGAACACATGACCGCCGCGCAGGCCCATGGTTTCCTCGTGCCGGCCGATCTCCACCCCGTCGGTCTTGGCCGGTTCCACGACAAAGGCGCTGACCCCGCGCGCGCCGGCGGCGTTGTCCGTCTTGGCGTAGACCACGATGAAATCCGCCTCCCCTGCATTGGAGATAAAGCATTTGGCCCCCTTCAGCCGGTAACCGTCACCATCGCGGGCGGCGGTACTGCGCATGTCCGCCGGATTGGAGCCAGCCATCGGTTCGGTCAGGGCAAAGGCCCCCAGGGCCTTCCCCGCCGCCGCAGCAGGTAAAATGCGCTGCTTCAGCGTCTCATCTGCCCCCAGAAGCAGCGAATCCGTAGCGAGGAAATGCGCCGTCAGCATCGAGGCGGAAGAGCCGCATGCCCCCGCGATCGCCTCCACCGCGCAATAAAGCGCGGTCCCGGACAGACCGATACCGCCATAAGCCTCGGGCAGGTTCATCCCCATGATGCCCATCTCGGCCAGCGCCGGACGGTGCAGGGTTGCGAATTGGGATCTTGCGTCGATTGCGGCGGCGGCAGGGGCCAGAACCTCGCTGGAAAACCGCTCAATCTGGTTGATGACGGCCTGTTCTTCACTGTTCAGATCAACGCTCATCGGGGTTCTCCCTGTTTGTGCCGCAGCTGTTGCAGAATGTCCTGGGTGTGGGCGCCCAAGGCGGGCGCTGGCTGGCGCCCGCCCCGTGGGGCACCGCTGAAATGCACTGGCTGCTCCGGCACCGTGACCGTGCCAAGGGCGGGATGCTCGACTGCCGAGGTCAGGCCGCGCGCCTGCGCCTGCGGCGAGCCCCAGGCCTCTGACACCGAACACAGGGCCGCGGCCGGAATGCCGGCCTCGGACAAAACCGCCACCGCGTCTTGAGCGGTGCGGGCAGCGGCCCAGCATTCGATATGCTGCGCCAGCGCCGGTTCGTTCTGCCGCCGCAAGGCATCGCTGGCAAAACGCGGATCGTCCGCCAGGCCCGGCGCGCCGATGGCCGCTGAGAAACGCGCAAACAGCCGGTCATTCAGCACCGCAACGGTGAAACCGCCATCGCTGGCCGAATAGGCGCCGAAAGGGGCCGACAGCGCATGCTTGTTGCCCGTCCGTCTTGGCGCCTCGCCCGCCATCAACGCCCGGCAGGCCGCCACCGGCATCATCGACACCAACGAGTCATAAAGCGCCAGATCGACATGCCGCCCCCTGCCGCTGCGGCTGCGGTCGAACAGCGCCACCATCGCCCCGAAAGCCGCGAACATGCCACCTGCCACATCGGCAAAAGCTTCTCCGACCATCATGGGTGGGCCATCCTCGGCGCCAGTCATATCCATCAGCCCGCTCATCGCCTGGATGATGATGTCATAGGCCGGCTGCATCCGGTTCGGACCCGTCTGGCCGAACCCGGACACGGACACATAGACCAGCCGGGGACAGGCTGCGCACAGCATCTCTGCCCCCAGCCCGAACCGCGCCATCACGCCGGGGCGGAAGTTTTCGACCAGCACATCGCACTCTGCCGCCAACGCCCGGGCCGCCGCCGCGCCTTCCTTGGATTTCAGATCCAGAACGATCGATTTCTTGCCGCGGTTCACCGATTGAAACAGCAGGCTCTCGCCGTCCCTGAACGGACCGATATGGCGGTAATCATCGCCCGCGGGGGGTTCGACCTTGATCACCTCCGCGCCCAGATCGGCCATCAGCGCCGTGCAGTAGGGCCCGGCCAGAACGCGGGAGAAATCCAGCACTCGAACACCTTCGAGCGGCCTGCGGCCAACTGCCTTGTCAGTTTCGAACATGCATCCACCCTCATTTGCTTGCTGGAGGATAGCGTCCACTAAGGTATACTCGGAAATAAGAGATACATATAAAGGGTATTCCAACTTGAATATACCGCTGAACTTCCGCCAGGTCGAAATCCTGCTGGCGGTCGCGGACACCGGCAGCACCGCTGCGGCAAGCCGCGTGCTGAATACCTCGCAGCCGTCGGTTTCGCTGGCCATTGCCCGTTGCGAAGAGGTGTTCGGACAGAAACTTTTCCTCCGCATCCCCGGGCGCGGGATGGAGCTGACCCCTTTTGGTCAGCACAAGCTTGCCCAACTGCGCGAATTGGAGACACAGGCGCGTCGGGTGCTGAGCGGCGGAGACAACACGCCGGAGTTCCTGAAACTGGGGGTGTTTTCTACCCTCGGCGCGCGCTATGCGCCGCAGTTGGTCCGCCGCTTTCTGGCCACCCGCCCCGACGCCGAAGTCCGCATCCTTGAAGGCGATCTGCAAACGCTGTTCGACTGGCTCAGCGAGGGCCGGATCGACCTGGCACTGCTCTATGATTTCGGCATTCCGTCCGATTTCGTCATCATACCCCTGATCGCGGCCGAGCCCTATGCCCTGCTACCGCAGGGCCACAGGCTCGCCGGGCAGAGCAGCCTGCGCGCCGAAGACCTGGCGCAGGAGCCGGTAATCCTGGTGAACCTGCCGCACAGCCGTGGCTATTTCCTGTCGCTGTTGCAAAATGCCAGTGTCCCGGTGCGCGTGGCCCACGAAACCGGCTCGATTGAAATGCTGCGATCAATGGTGGCCAATGGGTTCGGTGTCGGCCTGTTGGCAACCGACCTGCCAGATGGCCCCTGCTACGATGGCAGTCCGATCGTCCGTGTGCCCCTTGCCGGCCACCCGCCGCGGCATCAGATCGCGCTCGCCCATCGCGGGGCGGCACTCAAACGGCCAATCACCCAGGCTTTTACGGCCTTTGCCAAAACCTATTTCAGCCCGGCCCCTTGAACGCCGGAGCCTCCGAGGCAAATCAACGGCCCGGTGAATTGCACCTCCCGTTTTGAATCCAGTATGTTAGGACGTTCTAGAGATGGACGCCCATCATGATAGCGGTGCTGCGATGCGGCTGCGAGAAGACAATCAGGTACTGGGCGGATCCCATTCGAAAGGCCATCGAGACCGATCGGCACACCGCGCTCAACATCGCCTCTGGCCATGCTAATCCGCGCCACAAACCCCACCAGACGCGCCACGTTCGCCCAGTCATCACAGCGTCGTTCCGGAAAAACCCAAAAATCAGCGATTTTAGATAACACTTCGGCTAAGTCGTTTCGAAGAAGTGAATAAGACAATTCATGTTAGAGCGCGCTCACTGAGCACCATGTAACAATTATGAGCCTTTCAAGCCGTTCCTGAATCGGATCTGAGCCTACAATGTTGCCTTCTACTCCGAAATGTAGCCTGACGATATCTATCAGGTTACACTTAGAGCGCCATGTAGACGCGTGTTTCGGCGTCTTGGGAAAACCGCTCGATATCCTACCACCACCACCTCTTCCGGCAGCGCAAACGCGCTGAACCCGAAGGGCTCGACCGCCCGGAGTCGTGGCGCCAGAACGCATCCCCATCAAGCGAGCTCGTTTCTTCTAAGACTTCGACTTCCCTATGCGCGACCACGTAGTCCCACCCGACCCGCGCAAGCGCGCACGGTATCACGATGTCACAGCTTCAACGCACAGGAGATACTGTGAAGAACACGCCTTACGGAGGCAGCCCCGGCACCCGTTTCATTGCCAAGTGCGTTCGCGATCTGAAACACAAGAAATCCTACAAGGAGATCACCCATGAAGCCGGCTTCGTGAACGCGAACATACCGGGCCTTCTGAAATCCGGCGCGAACAAGATCCCGCTTGATCGTGTGCCCGCGTCGGCGAAAGCCCTGAAAGCAGGTTCCGCCCTGCTGATGCATCTTGTGCTCGAAGAGTCTGTCGGCGTCACAGCGGCGACTGCGATCCTCAAGGTGTTCGGCACGGCCGTCAGCGAGAACGAGAAGGCTGGATCGAGTTCATTCGCGTCATCTCAGGCGAGCGCGAGCAGAAGATCACCCCTGAGCGCGTGAGAGCGCAGTGTCAACTGCTCGACGGAACCTCAGGACGTTCGCCTCTCTGTCTACAAGTGTCGGCCGCGGAGCAGTTACCGGACTGCAGGCAAGATATCGTCGAATCGACATGTGCGCGAGATGAGCGCACTTCGAGATTATGTAGCTCAAGCTAAGCCCAACAAGTCCGATACGCTTGTTTGGTCCGCTTTTATGGTCCGTAAAAGTGTTCTGGACACGAAAAACTGGTAACTTTAAATCATTGATATTTCGGGATAATTTTAATGGTCGGAGCGAGAGGATTCGAACCTCCGACCCCCTGCTCCCGAAGCAGGTGCGCTACCAGGCTGCGCTACGCTCCGACCGTGTGGGCGGGGGTTACCGATTCCCCGCGGCATTTGCAAGGGGTTTTGACCGCGCGCCCTCGCGGCTCAGCACGCGTTGCAGGACCGAAGCGCGGGGCGCGGTGGTGCCGGTTTCGCCACGGCCGCGCGTATGCAGCACGGGGCGGTTCTCGGACACGTTCCGGCGGCCCTCTCGGAAGACGATATAGAGGCCCGATGCAATGATGATCGCGGCGCCCGTCACGGTGGCAAGATCGACGGTCTCTCCGAACAGGAACCAGCCATAGCCCGTCGCCCAGAGGATCTGGGAATATTGCATCGGCGCGACGATCACCGCCTCGGCCGAGCGATAGGCAAGGATCGTCAGGAACGAGGCGGTCAGGCCGAACAGCGCGATCACCCCCATCAGGCCGAAATCGGTGATCTGCATCGGCACATAGACGAAGGGCAGGATCGCCCCCATCGTCAGGAAATTCGCCATCATCGGATAAAGCAGCAGCACGACAGAGCGTTCCTCGGAGCCGATCTTGCGCACCACGACCGAGGCGGTCGCGCTGCTGACCGCGGCCGTCAGCGCCGCCAGGTGGCCGGGGCCCAGATCGGCCTCGGTCGGGCGCAGGACCACGATCACACCCAGAAGACCCACGACCACCGCGGCCCAGCGATGGATGCCCACCCGCTCGCCCAGGACGGGGATGGCCAGAACCGTGATCAGAAGCGGCGTGGCAAAGAGGATGCTGTAGGTCTGCGCCAGCGGCAGTTCCGAAAACGCATAGAAGGCCGAGGCGCCGGTGACCACGGCGCAGCAGGTGCGCAACAAAACCCACCAGGGGTGGATCGGGCGCAGATGCGCCTCGCGCCGGTCGTTCAGCAGGATCAGCGTCATGATCGGAAAGCTGAGCAGCGCCGCGAAGAACAGGATCTGGAAGGCCGTGAAGGTCCCGCCCAGGGTTTTGACGACAACGTCATGCGTGGCAAAGATCGCCATTGCCAGAAGGCCCAGAAGCGCCCCCCTGATATTGCTGCCGCCCATCGTGCCGCCCTTGCCCCCTGTTTGCGCTAACCCGGCCAACATCGCAGATTTCGCACAGGGCCTCAACGGCCCCGGCACGGGCATGTTCACGACAGGAAGGATGCAGAGAGAAAGAGCAGACCCCGCGGCGCGTCGTCGGGAAGAGAATGCGCCGCGCCGCATGGCCCGCGATGACGACATGAAGGCCCTTGCCGGTCCTGGGCCAGAGGCCGGCGACAAAAAGATGCCGGGCAGGGCCGAACTTCATGGCGTCGGCAAAGCCCGGCCCGGCCTCACGACACAGACCCGCCCTGCCGTCGTGATGCGGGCAAGGACGCGGCCGGCCCACGGGGGGCCGGCCTTTCGCAAAGGCTCAGAGGCTTGCGTTCAGGGCCGCGACGATCTTGTCGCCCATCTCGGACGTGGAAACGGCAGTGCCGCCCTCGGGGCCCATCAGGTCGGCGGTGCGCACGCCGTCGGCCAGCACCTTCTCGACCGCCTGTTCCAGACGGTCGGCCTCGGCGCCCAGATCGAAGCTGTAGCGCAGCGCCATGGCGAAGCTGAGGATACAGGCGATCGGGTTGGCCTTGCCCTGCCCCGCGATATCGGGCGCGGAACCGTGCACCGGCTCATAAAGCGCCTTGGGGCGGCCGTTCTCCATCGGCGCGCCGAGCGAGGCCGAGGGCAGCATGCCAAGGCTGCCGGTCAGCATGGCGGCGCAATCGGACAGGATGTCGCCGAACAGGTTGTCGGTCACGATCACGTCGAACTGCTTGGGCCAGCGCACAAGTTGCATGGCGCCGTTATCGGCATACATGTGGCTCAGCTCCACATCGGGGTATTCCTCGTCATGGACCTTCTGGACGACCTCGCGCCACAGGATGCCCGATTCCATGACATTGGCCTTCTCCATCGAGCAGACCTTGTTGCCCCGGCGGCGGGCAAGCTCGAAGGCCGCGCGGGCGGCGCGGGCGATCTCGCTTTCGGTATAGCGTTGCGTGTTGATGCCCACACGCTCATTGCCTTCGTTGAAGATGCCGCGCGGCTCTCCGAAATAGACGCCCGAGGTCAGTTCGCGCACGATCATGATATCGAGCCCCGCGACGACCTCCTTCTTGAGCGAGCTGAAATCGGCCAGCGCGTCGAAGCATTGCGCCGGGCGCAGGTTGGCGAAAAGGTCCATCTCCTTGCGCAGGCGCAGCAGGCCGCGCTCGGGTTTGACCGAGAAATCGAGGTTGTCGTATTTCGGGCCGCCCACGGCCCCCAGAAGCACCGCATCGGCCGCCTGCGCGCGGGCCATGGTTTCGTCGGTCAGCGGCGTGCCATGCGCGTCATAGGCGCTGCCCCCCACCAGATCCTCGCTGACGTCGAACGCGATGTCGCGCTTTTCGCCGAACCAGCCGATGATCTTTTTCACCTCGGCCATGACTTCGGGGCCAATGCCGTCGCCGGCAAGGATGAGGATGGAAGGATTAGCCATGAACGCCTCCGAAAAAATGGGTCGAAAGCGGCGTATCCAATGGCGGACGCGGGGTCAAGCGCCACGGCCGTGCGGGGCGCTCGGCAGGGATTGGCCGACGGTTGGGCAAAGTTTCGCCCGGGCGCCGAATGGCGGGGGGCGCCGGGGGGGGCCAGCA
>CALMEG010000238.1 GCA_937863185.1 uncultured Paracoccaceae bacterium | reverse complement strand
TCTTGCGTCGGGTCATCTGTTCCACCTGTCGAGGATCGTGATGCCGCGCTCCTGTTCGGCGCGGCCGGTATGGCGTTTCTTGCAGGCCTGACGATCGTGGTCCCGACCACCGCAATAGGTGCAACGCAGGTTCGCGCGCCGCGCCGATCCTGCCCAGGTCGACGGACAGGTGCGAATATCGTGCAGGTGTGAGCCGCAATAGGAGCACTTCATCAGTGGTGCCCTCCCAGCCGATACCCGCCCAGCCGATCGCCTCCCGTCGGGGCCGATGCGGTCTGCATCTGTCCGGCGGGGCCGCCTCCGGCATAGATCAGGGTGTTTTGCCAAAGCATGTCGAGCGCATCCGGCCCGTCGTCATGGGCGCCGTTGGGCCATTGCTGCAGCTGCTCGATCAGGGTTGTGTGCGCGGTGCTGAAGCGGATCAGCCCGGCGGCGACCGGCGGCTGCAGCCGCTCGATGCGCAAGTCCTTGTCCGCATTCGGGATGATCGGCACGGCCGAGATCCCCACGCCGGCCTTCGCGGCCTCGGTCATCAGGCTGGTGCGCAGGAATTCCTGGAACTGGACGGTTTCCACGAACCACAGCAGCGCGTGGTATTCCCGCTGAAGTGCGATCGTGTCGGCGATGATGATCGTCGGCAGGCGCTTTCGGATCGAGGCTTCCACCACGTCCATGGTTCCTGACAGCCGATCAAAGCCGCCGATCAGGATGGCCGAGGGATCGCGGCCCTTGCCCTTCATCCCAAGCGAGGGGTCGATGGCGCCGAAGAAGATCCAGTTCCGGTTTGGCTGCACCCAATAGTCCAGGTCGCCAAACGGGTTGCCGTCGTTGATCGGCTTGTTCTGGTATTCGGTCAGGAACGCGGCGAGGTCGGCCGCACGCTCGAACATCAGGAACAGAAGCGGCTGGACCGATGGCCAGTTGACGACCGCACCCTCGTCCATCTCGACGCGGTTCGCGTGATAGAAGGCGGTGGCCGCGTCCTTGCCCTCGTTGTGGTAAGCCTCCTCGAACTGTTCCCACAGATCCATCCGGCGGGGGAACTTCCCCACCGCCGGAAACTCGGTCCCGTCCAAGTCGGGGTGTTTCGATGCCTTCACGATCACCGCCTCGAAATGCAGCACGGTGCCCACCCAGATCACATCCATGCTGCCATCGGGCGGACCGAGCTTCAGCGCGGCCCGGTAGATCCAGTTCCACAGCTTTTCGCGCTGATCGGGCGAGCGCACGCCCTCGTCGTTCTCGATGTCATCGAGGAACAGCAGGTCCGGGCGATGCGGCCCGTGGCGCCGGCCGCGCACCTTCTTGCCCGCGCCCAGGCCCTGCACCTTGACGTTGTTGCGGGTGATGAACTCGCCCTCGCGCCAGATGCGCCCCTCGCCACAAGCGTCCGGGAAGTCGTTCTGCAGACGCACGTTGGTCGTCAGCTCGGCCTTCAGCGCCTCGATCAGCAACACGGCCTGGTCGTAGACGTCACAGACCTCGACGATGTAGTGCTTCAGGCCGCGCACGATGCAGTAGAGCGCAAAGCCCAGGGAAAGATGCGTGGATTTCGAGGCGCCCCGCGGCGCGACGAAGAGATCCCGAACGCCCTTTTCAGCGGCGAGGATCTGCGGAACGCGGGCAAAGATGTGGCGATGAAACAGGCTATGCTCCCCGCGCACATAATGCGGCAGGTAGGTTTCCATGAAGAACTGATAGCCGCCTTCCGGTTCGGCCGCGCGCCGCAGGCGTTCCGCCTTTGCCGCCGGATCCGGCGCGAAGGCCTCGACGTTCAGCTCGATATGGCGGGCGAACTCCGAGGCCATCTCCGCGATCTTGGCGCGGAAGTCCTTCTGGCTGAGCGCGGCCTTCAGCTTTGGCCGCTTCGTCATGTCGAATAGATCTCGGCCAACCGATCACCGAAGGGCTCGATGATCTCGAGGATCGTGGGCGCGTGGTGCGGGAACTCCTCGCGCACGAAGTCCAGAAGCTTTGCCATGACGTCCTGGGCGACGCCGAGCTCGCTGACCTTCGGGGCGAACCGCTTGGCCGATGCCGCCATCTTCGTCATCGCATCGGACAGCGAGACGAGCATGCCGACCTTCTCGGCCGTCGAGTGTTGGCCGTCCTTGATCTCGTCCAGGATCGCCTGCGCCTGGATCATGAAGTCTTCGACCACGGACGAGACAACCACCTCCACCCCTTCTCCGGCGATGACATGGGCCGTGCGCGCCTTGTCCCAGTCGTCCCCGGCTTCCTTCGCGGCCTTCTTCCAGCGGCTGATCGTGGCCTCGCTCCGGCCGTAAGCCGCCGCGATCGTGCTGATCATCATACGCCGGTAGACATAGTCCGAACGCGCCTTGCGCATCATCTCGCCCCGCTCAGACATTGAAGCCTCCCGACAGCAGGAAGGTCACGATACCGACGATGATCCCGCCGATGACGAGGCGCGTGATCCAGGTGATGCCGGATTGGATTTCGGTGAGCGATCGCTCGATGTTTTGACTGCGCACGGCCTCTCCTGCCGAGTGAATTTCCAGTTTGGTGATGCGCGATTCCTGCGCGTCCAGACGCCGGTGCGCCTGGACGATCTGATCGACATGGTGGGGCATGAGGTCGGACACGGGTGGGGGCTGCTCGATATGGTCCTGGGATCGCTTACGACTGGCCGGGCGCGGCGCGCTTCCAGAACACCAGCCGGAAATTCGGGGCGCGGCGCTCGAACCACGCCCAGACGCCGGTCACGAGCGGGGCAAGCGTCTGGAAGGCCGAGATCCCGCGTTGCGCATTGTCGAGCACCGCCTCGGGCGAGTTGCCCAGCCCGATTTCGCGGGCGCCCGCCAGCAAGTCGATCCCTTGCGAGTTCGCCAGGGCGATCAACGCGGTGATCAGCGTGAGCCAGAAGGATTTCGCCTGCCAGGCGGGGAGCTCGGGCAGCGTCGTGTTGTTCGACAGCACGGTAGCGGATTTGGCGGCCTTTGCGGCGGCGGTGATGAACGCATCCAGTTTCACGGGGGCGGCTCCTCAGTTCGGGTTTTTGGTGTAGTCGGCGACGATCCAGCCTTCCTGGCCGGCGTAGAGCACGCAGTGCCACTTGCGGCCGGCAAAGCGCCCGCTGCGCTGCACGGGCACCAGGGTGCCATCCGGGATCGACGTGATGCTGTTGGGGTTGAAGGACGGCCAGGCGCGCATGTTGAGCCCGGAGGGGGCCGCGATCCTGACAAGGGGGCTGGCGGTGCCGCGGGTGGCCCTGGCGCGCTTTTGCGCC
>CALMEG010000237.1 GCA_937863185.1 uncultured Paracoccaceae bacterium | reverse complement strand
ATGGGCCGCGACGGCAAGATGACCAAGATCGACCTCTGGCAGACGCCGGACAAGATGCTGGTCGCCGAAGTGGACATTGCCCATGACGCGCGCGACGTGGCGGTGTCGGGTGACGGCAAATACGTCATCGGTGGCGGTTACTGGCCCCCGCATTTCGTGATCGCCGATGCCCATACGATGGAACCGCTGAAGGTCGTCTCGACCCGTGGCGTGAACATCGACGGCAACTATGTCGAAGAGGCCCGCGTAGCCGCAATCTACACCACCCCGAACGAGCCGACCTTCCTGGTCGCCGTGAAGGAGCTGGGGCAGATGTGGCAGGTGGACTATTCCGACCTCGACAACCTGCGCATCGAGCAGATCAACTCGTCCAAGTTCCTGCATGACGGGTTCTTCGACACCACGGGGCGTTACTTCCAGATCGCCGCGAACGCATCGAACCAGATGGTCGTGGTCGACACCAAGGAGCGCAAGCTTGAAGCGCTGATCGATGTGGGCGCGCTGCCGCACCCCGGCCCCGGCGCCAACTGGGAAGATCCCAATTGTGGCCCCGTTGCCGGCACCACCCACCTGGGTGAAGGCACCGTGACCGTCTGGGGCAACGATCCCGAAGCCCATGCCGATCAGGCCTGGAAGGTCTGCTACACAGTCGAGACGGACGGCCCCGGCCTGTTCATCCGCACCCATCCGAATTCGAAATATGTCTGGGCTGACCAGACCAAGCACCCGGATCCGGAAGTGCAGCAATCGATCCAGGTGATCGACAAGGCCACCGGCGAGATCGCGAAGACGATCATGGTGACCGAGGATGAAGGTTCGGCTGCGGTGCACTTCGAGTTCAACAAGGACGGCACCGAGGTGTGGGTGTCCAAGTGGAACATGTCCGACTCGAAAGAACCCAATGGTCAGATGGTGATCTACGACGCCGAGACGCTTGAGGAAAAAGCCCGGATCGACGGCCTCTATGCGCCGACCGGCAAGTTCAACGTCTTCAACCGCACCAACCACGTCACCTGATGTGACTGATCCCGGGGCAGGCCGCAGTGACGCGGCCTGCCCGCCCTTACCGGAATTGACAGACAGGGCGGCGTCCGCATGGCGGCGCCCCTGTCCGCGCAGGAGCCATCGCCGATGCCGAATGAAAGCAACGACACACCGAAAACCGGCAGCCTGTGGCGCCGCTATGTCTATTTTGGCGTCCCCGTGGTGGGCGCCGCTGCCGCGTTTGTCGCCGGCATCCTTTTCTGGGGTGGTTTCAATACCGCCATGGAAGCGACAAACACGATGGATTTCTGCATCTCGTGCCACGAGATGGAGGATACCGTCTATCAGGAATACACCGGCACGATCCATGACGTGAACCGCTCGGGCGTGGGGGCTGTCTGTTCGGACTGCCACGTTCCGAAGGACTGGACGCACAAGATCATTCGCAAGATCCAGGCCTCGAGAGAGCTTTACGGCAAGGTTGTCGGCACGATCAGCACGCCCGAGAAGTTCGATGCCAAGCGGCTCAGCCTTGCGATGCACGAATGGGAGCGGATGAAGAAGACCGACTCGCGCGAGTGCCGCAATTGCCACGACTTTGAATCGATGCTGCCCGAAAAACAGCGCCCCCGCGCGCGCCAGCAGCACCTGAACGCGATCGAGACGGGCCAGACCTGCATCGACTGCCACAAGGGGATTGCCCACAAGGATCTGCGCGACCGCGCGGATGAGGAATACCTTGAGGCGCTGGAAGCCCCGAACCCGAAATTCGCGCGCGACATTCCGCAGCTTTATCTGGATAGCCTTGAGCGGGTAGAGGCCATGGAGGCCGCCGAGGCCGAGGCCGCCGCCGCCGCCACGAAGGCCGCGGAAGAGGCCGTCGCCGCGCGCATCGCCTCGGCCGTCGAAAAGGCCGTCGCCGAAGAGCAGGCCAAGGCCGGCGCTTCGGGCGGAGAGGCCACGCCTGCCGCAACCCCTGCTGCCGCCGCTGCTTCCGGATCGGGGCAGGAGGTTGCCTCGGATGTCGACTGGTCGGCCGTCGCGCCGATTGCGATGACGATGTTCTATCCCGGCCAAGCCTCGTTTGAATGGGTGCAGAACGGCAAGGAACATGGCGGCGCGCGTCCCTTCACGAAGGGCGGCGACAACTGCACCACCTGCCACGGCAAGGAGCTGAAGGATATGGGGCAGCGGATCGTCACCGGCGAGAAGTTTGAGCCTACCGCGATCCCAGGCAAGCGTGGCTCGATCGACGGCCCCGTTCCGGC
>CALMEG010000236.1 GCA_937863185.1 uncultured Paracoccaceae bacterium | reverse complement strand
GCGCGGCATCAACATCATGGAATTCTGCAAGGCGTTCAACGCCAAGACGCAGGAGATGGAAGCCGGCTCGCCGGTTCCGGTCGTGATCACCTATTACGCCGACAAGTCCTTCACCTTCGAGACCAAGACGCCCCCGGCATCCTTCCTGCTCAAGAAGGCCGCCGGCCTGAAGCCGGTCGGCAAGCGCAACCGCCCGAAGGGCTCGGCCGCTCCGGGCCGCGAGGTTGCAGGCACCGTGACCGTCGCGCAGGTGCGCGAGATCGCCGAAGTGAAAATGCGCGATCTGTCCGCGAACGATGTCGAGGCCGCGATGCAGATCGTGCTCGGTTCGGCGCGTTCGATCGGTATCGAGGTGAAAGGGTAAGCCATGGCCAAGCTTGGAAAACGCACGGCCGCAGCGCGCGCCGCTTTCGAAAACAAGACCAATGTCTCGGTTGAAGACGCGGTCAAGCTGATCAAGTCGAGCGCGAGCGCGAAATTCGACGAGACGCTCGAGATCGCGATGAACCTGGGCGTCGACCCGCGTCACGCCGACCAGATGGTGCGCGGTGTCGTCACGCTGCCGAACGGCACGGGCAAGACCGTGCGCGTGGCCGTGTTCGCCCGTGGCGCGAAGGCCGACGAGGCCACCGCGGCCGGTGCCGATATCGTGGGCGCCGAGGACCTGATGGAAACCATCCAGGGCGGCAAGATCGAATTCGATCGCTGCATCGCCACGCCGGACATGATGCCGCTGGTCGGCCGTCTGGGCAAGGTGCTTGGCCCGCGCAACCTGATGCCGAACCCGAAGGTCGGCACCGTGACGATGGACGTGAAAGCGGCCGTCGAGGCGGCGAAGGGCGGCGAGGTCCAGTTCAAGGTCGAGAAGGCCGGCGTCATCCATGGTGGCATCGGCAAGGTGTCGTTCTCGGAAGATGCGCTGGCGCAGAACGTCCGCTCGTTCGTGGACGCCGTGTCCAAGGCCAAGCCGGCCGGGGCGAAAGGCACCTATGTCAAGAAGGTGTCGCTGTCCTCGACGATGGGCCCCGGTGTCTCGGTCGATCTGACCTCGGCCACCGGAAACTGAGAATTTGCCGGGGGAACCCGGCGAATGGCGGGGCGCATGCCGCCCCGTCCTGTCCGAGACGGAGGGTGGGGGAAACCCCTTAATGTCCTTCCTGAGATGGGGAACGAGACGAATTCGGGGCCTTTGGCCTCGGGCGATCTTCTCGGGAACCACTTGGACCCGAACCCCGGTTTCGGCCGGGGACAATGAGAGCCGGGGGGAAACCCCCATACTTGGAGTGAAACCGTGGATAGAGCCCAAAAAGAGAAAGTGGTCGAGGAACTCGGCCAGATCTTCGAAAGCTCTGGCGTCGTAGTGGTTGCCCATTACGAAGGCATGACGGTTGCACAGATGCAGGATCTCCGGGCGCGCATGCGCGACTCCGGCGGGTCCGTCCGCGTTGCCAAGAACACGCTCGCCAAGATCGCCCTTGAAGACAAGCCCTGCGCAAGCCTGGCCCAACTTCTGACGGGTATGACCGTACTTGCCTATTCCGAGGACCCTGTCGCTGCGGCGAAGGTCGCGGTGGACTATGCCAAGGGGAACGAGAAGTTCGCCATCCTTGGCGGGGCCATGGGCAAGGACGCTCTGGATCCGGCCGGTGTCAAGACCGTGGCCGCCATGCCGTCGCGCGAAGAGCTTATCGCTCAGATCGCGTCGTGCATCGGTGCTCCGGCTTCGAACATCGCCGGCGCCATTGGCGCGCCTGCTTCCAACATCGCGGGCATCCTCAAGACTCTTGAGGAGCGGGAAGCCGCCTGACGCAACCGATTGCCTTCGTTGGACATGAAGCCCGACGTTGGAAACCCTAAATCAGAATGGAACGGAAAAATGGCCGATCTTAAAGCACTCGCCGAGCAAATCGTGAACCTCACGCTGCTGCAGGCGCAAGAACTGAAGCAAATCCTGAAAGACGAGTACGGTATCGAGCCGGCTGCCGGTGGCGCCGTCATGATGGCCGGCCCGGCTGCGGGTGGCGACGCTGGTGCCGCCGCTGAAGAAAAAACCGAATTCGACGTGGTTCTCGTCGAAGCCGGCGCCAACAAGATCAACGTGATCAAGGAAGTGCGCGGCATCACCGGTCTTGGCCTGAAAGAAGCCAAGGACCTGGTCGAAGCCGGTGGCAAGGTGAAAGAAGGCGCGGCGAAGGCCGAAGCCGAAGAAATGAAGAAAAAGCTCGAAGAAGCCGGCGCGAAAGTCGAGCTGAAGTAATCGGGCCGGGTGCGATTGCATCCGATCATCTGAATGGGCTGGGTCCGGGGCAACCCCGGGCCCAGCCGAACCTGTCTCGGAGAGGGCTTTGCGCCCGAAAGCCTTCTCCAAGGCGGCGTTCACGGTTCGGGAGCCTTCCGGTGGGACGGAGGGCATGAATGGAACCGCACCCCCTTCATTCGCATGCGGCGCGTGCCGGGCCCCGACGGCGCGCACCCGCGAAGAGACGAAAGGTCACGACGAGCATGGCTCAAGCTTACGTTGGTCAGAAGCGCATTCGCCGGTATTACGGCAAAATCCGTGAAGTTCTTGAAATGCCGAACCTCATCGAGGTTCAGAAATCCTCCTACGATCTGTTCCTGCGCTCGGGCGATGCCGAGAAGCCGCTGGACGGCGAGGGTATCCAGGGCGTTTTCCAGTCGGTCTTTCCGATCAAGGATTTCAACGACAACGCGATCCTCGAATTCGTGAAATACGAGCTGGACAGGCCGAAATACGATGTCGAGGAATGCCAGCAGCGCGACATGACCTATGCCGCGCCGCTGAAGGTCACGCTGCGTCTGATCGTGTTCGATGTCGACGAGACCACCGGCGCGCGCTCTGTCAAGGACATCAAGGAGCAGGACGTGTTCATGGGGGACATGCCGCTCATGACCGCGAACGGCACCTTCATCGTGAACGGGACCGAACGTGTCATCGTGAGCCAGATGCACCGCTCTCCCGGCGTGTTCTTCGACCATGACCGGGGCAAGACGCATTCCTCGGGCAAGCTTCTGTTCGCCTGCCGCATCATTCCCTATCGCGGCTCGTGGCTGGATTTCGAATTCGACGCCAAGGACCTTGTGTTCGCGCGGATCGACCGGCGCCGGAAGCTTCCGGTGACCACGCTGCTCTATGCGCTCGGTCTCGATCAGGAAGGCATCATGGATGCCTATTACAACACGGTTTCCTACCGCGCCGAGGGCAAGCGCGGCTGGGTCACCAAGTTCTTCCCCGAGCGCGTGCGCGGCACCCGTCCGACCTATGATCTGGTCGACGCGGCCACCGGCGAGGTGATCTGCAAGGCGGGCGAGAAGATGACCCCGCGCATGGTCAAGAAGCTGCTCGACGAGGGCAAGGTGACCGAGCTTCTGGTTCCCTTCGAGCATATCCTTGGCCGGTTCGTCGCCAAGGACATCATCAACGAGGAAACCGGCTTCATCTATGTCGAGGCGGGCGACGAGCTGACCGCGGAATACGACCGCGACGGCCAGCTTGTGGGCGGCAGCGTCAAGGTGCTTCTGGATAACGGCATCGCCGAGATCCCGGTCCTGGATATCGATAACGTCAATGTCGGTCCCTATATCCGCAACACGCTGGCCGCGGACAAGAACATGAACCGCGATCAGGCGCTGATGGATATCTATCGCGTCATGCGTCCGGGTGAACCGCCGACCGTGGAAGCGGCCTCGGCGCTGTTCGACACGCTGTTCTTCGATGCCGAGCGTTACGATCTTTCGGCCGTCGGCCGGGTGAAGATGAACATGCGCCTCAACCTCGATGCGCCCGACACGCAGCGCACGCTGCGCAAGGAAGACATCATCGCCTGTATCCGCGGGCTGGTCGAACTGCGCGACGGCAAGGGCGAGATCGACGATATCGACCACCTCGGCAACCGCCGGGTGCGTTCGGTCGGCGAGCTGATGGAAAACCAGTATCGCGTCGGCCTTCTGCGCATGGAGCGCGCGATCAAGGAACGCATGTCCTCGGTCGAGATCGACACGGTGATGCCGCAGGACCTGATCAACGCGAAACCGGCCGCGGCCGCGGTGCGCGAATTCTTCGGCTCTTCGCAGCTGTCGCAGTTCATGGACCAGACCAACCCGCTGTCGGAAGTGACCCACAAACGCCGTCTTTCGGCGCTTGGGCCGGGCGGTCTGACCCGCGAACGCGCGGGCTTCGAGGTGCGCGACGTGCACCCGACCCATTACGGCCGCATGTGCCCGATCGAGACGCCGGAAGGCCAGAACATCGGCCTGATCAACTCGCTTGCCACCTTTGCGCGGGTCAACAAATACGGCTTCATCGAAACCCCCTATCGCAAGGTGATCGAGGGCAAGGTGACCGATGACGTGGTCTACATGTCGGCCACCGAAGAGATGCGCCACACCGTCGCGCAGGCGAACGCCACGCTCGACGCCGATGGCCGTTTCGTGAACGACCTCGTGTCGACCCGCCAGGGCGGCGAGTTCATGCTCAACCCGGCCGAGGCCGTCGACCTGATCGACGTGTCGCCCAAGCAGCTGGTTTCTGTGGCCGCGGCGCTGATCCCGTTCCTTGAGAACGACGACGCCAACCGCGCGCTGATGGGTTCGAACATGCAACGCCAGGCGGTTCCGCTGCTGCGTTCCGAGGCGCCGTTCGTCGGCACCGGCATGGAAGCGGTCGTGGCGCGCGATTCGGGCGCGGCGATCATGGCGCGGCGCGGCGGCGTCATCGACCAGGTGGACGCGCAGCGTATCGTTATCCGTGCCACGGAAGATCTGGGCATGGGCGATGCGGGCGTTGACATCTATCGCCTGCGCAAGTTCAAGCGTTCGAACCAGTCCTCGACCATCAACCAGCGGCCGCTGGTGAAGGTGGGCGACGTGGTGGCCAAGGGGCAGGTCGTCGCCGACGGCCCCTCGACCGATCAGGGCGAACTCGCCATCGGGCGCAACGTGATCGTGGCCTTCATGCCGTGGAACGGCTACAACTACGAGGACTCGATCCTGATCTCCGAGCGGATCCACCGCGACGACGTGTTCACCTCGATCCATATCGACGAATACGAAGTGGCGGCGCGTGACACCAAGCTTGGCCCGGAAGAGATTACCCGCGACATCCCGAACGTCGGCGAGGAGGCGCTGCGCAACCTCGACGAGGCGGGCATCGTCTATATCGGTGCCGAAGTGGGGCCGGGGGACATCCTCGTGGGCAAGATCACGCCCAAGGGCGAGAGCCCGATGACGCCGGAAGAGAAGCTGCTGCGCGCCATCTTCGGCGAGAAGGCCTCGGATGTGCGCGACACCTCGCTGCGTCTGCCGCCGGGTGCCTATGGCACGATCGTCGAGGTGCGGGTGTTCAACCGTCACGGCGTCGACAAGGATGAGCGCGCGCTTCAGATCGAGCGTGAGGAAGTCGAGCGTCTGGCCCGTGACCGGGACGACGAACTCGCGATCCTCGAGCGCAACATCTACGCGCGCCTGAAGACCCTGATCCTTGGCAAGACCGCGGTGAAGGGCCCCAAGGGCGTGAAGGCCGGTTCCGAGATCAACGAGGATCTTCTGGGCACGCTGAGCCGTGGCCAGTGGTGGCAGCTTGCGCTTGAAAACGAGAACGACGCGAAGGAAGTCGAGGCGCTGAACGATCAGTTCGACGCGCAGAAACGCGCGCTCGAGCATCGCTTCGAGGACAAGGTCGAGAAGGTCCGTCAGGGCGACGACCTGCCCCCCGGCGTGATGAAGATGGTCAAGGTCTTCGTCGCGGTGAAGCGCAAGCTTCAGGCCGGCGACAAGATGGCCGGCCGTCACGGCAACAAGGGCGTCGTCTCGAAGGTCGTTCCGATGGAGGACATGCCGTTCCTTGCGGATGGCACCCCGGTCGATCTGGTGCTGAACCCGCTTGGCGTGCCGTCGCGGATGAACGTCGGTCAGATCCTCGAAACCCATATGGGTTGGGCCGCGCGCGGTCTGGGCATCCAGATCGACGAGGCGCTGCACGAGTATCGCCGCTCGGGCGACCTGACCCCGGTGCGCGAGGCGATGCGCCACGGCTATGGCGACGAGACCTATGACGAGGTCTTCTCGGGCGTGGACGAGGTGGCCCTGGTCGAGCATGCCGAAACCGTGCGCGGCGGCGTTCCGATCGCGACTCCGGTCTTCGACGGTGCGAAGGAAGCCGATGTGAACGACGCGCTGCGTCGTGCGGGCTTTGATACCTCGGGGCAGTCGATCGTCTTCGACGGCCGCACCGGCGAGCAGTTCGCCCGCCCGGTGACCGTTGGCGTCAAGTATGTCCTGAAGCTGCACCACCTGGTCGACGACAAGATGCACGCGCGTTCGACCGGGCCGTATTCGCTTGTGACCCAGCAGCCGCTGGGGGGCAAGGCGCAGTTCGGTGGCCAGCGTCTGGGGGAGATGGAGGTCTGGGCGCTGGAAGCCTATGGCGCCGCCTACACCCT
>CALMEG010000235.1 GCA_937863185.1 uncultured Paracoccaceae bacterium | reverse complement strand
GCCGGGTCGAGGTGATCCGCCTGCGCCGCGAAGCGACCGCGACCCGGCTTGAGATCGACCGGCTCCGGGCCGATACCCGCGTGCAGGTTGGGGAGGAATTGCAGCGCGTCAATGCCGAGGCCGAAGGCGCGCTTCTGGAAGCCATCGCCACCCCCGATGCCGAAGGGCGCGCGCTGCTTGGCAAGGTGGCCGAGCGGTTCGGCCTGTCCGCGCGCGGCTATCACCGGGTTCTGCGGGTCGCGCGCACCATTGCCGATCTGGACGGATCGCAGGACGTGCGCGCGCCCCATGTGGCCGAGGCGATCGGATACCGCCTTGCGCCGGGGCGCTAGCTCAGGCGTGCAGCGCGGCGCATTTCGCCTCGATCACCTGCCAGATCTTCTCGGCCACGTTGGTGCCGTCGAAGCGTTCCAGTTCCTGGATGCCCGTGGGTGAGGTCACGTTGATCTCGGTCAGCCAGTCGCCGATCACGTCGATTCCCACGAAGATCTGGCCCTTCTCGCGCAGCATCGGGCCGATGGCCGCGCAGATCTCGTGGTCCCGCGCGCTCAGCCCCACCTTCTCGGGGCGCCCGCCCACATGCATGTTCGAGCGCGTCTCGCCCGCCGCCGGAACGCGGTTGATCGCACCCACTGGATCGCCGTTCACAAGGATGATGCGCTTGTCGCCCTGCGTCACGGCGGGCAGGTATTTCTGCGCGATCAGCGGCTCGCGGTTGATGCCCGAGAACAGCTCGTGCAGCGAGGCGAGGTTGCGGTCGTTCGGGTCCAGCCGGAACACCCCCGCCCCGCCATTGCCGTAAAGCGGCTTGAGGATGATGTCGCCGTGCCGCGCCTTGAATTCACGGATCGTGGCCAGATCCCGCGCGACCAGCGTGGGCGGCGTAAGGTCCGGAAAATCCAGCACCAGAAGCTTTTCGGGCGAGTTGCGCACCCAGAACGGATCGTTCACGACAAGGGTCTGCGGGTGGATCCGGTCAAGGATATGCGTCGTCGTGATATAGCCCATGTCGAAGGGCGGATCCTGGCGCAGCCAGACCACGTCCCAGTCGGACAGGTCGATCTCGGCCTCGTCGCCCAGGGTGAAGTGGTTGCCCTTCTCGCGCCGCACATGCAGCGGCCAGCCGCGTGCATAGACATGCCCTTCGCGGTAGATCAGCTTGTCGGGCGTGTAGTAGAACAGCTCATGCCCGCGTTTCTGCGCCTCTTCGGCAAGCCGGAACGTGCTGTCGGCGTCAATGTTGACCGCGTCGATCGGGTCCATCTGGATCGCAACTTTCAAGGCCATGCTTGCCCCCTTTCGTTGCCCTCTTGATGGCGCAGAGCGCGGCGCGATGCAATTACCCCTCAGTCCGGGGCGAAGGCGTTTTCGCGGATTTCGATGCGCCCGTCCCGATCCACCAGCGCCAGATCGAAGCGCAGCTCGGTCAGCTGGCCATGCGGCTGCGCGCCGATGAACTCGGCGGCGGCGGCATGGATGCGCTGCATCTGGCGCGGTGACAGGCGCTCGGCCGCGCGGGCATGGGTGGCGGAGTGTTTCACCTCGATGACGATCACGCCCGCGCCGTCACGCGCGATCAGGTCGATCTCTCCGCCATATCGGCCCCGCCAGCGGCGCGCGATGATCGGATGGCCCGCGCGTTCATAGGCAAGCGCCACCTGCGCCTCGGCGGCCAGCCCGCCGTGATACGAGGCGGCCCCGCTCATTCGTCCCGCCCGATCGTCAGGGCGGCCTGATACACCTCGCGCCGGGGCAGGCCGAACATCTCGGCCACCTCGGCGGCGGCCTCCTTGACGCGCATGTGCCCGAGCCGTTCGCGCAGCGCCTGCGCGACATCTTCGGCGCTTGCCTGACGGCCATGGGGGCGATCGACAAGAACCACGATCTCGCCCTTGACCGGCTGGCCGGCATAATCCTGCGCCAGATCGCCGAGCATTCCGCGCCTGACCTCCTCGAATCGTTTGGTAAGTTCGCGGCAGACCACCGCCTGCCGCCCGGCTCCGAATTCATCCACCATGGCCGTTAACAAATCGCCAACACGCTTGGGGGATTCGTAGAAGATCAGCGTTGCGGGCACGGTGGCGAATTCGCGCAGCCATTTGCGCCGCGCGGTGTGGGTTTGGGGGGGGAACCCCGCGAACGGGAACGGGTGGGTGGGAGGGCCCGACAGGGTCGGCGCAGAAATCACCGCCGAGGGGCCGGGCGCGGCAAAGACCGGATGCCCCGCCGCGATGGCCGCGCGGCCCAGCTGAAACCCCGGATCGGCGACAAGCGGCGTTCCCGCCTCGGAGGCGTAGGCCAGGCTTTTCCCCTCATCCAGCGCGCGCAGCAGGCGCGGACGCGCGGCCTCTCCGTTATGGTCGTGATAGGCGATCACCGGGCGGCCGTTCAGCGCGATGCCGTGGATCTCCATCAGGTGGCGCAGCGTGCGCGTGTCCTCGGCCGCGATGACATCGGCCGTGGCCAGAATATCCAGCCCCCGCAGGGTGATATCACGCGCCGCCCCGATCGGGGTCGACACGAAGTGCAACCCCGGTGCCAACCGGCCCGGCAAGGTTCCGCCGGATCGCCGCGCATCTTCCGCCATGTTCGCCCTTCCCTGCCGCAGCAAAGTTTACTTCGCATCGGGAAACGCATAGTGTCTGCCCGTATTGACCCCCTGCGCCATGACCAGAGGATGCCGTTATGTTTGCTTCTTTCCGTAGCTCCCGCAACCCATTGCTTCGAATCGGCGCCGTCTTCTCGGCGCTCTGGCTTGCCGCGTGCGAGCCCGTCGGAATGGCCGGCGGCAACAGCGGACAGCGCATCGACCCCGGCGCCGCGGTGCAGGTCGCGCTGCTGGTTCCGGGCGGATCGGGCGCCTCGGGGGATGAAACGCTGGCGCGCTCGCTGCGGCAGGCGGCCGAGCTTGCGATCTCGGACCTTCAGGGCGCGAATATCGACCTGCGCGTCTACAACACCAACGGCAATGCGTCCCAGGCAGCCAATGTCGCGCGGCAGGCGGTGGACGAAGGGGCCAAGATCATCCTCGGGCCGGTCTTTGCCGAGGCCGCGAATGCGGCGGGCCTTGCGGTCGCGTCAAGCAATGTGAACGTGCTGTCCTTCTCGAACAACACCGACATCGCGGGCGGCAACGTCTTCGTGCTGGGCCCGACCTTCCCGAATACCGCGAACCGGCTGATGTCCTATGCCGCCTCGCAGGGCAAGCGGCGCATCCTTCTGGTGCATGAGCAGACCCCCGCGGGCGAGACCAGCGCGCGCGCCATCGAGACTGCGGCGCGCCGCTCCAACGCGACGCTGGTGGGCAAGGCCTCGTTCCCGTTCTCGCAGCAAGGCGTGATCGAGGCGGTGCCCTCGATCGCGGCGCGCGCCAGGTCGGGCGATGTGGATGCGCTGTTCCTGACGGCCGATACCGCCGGGGCGCTGCCGCTTCTGGCGCAGATGCTGCCCGAACAGGGCGTGGACACCTCGGCGACCAAGTTCATCGGCCTGACCCGTTGGGACATTCCGCCCGCCACGCTGGCGTTGCCGGGCGTGCAGGGCGGCTGGTTCGCGCTGCCTGATCCGGCGCTGAGCCAGCAGTTCCGCGCGCGCTATCAGGCCGCCTTCGGCGAGCCGCCGCACCCGATCGCAGGGCTTGCCTATGACGGGATCGCCGCGGTCGGCGCACTGGTCCGGGCCGGGCGCCCCGACGCGCTGACCCGTTCGGGGCTGACGCAATCCTCGGGCTTCGTGGGCGTCAACGGCGTGTTCCGGCTGCGCCCCGACGGCACCAACGAACGCGGCCTCGCCGTGGCCGAGGTGCGCAACTCGCAGGTTGTCGTGGTCGATGCCGCGCCGCGCGGCTTCGGGGGCGCCGGCTTCTGATCCCGCTTTGCGACATGGCCAGCACTTTCACCGACGGGGCAAGAGAACACCGTGGACGATAACACCCCATCCGCCCCGGCCGAAGCCGGGGCGCCCTTGCTTCTGGACAGGACCGGGCTGGATGCCGCGCTTGACAAGGCCATCGAAGGGCTGAGCGACGGGCGCGAAATCCGAAGCGCCACCGTGCAGTTCCTGGCCCGCGCGCGCGACGAGGCCGCGGGCGCGATCGAAGGCGATTTCGCCACCCACCCCCGCGCCGCGCGTGACACGGTGCGCAGCTATTCCACGATGACCGACGGCATCGTCCAAAGCGTGCTTCGGATCGCCACAGACGTGTTGCACCCGCTGCCCACCCCCACCGAGGCAGAGCGGATCGCGGTTCTCGCCGTGGGTGGCTATGGCCGCGCCGAGATGGCGCCGGCATCGGATGTCGATCTTCTGTTCCTGACGCCCTGGAAGGTCACGCCATGGGCCGAAAGCGTGATCGAAAGCATGCTCTACATGCTGTGGGACCTGAAGCTGAAGGTCGGGCATTCCTCGCGCACGATCGAGGATTGCCTGCGCCTGGGACGCGAGGATTACACGATCCGCACCGCCCTTCTCGAACATCGCTATATCGGCGGATACGAGCCCCTTGCCGAAGACCTGCGCGACCGCCTGCGCAACGATCTTTTCCGCGGCACCGGCGCCGAATTCATCGAGGCCAAGCTGGCCGAGCGCGATCTGCGCCATGAACGCCAGGGCGGCCAGCGCTATGTGCTGGAACCCAATGTCAAGGAAGGCAAGGGCGGCCTGCGCGACCTTCAGGCGCTTTACTGGATTGCGAAATACATCCACCAGGTCGACCGGGCCGCGGAACTCGTGGCGCTTGGCGTCTTCTCGCGCGAGGAATACGAGCATTTCCGCGGCGCCGAGGATTTCCTGTGGGCGGTGCGCTGCCATCTGCATCTGATCGCGCGCCGCGCCTCGGATCAGCTGACCTTCGACATGCAGGTCGAAGTGGCCCGGCGCATGGGCTATGAGGACACCGCCGGGCGGCGCGGGGTCGAGATATTCATGCAGGAATATTTCCGCCACGCCACCCGCGTGGGCGAGGTGACCCGCATCTTCCTGACCGAGCTTGAGGCCCGCCACGTCAAGCGCGCGCCCATGTTGCAGCGCATCTTCCGCCGCCGGCGCAAGCTGAAGGGGCCGTGGCACGACGATAACGGGCGCATCAACATCACCGATCAGGCCACCTTCATGGCCGATCCGCTGAACCTTCTGCGTCTGTTCGAGGAAGCGCTGCGCACCGGCATGCTGATCCACCCCAATGCGATGCGCGTGGTCACCGCCCATCTCGACCTGATCGGCGAGGACATGCGCGAAGACCGCGAAGCCACGCGCATCTTCCTTGACCTGCTTCTCAAGCACGGCAACCCTGAACGCGCACTGCGCCGGATGAACGAGTTGGGCGTCCTGTCCGCCTTCATCCCCGAATTCGAGCCGATCGTGGCGATGATGCAATTCAACGTCTATCACCACTACACGGTGGACGAACACACGATCCAGTGCATCTCGACGCTGGCACAGATCGAGCGCGAGGAGCTGATCGAGGAATTGCCGATCAGCTCGCGCATCCTCAAGGACGGCGTGAACCGGCGCGTGCTTTATGTGGCGCTGCTGCTGCACGATATCGGCAAGGGCCGCCCCGAGGACCATTCGATCCTCGGCGCGCAGATCGCCCGCAAGGTCGCCCCCCGGCTGGGGCTGAGCGCGGAGGAATGCGATACGGTCGAATGGCTGGTGCGCTATCACCTGCTGATGTCCGACGTGGCCCAGAAACGCGACCTGGCCGACCCGCGCACGCTGCGCGATTTCGCCAAGGCGGTGAAGACGCGCAAGCGGCTCGATCTGCTGACGGTGCTGACGGTGTGCGACATTCGCGGCGTGGGGCCGGGCACATGGAACAACTGGAAGGCCATGCTGCTGCGCCGGCTGCATGCCGAAACCGCCGATTTCCTGGAAAACGGGGCCGAGGCCGTCAACCGCGCCAAGCGCGAAAGCGAGGCCAAGAAGGCCCTGCGCGAAGCGCTTGCCGGATGGGACCAGAAAGAGATCCGCACCGAGCTGGGGCGCCATTACGCGCCCTACTGGCAGGGCCTTTCCACCGCGACCCAGCGCATCTTCGCGCATCTTCTGCGCGGGCTTTCCAATGACGAGATCCGCATCGACCTGCATCCCGATGCCGACCATGACGCAACCCGCGCGGCCTTCGCGCTTGCCGATCATCCGGGCATCTTCTCGCGGCTGGCGGGCGCGCTTGCGCTGGTGGGGGCCAATGTGGTCGACGCACGCACCTATACCTCGAAGGACGGCTACGCGACCGCCGTCTTCTGGGTGCAGGACGCCGAAGGGCACCCCTACGAATCCGACAAGCTGCCGCGCCTGCGCAAGATGATCGAGAAGACGCTGCGCGGCGAGGTCGTCGCGCGCGATGCGCTGAAGGACCGTGACAAGGTCAAGAAACGCGAGCGCGAATTCCGCTTTCCCACGCATATCACCTTCGACAACGAAGGCTCCGAGATCTACACGATCATCGAGGTCGATACCCGCGACCGCCCCGGCCTGCTTTACGATCTGACCCGGACTTTGGCGGCCAACAACATCTACATCGCCTCGGCCGTGATCGCCACCTTCGGCGCGCAGGTCGTCGACGCCTTCTACGTCAAGGACATGTTCGGGCTGAAGATGCATTCCCGGCCCAAGCAGGAGGCGCTGGAGAAGAAGCTGCGCGAGGCGATCTCGGCCGGCGCGGCAAGGGCCGGACGCTGATGGCACCGATCCGGCTGATGCGGGGGTTCCTGACGGTGGGCAGCTGGACGCTGGTCAGCCGGGTCGTGGGATTTGCGCGCGATGTGATGATGGCGGCCTATCTGGGCGCGGGCCCGGTGGCCGAGGCCTTCCTGATCGCGTTCTCGCTGCCCAACATGTTCCGCCGCTTCTTCGCCGAGGGCGCGTTCAACATGGCCTTCGTGCCGATCTTCTCGAAAAAGCTGGAATCGGGCGAGGACGCGCGCGGCTTCGCCCAGGACGCATTCGCGGGCCTGTCGTCGGTGCTGGTGGCCTTCACCCTGATCGGCACATTGGCGATGCCGGGGCTGGTCTGGCTGATGGCCTCGGGGTTCGTGGGCGATGCGCGCTTCGACATGGCGGTGCTGTTCGGGCGGATCTCGTTTTCCTACATCCTGTTCATCTCGCTGGTGGCGCTGCTGTCGGGGGTGCTGAACGCCTTCGGGCGCTTTACCGAAGCCTCGTTCGTGCCGGTGCTGATGAACCTGATGTTCATTGCCGCGATGTGGATCGCGGCGCGGGCAGGTTGGGACATGGGGCTGACGCTGGCCTGGACCGTGCCGCTGACCGGGATCGCGCAACTGGCCTTCACCTGGTTCGCGGCCCGCAGGCTTGGCTACAGCCTGCGCCCCGGCTGGCCCAGGATGACGCCCGACCTCAAGCGCCTTCTGATCATCGCGGGGCCGGCGGTGCTGGCGGGCGGGGTGGTGCAGATCAACCTTCTGGTCGGGCGGCAGGTCGCCTCGTTCACCGAGGGCGCCGTGGCCTGGCTGTCCTATGCCGACCGGCTTTATCAGTTGCCGTTGGGGGTGGTGGGCATCGCCATCGGCACGGTGCTGCTGCCCGCCCTGTCGCGCCAGCTGCGCGCGGGCGACGCGGAGGCCGGGCGCGAAAGCTTTTCGCGCGGGGCGGAATTCGCGCTCTTTCTGACCGTGCCCGCGGCGGTGGCCTTGGTGGTGATCGCCGAGCCGCTGATCTCGGTTCTCTACGGGCGCGGCGCCTGGACGGCGGGCGACACCGACGCCACGGCGCTTGCCCTTGCGGCCTATGGGCTGGGCCTTCCGGCCTTCGTGCTGCAAAAGGTGCTTCAGCCGCTGTTCTACGCGCGCGAGGATACGCGCAGGCCCTTCTTCTATGCCGTCGTCTCGATGATCGTGAACGCGGGCTTCGCCGTGGGGATGATGCCCATCATGGGGTTCATGGCCGCCGCCCTTGCAACCTCGGTCTCGGGATGGGTCATGGTGGCGCAGCTTTGGTTCGGCGCGCGCACCATGGGGGCGGCCGCGCGGCCGGATGCGCGCTTCTGGCGCCGGCTGTGGCGGATCCTTGCGGCCTCGGCCGCGATGGGGGCGGCGCTGTGGTTCCTGAACGGGGCACTGGCCGGGATGCTGGCCGAGCGGCATGCCCGCTTCGGGGCGCTTGCCCTGATGTGCGGCGGCGGGATCGCGGTCTATTTCGGGCTGGGCGCCCTGATCGGCGCCTTCCGGCCGGGCGATCTGGGCCGGATGCTGCGGCGCCGTTAGGCCGCGCGCGCCCTAACGCTGGCGCAACCGTTCCAGCGCGCGGCGCCAGCCGCCGGGCGCGACCAGAAAGCAGATCGCAAAGCCCGCCCCCGCCCCCGTCACATCCGCGATCCAGTCGGGCCGCGCCCCGAAAAGCAGGCCGAAGACAAGCTGGATCCCCAGAAGGAACCCGATCAGCGTGAAGGCCCGCGCGCGGTTGGCATGGGCCATGCCGAGCCGCGTCCACAGGATCCATGTGAAGGCCCCGACCAGCCCGTACACCGCCGGATAGCCGCCATAGATCGCCGCCTGCGTGCCCGGAACCAGCGCATAGACCACCGCCCCCGCGATCGCCGATCCGAAGAACACCGCCAGCACGGCGGGCAGGGAAAACAGCTCTCCCACCATCTTGCCAAGCGCGAGGATGAAGACCAGCACCATCAGCGCATGGGTGAAACTGCCATGCACGAAGGGGTAGCTGACGATCCGCAGCACATGATGCCAGGGCCAGATGTTCTGATCCAGCATCGCGCGGAAGATGTCGGGGGCGAAGGCATAGCGTTGCAACGCATCCAGCCGCCAGCCCCGCGCCAGCTCTCCGGCGAAGCCCGCCTGGCCAAGGCCGAAGGCCAGCTCGCCCAGGATGACCGGCAATGCCAGAAGCCACACCACGGGCGGCAGCGGATTGATCGGATGTTCGTCGAAGCCTTCGCGCATCTTGCCCCCGGGGTCCTGCGGGGTCCGGTTGACGCCCCGCGCGCTTTAGCGATAAGCGAGCGGGACGCAGATTTCCAGCCTGCCAAGCGGAGCAAGACGATGACCGACGCCACCCCCACGCCCAATGCCGCCTTCAAGCCGCGGATCTTTTCGGGAATCCAGCCCTCGGGCGGGCTGACGCTTGGCAACTATCTGGGCGCGTTGAAGCGCTTTGCCGAAAAGCAGGACGAGGGAATCGAGACGATCTATTGCCTGGTCGACCTGCATGCGATCACCGTCTGGCAGGACCCCGAGGCGTTGCGCCGCCAGACCCGCGAGGCGGCGGCGGGCTTCATCGCCTCGGGCGTGGATCCGGCGCGCTCGATCCTGTTCAACCAGAGCCAGGTCGGCGCGCATGCCGAACTGGCCTGGCTGCTGAACTGCGTGGCGCGGATCGGCTGGATGTATCGCATGACCCAGTTCAAGGACAAGACGGCGGGCAAGAACGCCGAGAACTCCTCGCTCGGGCTTCTGGCCTATCCTTCGCTGATGGCGGCGGACATCCTGCTGTATCACGCCACGATGGTCCCGGTGGGCGAGGATCAGAAGCAGCACCTTGAGCTGACGCGCGATATCGCGGCGAAGTTCAACCACGACTACAGAACGGATTTCTTCCCGATCACCGAGCCCCTGATCGAGGGCGCGGCGACGCGCGTGATGTCGCTGCGCGACGGGACGAAGAAGATGTCGAAATCCGATCCCTCCGATGCCAGCCGCATCAACCTGACCGACGATGCCGACGCGATCGCAAAGAAGATCCGCAAGGCCAAGACCGATCCCGAGCCGCTGCCCGATACCGTCGAGGGGTTGCAGGACCGCCCCGAGGCGCGCAACCTTGTGAACATCTACGCAGCCCTTGCCGGGCACACGCCCGCCCAGGTGGTCCGCGATTTCGCGGGCGCACAGTTCGGCACGTTCAAGCCCGCGCTCGCGGATCTTGCGGTGGCCAAGCTGGAGCCGATCAGCACCGAGATGAAGCGGCTGATGGCCGACCCGGCCGAGATCGACCGGATCCTGGGCGCGGGGGCGGCACGGGCCGACGCGATCGCGCGGCCGATCCTTGAGAAGACCTATGAGATCATGGGGATGGTGCGCTCGCGGTAGGGGCGGGCAGCGGGGGTTTTGCACCCCCGCACCCCCGCAGGATATTTCCGCGAAGATGAAGGGCGCTCAGGCGCGGGCGCGGGCTTCCGCTTCGGGATAGAGGCGGGCCATGGTCAGCCCGCGCGTGGCGTTGAGGACCATGAGCGCGGCCCAGAGCCCGTGATTGCCGAAGGCCGGCACGAGGATGCCGAGTGCGGCGATGTAGATGGCGACCGAGACGAACATGGCGTTGCGCATTTCGCGC
The DNA here is from genome assembly GCA_937863185.1 of uncultured Paracoccaceae bacterium. Taxonomy (GTDB): domain Bacteria; phylum Pseudomonadota; class Alphaproteobacteria; order Rhodobacterales; family Rhodobacteraceae; genus CALMEG01. Next base: position 4,874 of record CALMEG010000235.1, on the reverse strand, counting down.
GTGAGGGTGGCGCCGATGAAGATGCCGTCGAACATCCAGCTGGCCACGCCGATCAGGGGCGCGATCGCCAGCCATGGCAGGTAGTGGCGTGCGGTTTCGCGGACCTCTGGGGCGGTGGTCATCAGGTCGATGATCTGCGGCCCGGCCAGCAGGAAGGCCACGCCCAGAAGCAGCGCCCCGCCCGCGCCCCATTGCGAGGTGATCAGCGACGCGCGTCGCACGCCCGAGGCCGAGCGCGTGCCCACCGCCTGGCCCACGAGCGCCTCGGCCGCGAAGGCGAAGCCGTCGAGCGCATAGGCCGTGATCTCGAGGAATTGCAGAAGGATCTGATTGGCCGCAAGGCGCACGTCGCCCTGCCCCGCCCCCAGGAAGAGAAAGGTGGTGAAGCTGGCCTGGAGCAGGACCGAGCGGATCATGATGTCGGTATTCACCCGCGCCATCTGAAGCAGGCGCCGTTTGTCGAGCACCAGCGCGGCGCTGCGCCAGTAGCCGTCGGCGAAGGCATCGCGCGCAAGCCAGAGCGCCAGCACCACGCCCGTCCATTCCGCGATCAGCGTGGCCGAGGCGACGCCCGTGACCCCCAGTCCCAGCCCCAGCACGAACCACAGGTCCAGCCCCACGTTCAGGCCGTTCATCCAGAGCTGGATCACCAGAACCGCCCGCGTCCGTTCCAGCGCGATCAGCCATCCGGTCAGCGCGTAGAGCGCGATGGTGGCCGGGGCGCCCCAGATGCGGAGCGCCATGTAGTCGCGCGCAAGCGCCTCGACCGCCGCCGATGCGGGCGCGATGCGGAATGCGGCGGCAAAAAGCGGGATTTGCAGCACGATCAGTGCCAACCCCGCCGCCATGGCGATCAGGAGCGCGCGGATCAGCCCGGCAGAGACCTCGGCCCGGTCCCTGGCCCCGTGGGCCTGCGCGACCAGCCCCGATGTGCCCATGCGCAGGAAGCCGAAGATCCAGTAGAGCGAGGCGAGGATGATTGCGCCGATTCCGACCGCGCCGATCGGGGCGGCCTCGCCCATCTGGCCGACCACGCCGGTATCCACCGCCCCCAGGATCGGCACCGTCGCATTCGAGATGACGATCGGCAGGGCGATGGCGATGACGCGGCGGTGGCTGGCCTCACCCATCGCTGCCGGGTGGCGGAGGCATCAAGAAATGCCCGGCCCCCTGGGCAAACAGGCGGCTGCGGTTGTCCTGCCATGCCTCGACATGCACGCTGGCATAGCGCCGCCCCGAGCGGTTGACGCGCGCGCGCGCATAGGCGTCGCGCGGCAGGCCCGAGCGCAGGTAGTCGGTGGTGAAGTCGATGGTCTTGGGCAGGCGCGGCAGGTGCAGCGGATCAAGCGTGGTCAATTCGATCCGGCCCTGCTCGATATCTTCCCACAGCATGCTCCAGCTCAGCTCGATGATCGCCGTGACCTCAAGGAACCCCGCCGTCACGCCGCCATGCAGGGCGGGCAGGATCGGATTGCCGATCAGCTTTTCATCGAAGGGCAGGACGGCTGTGAGCTCATCCCCGCGACGCTCGAACTCGATGCCGAGGAACTGGATGAAGGGCACACCCGAGACGAGCGCGCGCAGGGCCGCGTCGCGGCGCTGCTTGACCACCTGGACGGGTTCGGGGCGCGCGCGCTTCATGCCTGCTTTCCTTCCGGCCGTTCCAGGGTGAAGGCGCCCGTCGCGGTGGCCACGGGCGGCGCCCCCTCTTCCTCGTCATGGGCGGTGGCGCGCACGAAGGCGACGGTGCGGGTGGCGTGGTAGCAGACCGCCCGCGCCGAGATCCGCTGCCCCGGCGTCGCGGCGCGCATGTAGTCGATGCGCAGGTCGATCGTCGCCGTGCCGGAGGGGGCGCTGGGGTGGCACAGCACCGCCGCGCCGCAACAGGTATCCATCAGTGCCGAGACGGCGCCGCCATGGATCACGCCGGTGCGCGGATCGCCGATCAGGCGCAGGTCATAGGGCATCGAGATCGCCGCCTCGCCCTGGCCGATTTCATCGAGCTGCATGTCGAGCGCGCGCGAATGCGGGATCGCCTCGATGAACTGACGCGCGAACTGGCGCATCTGCTTGTCGCTTTGGCCGGCCTTGCCGTCGCCATCCTGCATCGTCACTCTCCGCCTGGGTCGGGGCCGGACATCGCCGGCCTGCGCCCCGACTATTCCGTCAAGCCGGGCGCACTGCAAGCCCCCCTTGCGACGCCCGGTCCCGGCATCGCCGCCACGATCACCCCATCTAGCGTGTTGAGATCGCGTCGCGCACGCGCTAGCGTTGCGCGGCATGGAGGCCCGAATGTCCGATACGCTCAGTTTCAAGGAAATGTGCGCGCGCTTTGACGTCACACCGCGCACGCTGCGCTATTACGAGTATATCGAGTTGCTTTCCCCGCAGAAGGAAGGCCGCGCACGGTTCTACGGCCCGCGCGAGATTGCGCGCATGACGCTGATCCTGCGGGGGCGGCGTTTCGGCTTCAGCCTCGAGGAACTGCGCCAGTGGCTGCTGATCTACGACCAGAAGGGCACGAAAGAGCAAAATCGCGTCTGGATCGAGCTGGCCGACCGTCAGCTCGAGGTGCTCAGGCAGCAGCGCGCAGAACTGGACGTGACCATCGACGATCTGCGCGCGCTGCGCGATCAGGTGGCAGATTCGCTTCCCGGCGAAGCCCCCTGAAACGGCCGGAACCGTGACAATCCGCCACGGATCACGGGTCATTTTATTTCTTTACCCTTAGGTCAACTTTTCCTGACATTACGTCAGCGATTTCGTGACGTCACGTTACAGTGACGTGAACGTCAACTTCCCTTGTAAACTCGTGGCAGATACCGATTTGCCTCTGGGTGACGCAACGACAGACACTCGAAAGGTGAAGGGTATGAGTGATGATGTAATGACGATCCGCGAGATGTGCGATGCATTCGATGTAACGCCCCGCACGCTCCGGTTTTACGAGTCGAAGGAGTTGCTGTTTCCGATCCGCCTTGGACAAAAGCGCCTGTTCACGCGGCGCGACCGGGCGCGGTTGAAGCTGATCCTGCGCGGCAAGCGCTTCGGGTTCAGCCTCGAGGATATCCGGCAGCTTCTGGATATGTATTCGATGGGCGACCAGCAGAAGGCGCAGATCGCCAAGACGCTGGAGGTTGCCCGGGAAAGACTGGCCGAGATGCAGCGCCAGCGCGAAGAGCTTGGTCAGGCGATTGCCGAGCTGAGCGAACAAATAGCCTGGGGCGAACGGGAACTGGCCGACAAGAAGGCAACGGTCCCTGCCGCCTGACCGCTTGTCAGAAGGGAGAAGACAATGCCGATCTATGCCGCCCCCGCCAAGGACATGCAATTTGTCCTGCAGGAACTTCTCAAGGTGACCGAAACCGGCATTCCCGGCTACGAAGAACTGGAACGCGACTTTACCGAAGCCGTTCTGGATGCGGCGGGCAAGGTCAGCACCGAGGTTCTGGCCCCGATCAACGCCAGCGGCGATGCCGAGGGCTGCGTGCTGGAAAACGGCGTCGTGCGCACCCCCAAGGGCTTTGACGCGGCCTTTGCAGCAATGAAGGAAGGCGGCTGGACCGCACTGGACTGCGATCCCGACTATGGCGGACAGGGCATGCCCTATGTCCTGGCGACCGCCGTGGGCGAGATGTTCGTTTCGGCCAACATGGCATTCAACATGTATCAGGGCCTCACGCATGGCGCCTATTCGGCGATCCATGCCCATGGCACGGACGAACAGAAGGCAACCTATCTGCCGAAGATGGTCAGCTGTGACTGGACCGGCACCATGAACCTGACCGAGCCGCATGCCGGCACCGATCTGGGCATGCTGCGCACCAAGGCCGAGCCGCAACAGGATGGCAGCTACAGGATCACCGGCCAGAAGATCTTCATCTCGGCTGGCGAACACGACCTGGCCGAGAACATCATCCATCTGGTTCTGGCCAAGGCCCCCGGCGGCGGCGAGGGCACCAAGGGCATCAGCCTGTTCATCGTGCCGAAATTCATGGTCAACGCCGATGGCACGCTTGGGGAGCGCAACGCGGTCTCTTGCGGCAAGATCGAAGAGAAGATGGGCATTCACGGCAATGCCACCTGCGTGATGAACTATGACGGCGCGACCGGCTTCCTTCTGGGAGAGCTGCACAAGGGCATGAAGGCCATGTTCACCATGATGAACGAGGCCCGCCTGGGCGTCGGGCTTCAGGGGTATGCGGTGGCCGAGGCCGCCTATCAGAACGCGCTTGCCTATGCGACGGAACGCCTGCAGGGCCGCGCCGTGACCGGAACGGAAAACCCCGACGGACCGGCCGATCCGCTGATCGTGCATCCCGACATCCGCCGCAACCTGATGGAGCAGAAAAGTTTCGTCGAGGGCGCGCGGGCCTTCACCTTCTGGGGCGCGCATCTGATCGACCGCAGCCACAGGGCCGGTGACGCCGCCGCAGAGGGCCTTGTGTCGCTGCTGACGCCGGTCATCAAGGGCTTCCTGACCGACAAGGGCTTCGACATGACGGTGGCCGCCCAGCAGGTCTTCGGCGGGCACGGCTACATCGAGGAAACCGGCGTGTCGCAATTCGTGCGCGATGCCCGCATCGCCATGATCTATGAGGGCGCGAACGGCGTCCAGGCGCTCGATCTTGTGGGCCGCAAGCTGACGGCGGATGGCGGCAAGCATGTGATGGCCTTCTTCGAGATGGTCAAGGCCGAGTGCATGGCCCATGACGACGACCCGCGCATGAAGCCCTTCACCGATGCGCTGAAGACCGCCTCGAAGCACATGCAGGCGGCGGGGATGTTCTTCATGCAGAACGGCATGAAGAACCCGAATGCCGCGCTGTCGGGCAGCTATGACTTCATGCATCTGATGGGCCATGTCTGCCTTG
>CALMEG010000234.1 GCA_937863185.1 uncultured Paracoccaceae bacterium | reverse complement strand
AGCCGCTGAGCGCGGTGCGCCGCGCGCTGCGCCCGCGCGGGTTTTCACTGGTCATCATCGAAAAGGACGGCACCGTCGCGCTGCGCAAGCCCTTCCCCTGGGACGGGCGCGAGATCATGCGCGCCATCGACAAGATGCCCATCCGGCGCGAGGAAATCCGCAACGGCGGCCTTGGCGCAAGCGGTTGATCCGCCAACTGACGCCCCCCCGCCCTCATGGCGCCACCGGCACGGGTACAAGCAGCGCCCCGGCTGGAAGCGTGGGGGCGAAATCTGCCAGAAGGGCCGCGATCACAGGGGCCTCGGCAGGGTCGGTCGCGTAAAAAGACACCTCCCAGCCGCCAAGCGCGCCTCGGCGGTTCTCCATCGTCAGCTCGGCCAGCTTGACCCAGGTCTCTCCGACGCCCTCCTCAAACCAGCGGTCGTAGATCATCGCAAGCCGCACGCCTTTTTGCGCGGCAAAGGGTGCAAGCCAGCCCTTCTGGGCACCCCCCTCGCGCAGCCGCTCGGTGAGGGCCTCGGGTGAGCCGAGCCCGTAGGCGTCGAAGACATAGTTGGGATTGCGCCAGGCGACGCGGCCCAGATCGTTGACCAGAACGGCGGACTTGAACCAGTCCTGCGCAAAACGGCCCATCTGCTCTTGCTGGAGGTGGATCGCACGCGGGTTCCACACATACAGCCCCAGAAGCGTCGGATAATAGGCCACCGCGGCCATGGCACATGCGGTCAGGGCGAACACGCGCGCAACCAGCCCTTCGCGGGCCAGCAAACCCGATCCGGCCAGCAGCAGTGCCGCCACCTGCGCCACAATGATGTAATGTTCGTAGCGGTGCATCCAGCCGATCTGTCCGCCCACCAGATGCGCAAACCCGGCGATCGCCAGAACCCCCGCCAGGATGCCCTGAGACCGTTCGCCCTTGCTCAGCAGAATCATAGCGATAAGGGCCAGCAGCACGCTGAGCGCGCCCAGCAACCTACCCGCAAGCGAGGTCAGGTTGACCAGCACCCCGAAGATCAGCCGGTCCACCCCGCCCAGATCCGGCGCGGCAAGCCCGACCTTGGCCATCACCGAACCCGGCAACGGCGGCAGCCCGAGCGAGGTGAGGTAAAGCGCAAAGGCCGCCACCGGCAAAAGCACCGCCGCGCCAACCCCGCCCCCCGCCCCAACCCGGCCCTGAAGCACCCCCACCGCAACCGCCAGAAGCGACAGCGCCAGCCCCTCAAGGCGCAGCAGCGGGCCAAGCACGGCCCCCGCGATCAGAAGCCATCCCACCGGCCCGCCGTTCAGGAAGCGCCACAACCCGATCACCAGCGCAAGCGCGGTGGCGGTGTGCAGGCTGTGCTCCATCCCCGTAAAGCCGACACCGGGCACATTGAGCGCAACCGGCCCCAGCAGCGCAAACAGGATCCCGGCACCACCGCGCAGGCCGGCCTCGACCAGCGCCATCCCCCAGAACCAGCCCACGGCAAGGATCGCCGCGAAGTTGATCGCAAGCGGCAGGAATCGCTGCGCCTCGGACCCGCTCAGCGGGGCCAGAAGGAACGGATAAAGGATCGACGAGGCCGCCGAGGCAGGCTCGGACGGGTTGATCCCGTATTCCCCCGCCGCGATGCTTTCGGCCATCGCCAAGTGGATATAGACATCGTCAAGGGGGTATTCGAACACCCCGCCCGCGATGGACATCGCCATCATCTGGAGCGCGATGAACCCCAAGCCGGCCGCAAGTGCGGCAAGGGCCGGAAGGCCCCGGCTGCGGTCTTGCGGCAGGGAAATCATGTCACTCGAACTCCATGATCACGTCGTCGACGCGCAGGCTGTCGCCCGCGGCCGCGTTGATCTTGGAAACCACACCGCGTTTTTCGGCGCGCAGGATGTTCTCCATCTTCATCGCCTCGACCGTGGCAAGTGCCTGGCCTTCCTGCACTTCCTGGCCTTCTTCGACCGCGATCTTCACGATGAGGCCGGGCATCGGGCAAAGCAGGAACTTCGAGGTATCGGGCGGCAGCTTCTCGGGCATAAGCTGCGCCAGTTCCGCCTGGCGCGGGGTGCGCACATGCACCTTCAGATCCGCACCGCGGCAACGGATGCGGAAGCCCGAGGGGATCTTGCCGACTTTCAGCACCAGCGGATCGCGGTCGACCTCAAGCCGGGCAAGCGGGTCGCCCGGCGTCCAGTCCGAGGTCACACGATGCTTGCCGCCCCCTGCGAAGCTGACCGTGGCGCCATCGCGGTCGGCCGCGATCTTCACCGCGTAATCCTGACCCTGAAGCGAGACCACCCAGTCTTCGCCCACATGGCGTTCGTGGTTGCCAAGACGGCCCGAGATACGCGTGCGCCGGATCTCGGCCACACGGTTCATCGCGGCGGTCGCGGCGGCGATGCGGCGCAACAGTTCCTCGTCCAGGACGGCGCCCTGGAAGCCTTCGGGATATTCCTCGGCGATGAAGGCGGTCGTGATGTCACCCGACACGAAGCGCGGATGGTCCATCACCGCGCCCACGAAGGGCAGGTTGTGCCCGATACCCTCGACCTCGAAGGTATCCAGCGCCAGCCGCATCTCTTCGATGGCCTCGGCGCGGGTCGGCGCCCAGGTGCAAAGCTTGGCGATCATCGGGTCGTAATACATGCTGATCTCGCCGCCCTCGTAGACGCCGGTATCGTTGCGCACGATGCCGCCGCGGTCGGTCGGGCCTTCCACCGGCGGGCGGTAGCGCGTCAGCCGCCCGATCGAGGGCAGGAAGTTGCGATAGGGGTCCTCGGCGTAAAGGCGGTTTTCAATGGCCCAGCCGTTGATCTTGAGGTCTTTTTGCGTGAAGGGCAGCTTCTCGCCATCGGCCACGCGGATCATCTGTTCGACCAGATCGACGCCGGTGATCAGTTCGGTCACCGGGTGCTCCACCTGAAGGCGGGTGTTCATCTCGAGGAAGTAGAAGTTCTTGTCGCCATCGACGATGAATTCCACCGTGCCCGCGCTGGTATAGCCCACCGCCTTGGCAAGCGCGCAGGCCTGTTCGCCCATCGCCTTGCGGGTCGCCTCGTCCAGGAACGGCGAGGGCGCCTCTTCGATGACCTTCTGGTTGCGGCGCTGGATCGAGCATTCACGCTCGTGCAGGTAGACGCAGTTGCCGTGCTTGTCGGCCAGCACCTGGATCTCGATATGGCGCGGCTGCGTCACGAACTTCTCGATGAAGATGCGGTCATCGCCAAAGCTGTTGGCGGCCTCGTTCTTCGAGGACTGGAACCCCTCGCGCGCCTCTTCGGCGTTCCAGGCGATCCGCATGCCCTTGCCGCCGCCGCCGGCAGAAGCCTTGATCATCACCGGAAAGCCGATCTCCTCCGAGATCTTCACCGCCTCGTCGGCATCCTCGATCAGGCCCATATAGCCCGGCACGGTGGAAACGCCCGCCTCCTGGGCGATCTTCTTCGAGGTGATCTTGTCGCCCATCGACTCGATCGCCGGGCTCGGCGGGCCGATGAAGGCCACCCCCTCTTTTTCCAACGCCTCGGCGAATTTCATGTTCTCGGACAAAAAGCCATAGCCCGGATGGACCGCCTCGGCGCCGGTCTGGCGGATCGCGTCCATGATCTTGTCGATCACGATATAGGACTGGTTCGCGGGCGGCGGGCCGATATGCACCGCCTCATCGGCCATCTTGACGTGCAGCGCATGCGCGTCGGCATCGGAATAGACGGCAACCGTCCTGATCCCCATCTTCTGCGCCGACTTGATCACGCGGCAAGCGATTTCACCGCGGTTTGCGATCAGGATTTTCTTGAACATCTCAGACCCTTCCCATCGGGCGCCGGAGGAAAACCCCGGCCCCGCTCTTCGTTATGGCTTGGTAAATGGCGGAAAAAGAAATGCCACCGGGACGGAAAGTCCCGATGGCATTGTCACAAGGTCTGTCACCGGCGCGCGCTGCGCGCCCGATCAGACGAAGCCTGCAATCAGTAGCTGCGGCGGCAGATGCCCGCGTCGTCGCAATAGGTGCCGGCAAGGGCGCCGATCGCCGCACCGGCGACCATGTTCTCATCGGTGGCATCGGCGACAAGGGCGCCGGCCGCGGCGCCGGCCAGGGCGCGCTCGCCATCGGTCTGCATGCAGCCGGCAAGGGTTGCGGCCGCGATGAGGGAAAGAAGGAACGGGGTCTTGCGCATGATGATCTGCCTCTGTTCAGGTTTGTTTTCGGATGCGATTTTACCGCAATCCGCACCGAACGAAAGCCAATAGCACACATGCAGAAACGATCCGCAATGCCCCGCCGATGCAGCCCCGGAACCACCCTGCGGCCTTCGATCCCCCACGGGAAAGACGGCCCGACCCGCGTGGGGTCGGACCGAAGGGGAAGGGAAGGGGTACGGACTTGATAGTCACGAAGCACCGGCCAGTGCACCGGGTGTTCCGCAACTACAGGATGCGCTGCTTCGGCCGTTCTGGCAAAGCCCGTTTCACCCCCGCCCGAGGTTTCGGCAACAAGCCGCCATTTCGCGCATGAGGTCGGCAAGATCATGCCAGATCATCCTCGTCTTCGTCGCCCCATCCGAAATCGGCGCCCTCATCGAACACTTCGGGGAACGCGGCGCGCGCCTTGGCAGCGTCGATCCGCAACAGGGCCTCGTAGGACGCCGGATCGAACGGGTCCTCGGCTGCAACCACCTCGCGGCCGAAAAGCCAGGACAGGCGTCCCGCATCAAGATTGCCACGTTCGAAAGGCTCTTCGCCGAAATGGTCCCAAAGTGCCGCCATAAAGCCCGCGTCGGCACGCCGGTCGGCCGCCGCGCGGTCACGGAACCGCTCGCGCCGGATGATCTTGGTCGCGCCGGCCTTGTTGGCCCGGCGAATGACGAACTGGAAATCGGTTCCGGGAAGACGCCCGGGGAAACCGCGATGTTTCAGCATCTCGTGCCCTCCGCAGACAGGGGCAGGCCCGAGCGCCACTGAAACGCCGTCACGCCAAGGGGCGCGCGGCAGAGGTCAGGGGCGGGAACGGGTCCCCGCCCCAGTCCGGCATTACTTGTATTTGCCGGTGTAGGTCGGCTCGACGGTGACTTCCTGAACCGGCTCGGTTTTCGGTGCGCAAGCGGCAGCGAAAGCGACCAGAGCGATCGCGAGCAGAGCTTTCTTCGACATTTCGTTCTCCTGTCCCGGCAGAGGTGGCCCGGGCCTGCGCCCTCAGGGTTCCGCCGATTGTCATCTTTGCAGGTCAACAGATTCTGACCCGCCCCGACAATATCCCGCGCCCACGCGCCATTACAGAGGGAAAAATACTTCTCTGCACAGATAGTTGCACGAAGGCTTACCCTCCATGATGGAAAACGGAGCGGTGAAGGGACGGCACGCATCAATAAAGCTCCCAGATGCAGGCGCCGTCTTCGATCTGGAACGCCTCGAAATACTGCACCGCCTCGGCATCGGTCACGCCGAACTCGACCGGCCGGTCACTGAGCGAGATCACGACGGTCTGCGCCACGATCCCCTCATGGCTTAGCCAGGGCAGCGCGAAACTGTCACACAGCGCAGCCATGTCACCAAGCGCGGCCTCGGCGTCAACGTTGCCCCCCTCGGCGATCGCCGGCGCCAGGAAGCGGAACCGCACCACGGCCTCTTCCCCGCCCGAGGTTTCGTCGATCACCTCGACGAAGACGACGCTCTGCCCCGAGGGCACGCCCACCGGTTCGGCCGCGCCAAGCGGGACCGCGCCGGCAAGGGCCAGAAGCCCCGCCGCCGACATGCGCATGAACCTACCCCTGCAAAGCATCGCCGCCCCCGGTCAAAGCGGAATATTGTCGTGTTTCTTCCAAGGGTTGGACAGCTTCTTGCTGCGCAGAGAGGCGAAGGCCCGCGCCACCCGCTTGCGGGTGGAGCGCGGTTGGATCACCTCGTCGATGAAGCCCTTCTCGGCCGCCACGAACGGGTTGGCGAAGCGGTCCTCGTAATCGCGGGTGCGCACCGCGATCTTGTCGGGATCGCCCAGTTCGCTGCGATAGAGGATCTCGACCGCGCCCTTGGCGCCCATCACCGCGATCTCGGCGGTGGGCCAGGCATAGTTGAAATCGCCGCGCAGATGCTTGGAGGCCATGACGTCATAAGCACCGCCATAGGCCTTGCGGGTGATGACCGTCACCTTCGGCACGGTCGCCTCGCCATAGGCGAACAGCAGCTTCGCGCCGTGCTTGATGACGCCGCCATATTCCTGGCCCGTCCCCGGCAGGAAGCCCGGCACGTCGACGAAGGTCAGGATCGGGATCTCGAACGCATCGCAGAAGCGCACGAAGCGCGCCGCCTTGCGCGAGCTGTCGATGTCAAGACAACCGGCCAGCACCATCGGCTGGTTGGCCACGACGCCCACGGTCTGCCCCTCGATGCGGATGAAGCCGGTGATGATATTGCCCGCGAAATCCTTCTGGATCTCGAAGAAATCGCCCTCGTCCGCAACCTTCACGATCAGCTCTTTCATGTCGTAGGGCTGGTTGGGGTTGGCCGGGATCAGGGTATCGAGGCTTTCCTCGATGCGCGCGACATCGTCGAAAAACGGACGCACGGGGGCCTTTTCGCGGTTCGACAGCGGCAGGAAGTCGATCAGGCGGCGCGTTTCGGCCAAGGCTTCCACGTCGTTTTCATAGGCGCCTTCGGCGACCGGGCTTTTCTTGGTGTGGGTTGAGGCACCGCCAAGCTGTTCGGCGGTAACCACCTCGTTCGTCACGGTCTTCACCACGTCGGGACCGGTGACGAACATGTAAGAGCTGTCCTTCACCATGAAGATGAAGTCGGTCATCGCGGGGGAATAGACCGCGCCGCCCGCGCAGGGGCCCATGATCAGGCTGATCTGCGGCACCACGCCCGAGGCCATGATATTGCGCTGGAACACCTCGGCATAACCGGCAAGCGAGGCGACGCCCTCCTGGATCCGCGCGCCGCCCGAATCGTTGATGCCGATCACCGGGGCACCGTTCTGCACCGCCATGTCCATGATCTTGCAGATCTTCTCGGCATGGGTTTCGGACAAGGAGCCGCCGAACACCGTGAAGTCCTGGCTGAAGACATATACCATGCGGCCGTTAACCGTGCCCCAGCCGGTGACCACGCCGTCGCCCGAGGGACGGTCTTCCTGCATCCCGAAATCGACGCAGCGATGCGCCTTGAACATGTCGAACTCTTCGAAAGAGCCCTCATCGAGCAGCAGCTCGATGCGTTCGCGCGCCGTCAGCTTGCCGCGGGCGTGCTGGGCATCGATTCTGCGCTGACCGCCGCCAAGACGGGCTTGGGCACGGCGGTCTTCAAGTTCGCTCAGGATGTCTTTCATGGGTCCCCTCCGAGATTTCGGGCACACTATACGCACACAAGGCTGTTACAAAGCAGATTTGCGTAAATTTGCAAAATGTTGGCAACCGCCTCGGTGCGAATTGCAATCTTGCAAATCCATGGCCACGCCCGGGATTGAACCCATACATTTCCGCGATGGACAAACCGGCGGGCCGGGCCTAGCGGTCGGATATGCGCGCTGTATTCCTGGATCGGGCGAGCCCGCCCCATATCGTTACGCTGGTCCTGATCGCGGGGCTGGCGGCGCTGTCACTGAACATCTTCCTGCCCTCGCTGCCCGGAATGGCGCGGCATTTCGGGGTGGATTATGCGGTGATGCAGCTTTCGGTTTCGGCCTATCTGGCGGTTTCGGCGGTGCTGCAACTGGCAGTCGGGCCGCTGTCGGACCGCTACGGGCGGCGGCGCGCCCTGCTGGTATCGTTGACGATCTTCCTTCTGGCGACAGTGGGCACGCTGCTTGCGCCCAACGCGGGCATCTTCCTGGCCTGCCGCATGATCCAGGCGGTCATCGCCACGGGCTTCGTGCTGTCGCGCGCGGTCGTGCGCGACATGGTGCCGGCGGAGCAGGCCCCCTCGATGATCGGCTATGTCACGATGGGCATGGCGCTTGTGCCGGTGGTCGGCCCGGTGATCGGCGGCGCGCTGGACGAGCTGTTCGGCTGGCAGGCGAGTTTCATCTTCCTGCTTCTGTTCGGCTGCGCGATCTTCGCACTGGTCTGGGCCGATCTGGGCGAGACGACGCGCGATGGCGGCGTGCCCTTTGCCGAGCAGTTGAAAAGCTATCCCGTGCTGTTCAGCTCGCAGCGGTTCTGGGGCTATTGCTTTGCCGCCGCTTGCGCCTCGGGGCTGTTCTTCGCCTATCTCGGCGGCGCGCCCTTCGTCGGCACGCAGATTTTCCATCTCAGCCCGGCCGAGCTTGGATCCTATTTCGCGCTGCCCGCGCTTGGCTATGCGGCGGGCAATTTCATCTCGGGGCGCTATGCCACGCGGATCGGCATGGACCGGATGGTGCTTCTGGGCACGGTCTTCGCCACGCTGGCCCTGGTGGTCGCCCTCGGAGCCGAGTTCGCGGGCTTTTCGCATCCGCTGATCTTCTTTCCCGCGGTCGGCGTCACCGGGCTTGGCAACGGGATGGCGCTTCCCTCGGCCAAT
>CALMEG010000233.1 GCA_937863185.1 uncultured Paracoccaceae bacterium | reverse complement strand
GTGGCTTGGGACAGGTCCCTGCCAATTGGGGCAACCGTGCACATCTTTCCGGAGGCCCCGCTGTGAGCCTGCTTGAACGCACCACCCTGGCGGTTATGCACCGCCTCGACCCCGAGCTGGCGCATGGCCTGTCGCTACGCGCGCTGCATTCGGGCTTTGCCCCCCTGCCTGGCCCGGTCAGCTCGCCCCGGCTTACGACCGATCTGGCGGGGCTGAGCCTGCACAACCCGGTCGGGCTTGCCGCGGGTTTCGACAAGAACGCCACCGCCGTCGCGGCCCTTATGCGCGCCGGGTTCGGCTTTGTCGAGTTGGGCGCCGCGACGCCGCGCCCGCAGCCGGGAAACCCGCGCCCGCGCCTTTTTCGCCTGACCGAGGATCGCGCGGCCATCAACCGCTTCGGCTTTAACAACGACGGTGTCGAGGCCATCACCGCGCGGCTGGCCGCACGCCCGCCGGGCATTCCGGTGGGCCTCAACCTCGGGGCCAACAAAGACAGCGCGGACCGCGCGGCCGATTTCGCCCGCGTGCTGGCCGTCGCGGGGCCGCATGTGGATTTCGCAACGGTCAACGTATCCTCGCCCAATACCGAGAAGCTGCGCGACCTTCAGGGCAAGGAGGCGCTTGGCGCGCTGCTGCGCGGGGTGATCGAGACGCGCGCGGGGCTGGCCCGGCGGGTTCCGGTCTTTCTCAAGATCGCGCCGGATCTTGGGGCGGCCGAGCTTGAGGATCTGGCCGAGGTGGCCCTGACATCGGGCATCGACGCGGTGATCGCCACCAATACCACGCTGGCCCGGGACGGCCTTGCCAGTGCCCATCGCACCGAGGCGGGCGGACTGTCCGGCGCCCCGCTGTTCGAGAAATCCACCCGGATCCTTGCGCAACTGTCGCGCCTGACCGAGGGGCGGCTGCCGCTGATCGGCGTGGGGGGCATCTCGAACGCGGAACAGGCCTATGAAAAGATCCGCGCGGGCGCCTCGGCCGTGCAGTTCTATACCGCGATGGTCTTTCACGGGCTGTCGCTGGCCGCCGATATCGCGCGCGGGCTGGACGACCTTCTGGCGCGCGACGGGTTTTCCCATGTGGCCGAGGCGGTCGGGACGGGGCGCGACAGATGGCTTTGACGATCTGGCACAATCCGCGCTGCACGAAATCGCGTGAAACGCTGGCGCTGTTGCAGGCACGGGGCTTGCAGCCCGAAATCCGGCTTTACCTGCAAGACCCGCCGGACCGGGCCGAGCTTGAGGCGGCGCTTGCGCTTCTGGGGCAGCCGGCCTCGGCGCTTCTGCGCCAGAAAGACAGCGGCCTGGCGAAGGATGCCGATAGCGGGCAGATCCTCGACGCGCTGCTGCGCAACCCCGCGCTGATCGAACGCCCGCTGGTCCTCACCGACAGTGCGGCCGCGATCGGCCGCCCGCCCGAGGCGGTTCTGGCGATCCTGCCCGCCTAGCCGTTCAGATCCTTCAGAAGGCGGCCGTGCTTCTTCACCTCGGCGATGACATCGCCGAAGGTCTCGATCCCGCGCGCGCGCAGGGCCGGCAGAAGCTTGAGAAACGCATCCGCCGTGGCGACCGTGTCGCCGATCGCGGTGTGGCGGGCCTCTTCGGGGATCGTGATACCCAGCCGATGGGTCAGCGCATCGAGGCTGTGGGTTTCGCTTTGCCCGAAGACCACCGCCGACAACAGCACCGTGTCCAGGATCGGGTGATCGAAGGTCTTGCCGATCACGCCTTCCTTGCGGCGCAGGAACTCCATGTCGAAGGGCGCGTTATGCGCCACAAGCACCGCGCCTTCGGCGAACTGGTGGAACCGCCGCCCGATCTCGGCGATGTCGGGCGCATCGACCACCATCGCATCCGAGATGCCGTGCACCTCGGTCGAGGCGGGCGGGATCTTGCGCCCCGGATTGACCAGCGTGTCGAAGACTTCCTTGGCGGCCCGGAGGCGGTTGACGATGCGCAGCGCCGCGATCTGCACGATCTCGTCGCCCTCGGAGGGCAAAAGGCCCGTGGTTTCGGTGTCGAAGACGACATAGACCAGATCGGACAGTTTCGCGCTGACGACCTCGGGGTTGCGGACCTTCGAGAGCAGGTCGAAATCATAGACCACCGCGCGCGGCACCGGCGGCGGGCGCTTGGCGGCACCCCGCGCCTCGCGCAGCGGCAGGCACAGGCGCGCGCGCCCGTCGGGCAGGGTTTCGGGCCAGATTTCGGTTGCATGGGTCGACAGCACCCGCCGCCCCGTCACATCGGCCAGCCCGACCTCGAGCGGCCCGGCGATCCAGCGGTCAAGCTCGGAGACCGGGGGCGGCGCACCGCGCCAGTCCAGCGCGACAAGCGCGCCGGGCCCGTCGGCGGTGATCGCCAGGCCGAAATCGTCGCGCCCCGGCGCCAGATGCCCGATCAGCGCCGAGGTCAGCGCCACGATCTCGAAACCGTCGCAGCGCAGGATCAGCGGCTCGACCGAGACGCGCAGCGCGACACCTTCGGTTTCGGCGCGCGCGCGGGTCGCCTCGGCCAGGTCAGAGGCGCGCACCATCGACAGCGGCCACCAGTTCGCCCGCGCCGCATCATGGCGCGCGGCCAGCTCGGTCACCGAGCGGGCGAGAGAGCGGACCTCGGCCATCATCGCACGGTCAAGCGCCTCGGGCACCGTGCCGCCGGTTTCGGACACGACGCCAAGCACCGTCTGAAGATTGGCCGCCGGGCGGCGCACGCGGTCGAACAATTCGTCGATCAGCGCGGCCTGCTCGGCATGGGAGGCCAGATCGCCCGTCACATCGCGCAGCGTCAGCACATAGCCGGGGCGTTCGTGCAGATGATGCTCGGCCCCCTCGGCAAGAAGGCGCATCCGCGCGGCCAGCACCTTCGCCTCGCCCTTGGTGGCGCAAAGCAGGTCCGAGGCCGCATCGGGATCGTCGGTTTCCAGAAGGCGGGCATAGGCATGCCGGATCGGGGCGGCGTGCAGATAGTCGAAGACCCGCCGGTCAAGCCCCGGCGCATAGCCCGCGTCGATCCCGCCCAAAAGATCGACGGCATGGCCGTTGTAGAACACGAGCTGATGGTCGGGCGAACACAAGAGAACCCCCACCGGCACATCGGACAAGAGCGCCTCAAGCCGCTCCTTCTCTTGCGCGAGACGGGTGGTTTCGCGCGCCACCGCCTCGGCCAGGGCGTTGCGCGTTTCGGCAAGGTTGCGCGTCACGGCCACCGCCGCGGGCGCCAGATCCCCCAGATAGCGCGCGGGTGCCTCGTCGATCTCCGAGGCAACCTCGGCATGGCTGCGCGCGCGCATCCCCCCCGCCAGCCGCTCGATCGGCTTGGCCACGTTTTCGTCGAAGAGGAACCAGACCCATGTCACCAGCCCCAGGATCACGAAGCCCGCGATCAACCCGCCGATGACAAAGGCATTGAGGACATTGGGATCGCCAAGCCTGTGATACCCAAGATAAAGCCCGACCCCAAGGGCCGCGACATTGCCCACCGCAAGGGCGGCGAAAAACAGGAAAACCCGCAGCCGCAGGCTCAGGCGCCTGATCATGCCGCGCCCCCGGCATGCTGCAAGAGCCGCTGCACCTCTTCGCGCAACTCCTTGAGTTCGAACGGCTTGGCGATGAACCCGTCCGCCCCGAGCGCCAAACCCTTGCGCCGCTCGAGCGCGGAACCGCGCGCGGTCATCATCAGGATCTTCACGTCGCGCAGGCTGTCGTCGGCGCGCACCTCCTGACAGATCTCGTAGCCCGAAACCTCGGGCAGCATCACGTCAAGCAGCACCAGATCGGGATGCGTCCTGCGGATCGCGCCGATGGCCTCTGCGCCATTGGCGATCCGGTCGTGATCGTAGCCCTCGCGCGACATCAGGTAATCCAGCGCGATGGCGATATTGTCCTCATCCTCCACGATAAGAACGCGGTGCTTCCTCCCCCCGTCGGCCATGCTCATCCTCCGTTGCAGGCGGCCTTGAGTCCCTCATCAGTCAGTCCAACCGGAATCCACTCCGCCCCGGTAAGGTTTCCGGCTTCGTCCATGGCTGCGCCCCCGACCAGATCGGCGCGCGCGCCGGCGGCACAATCGAACACGACCGGCACGCTGCGCATCGGTGTCCAGCGCTGAACCGCAAGGATCCGCGCCGTGACCAGATCGTCGTTGGCGGCAGGGCGATGTCTCTCGGCCCGGTCTATGGCCAGGAAACGCGACTTCATTGGGGCGATATAGGTCCAAGGCCGCCAGGGCGCGCTTTCCTCGACCGTGTGCACCACCGCCACGGTTTCGGGCAGTGCCAGCGTGACCCGGCCATACCAGGAATATTCGTTCCAGATCGAATAGCCGATCATCGCCGCACCCGCCGCGGCCGGCAGCACCCATTTTGGCAGCCTGCGGCCGCTGGTCCGGCGCCAGAAATGACCAAAGGCAAAGGCGACGCAGGCGGCCAGGATGCCCGCGGCCAGCATGGAAATCAGGTCATTCGTCACGTCACCGCCCCTTTGCCATGCCCCAGCGCCGATTGCATCGTGCGCACCACCACGAACGCATCGCGCAGATGCGAGCGTTCGAAATCCGACAGATCCGAGGGCGCGAGGTAATTGTCCGGCTTGCGCCCCGATTTCACCAGATGCAGCTGGTTTTCCAGCCGCATCGTGGCGATCAGGTCATAGGCCTCGACCAGATCGCGCGCGCCCGAGGCCGAGATCACCCCGGCATCCTCTGCCGCCAGAAGCCGCGCACGGGTATTGGCCGCCGTCAGCCGCCCCTGCAACGCATAGACCCGTGCCAGATCGGTGACCGGAACCACCCCGTTATGCTTCATGTCGATATGGTTGCGATGCTCGCCCGAGCGGATCGTGGCAAAGCCCCGGATCAGCCCCAGCGGCGGCGTATGCTTGAGACTGTTGGCGATCATATGCGCCACGAAGATCGAGTTGCGCGACGCGTTCTCAAGCGTTTCGGCCTGCAAGTCCTGAAACAGTCCGACGGCGTTGCCCCCGATCGGGCGCAGGTCGAACATGACCGAAGCCAGCATCTGCGCCTCGGGCGAGGGCTTGTTGATCCAGCCCCGGAAATACTCGCGCCAGACGCGCATCGGCTGGCACCACCGCTCGGCCGTGGCCATCATGTCGCCGGGGCAATAGACATATCCGCAGGCGTTCAGCCCATCGGACACGAATTTCGCCAACTGTTGGAAATAGGACATATCGCCGGGGGTAACGGCATCGTCCAGCAGCAGGCAGTTGTCCTGATCGGACACCCCGGTCTGTTCCTGCCGCCCCTGGCTGCCACAGGCAAGCCACAGGTAGGGAACCGGCGGGGGGCCAAGCCTTGCCTCGGCCATGGCCAGCAGGCGGCGGGTTACAGCATCGGCGATATCGGTGATCAAGCGGGTCACGACCTCGTGGCTGTGATTGCCGCCGACCAGTTGCACCAGAAGCTGCGGGATCCGCGCCGTGACCGCCGCAAGTTCGGCCACGCTGTCCGAGCCGACGATGTCGCGGATCAGCACGGCCGAGCTGACGGCCTGGAACCGAGTCAGGTCGGTCTGCGTGATCATGCCCACGAAACGGCCATTCTCGACGATCGGCAGGTGGCCGATGCGGCGCTCGAGCATGATATGCAGGATGTCCGAGCCGAGCGCCGATGGCGGCAGAGAGACCGGATCGGGCGTCATCACGGAACGGACTGGCGTGCGCGGGTCAAGGCCGGCGGCCAGCACCTTGTTCGACAGGTCGCGCACCGTGACGATCCCCAGCAGCTTGTCGTCCTGCGTCACGCCAAGCGACGAGACATGATCATCGCGCATCTGCCGCGCCACCTCGGCCACGCTGGTGTCCGGGGCGCAGTCCAGCGGCTTGCGGGCAATAAGGTCCGAGACCTTGAGCGTTGCGATATCAGGGTTGCGCGCCTCGGTGCTGCGGCTGCGGTTGAAGAAACGTGCAAAGGGCGGTGAATCATTGAGGAGCCGCTGGAATTCGTCGACGGGCAGCACCAGAAGGACGCTGTCGGTCTTGGTCCGCGCACGGGTAACGGCCAGCCCGTCGCGCAGCAGCCCGCGCTCTCCAAAGCTGTTGCGCGCCGACAGAAGCGAGACGAGGGCGCCGTTGCGGTCAAGCACCTCGACCCCGCCCTGCATGATCAGGTAAAGCCCCTCGAGCGAATCCGCGATGTCGTAGACCTGCGTTTCGGCTGGCACGTCCCTGCGGCTGAAGAAACCGGCGACCCGCACCAGTTCGTCCCGCGGCAGACTGTCATAGGGATGGACGGATTCCAGAAATGTGACGATTGCCTGCAGGTCCGGATCCATCTTGTCCTCCGTTGGTCGGGTTGGCGCCCCTGGACGGGGCGCCCCCTGTTGTCAGTCCGGGGCAGGTGCGCGTCAAGCGCATCCGCCCCGAAACAGATCTTAGTGGCCCGTCGCGGCGCCCGCACCTTTCGGCACGCGGATCGACTCGACCAGTTCCTGAACTTCGACCGGCGGCTCTTCGGTCGCGCTCGACACGACATAGGCCACCACGAAGTTGATCAGGGCACCGACCGCACCGAACGAGGTCGACTTGATCGACAGCAGCAGCGGATCCGCATCCGTGAACGAGTTGGTGTCCGGAACGAAGAACCAGCCCTTGTGCAGGAAGATGTAGATGATCGTGACGATCAGACCTGCAAGCATGCCGGCCACGGCGCCCTTGTTGTTGATGCGCTTCGAGAAGATGCCCATCATCAGCGCCGGGAAGATCGACGAGGCCGCCAGACCGAAGGCAAGTGCCACCGTCTGTGCCGCGAAACCGGGCGGGTTCAGACCCAGATAGGTTGCCACGGCGATAGCGACACCCATCGAGATCCGGGCCGCCAGAAGCTCGCCCTTCTCCGAGATGCCGGGGTTGAGCTGACCCTTGATAAGGTCATGCGACACCGCCGAGGAGATCGCGAGCAGAAGACCCGCCGCCGTCGACAGCGCGGCGGCAAGACCACCGGCAGCGACCAGAGCGATCACCCAGCCCGGAAGCTGTGCAATCTCGGGGTTGGCCAGAACCATGATGTCGTTGTTCACGGTCAGTTCGTTGGCCTCTTTGTCGCCAACATAGTTGATCAGTCCGTCGCCGTTTTTGTCTTCAACGGTCAGGAGACCTGTCGTGACCCAGTTTTTCACCCAGTCAAGGTTGTTGCCATGACTGTCCACGCCCGCTTCGATTTCGGCCACGCTCAGCGGTTGCGAGGCGGTGCCTTCGGGGTAGAAGGTGGTGATCAGGTTCATGCGCGCCATCGCGGCCACCGCCGGAGCGGTCAGGTAGAGAAGCGCAATGAACACCAGCGCCCAGCCGGCCGAGGAACGGGCATCCGCCACTTTCGGCACGGTGAAGAAGCGCACGATCACGTGCGGCAGGCCCGCCGTCCCGATCATCAGCGACATGGTGAACAGGAACATGTTGAGCGTGGTATCAGACTGGTTCAGGTAGGATTTGAAGCCCAGATCCGTGACCAGACCTTCCAGCGTCTGCAACAGCGGCTGGCCGGTGTGAACCTCGTTCGAGAACAGGCCGAGCGGCGGAAGCGGGTTGCCGGTCAGTTGCAGCGAGATGAAGATCGCCGGAATGGTGTAGGCGATGATCAGCACGACATATTGCGCCACCTGGGTGTAGGTGATGCCCTTCATGCCGCCGAGAACGGCATAGGCGAACACGATCGCCGCACCGATATAGAGGCCCGTCGCGTTCGACACTTCAAGGAAGCGCGAGAACGCCACGCCGACGCCGGTCATCTGGCCGATAACATAGGTCACCGAGGCGACGATCAGGCAGATAACGGCAACAAGCCGGGCGGTCGGCGAATAGAAACGGTCGCCGATGAATTCCGGCACGGTGAACTTGCCGAACTTGCGCAGATAGGGCGCAAGAAGCATCGCCAGAAGCACATAGCCCCCGGTCCAGCCCATGAGGTAGGCCGAGGTGTCATAGCCGCCAAAGGCGATGATGCCGGCCATCGAGATGAACGAGGCGGCGGACATCCAGTCCGCGCCGGTGGCCATGCCGTTCATGACGGGGTGAACGCCCCGGCCGGCGGCATAGAACTCGGCGGTCGAGCCCGCGCGGGCCCAGATCGCGATGCCGATGTAAAGCGCGAAGGTCGCGCCGACCACCAGCAGGTTGAGGGTAAACTGATCCATTGTCCCTGCTCTCCCTTATTCTTCCACGCCGTGTTCACGGTCCAGTTTGTTCATCCGCGCCGCATAGGCGAAAATGAGAACCAGGAACACGAGGATCGACCCTTGCTGGGCAAACCAGAAACCCAGATCGGTGCCGCCGATGCCAATGCCCGAAAGCACCGGGCGCAGCAGGATGCCGAACCCGAAGGAACACACGAACCAGATCACCAGAAAGATCTGGATCGTCCGGATGTTGGCCTTCCAGTAGGCATTGGACGAAGATTTGTCCGCCATGAGAGTAACTCCCTTTTTTAACTTTAGACGGGCCCCGGCATGGGCCCCGCCCCTCCCCATCAGGTCGCGGATACGCGCGACACGACCTTACCCAGCCCCGTAGCGATCGCCTCGATGCTGCCCATCGCGTCGATCCGCTCCAGAACCCCCAACCGATCATAATGCACGATCAGCGGCGCCGTTTCGGCGTGATAGGCCTGAAGCCGTGCACGCGCCGTTTCGGCATTGTCGTCGGCGCGGCGCTTGAACGCCGTGCCGCCACATTTGTCGCAAGTGCCCGCCACGGCGGGCTGCTTGAATTCGTCGTGATAGCCTTCGCCGCAGGCCGCACAGGTGTAGCGGCCCGAAACCCGCTTCACCATTGCCTCGTCATCGACCTCCAGGCTGACCGCGGCGGTCACCTTCTGCCCGGTTTCCTGCAGCAGCGTATCAAGCGCCGCAGCCTGACCCGCGGTGCGCGGGAAGCCGTCAAGAATGACGCCGCGCGCCACATCGGGCTGGGCCATGCGGTCCTTGAGGATCGCCAGCACGATATCGTCAGATACAAGCCCGCCCGATTCCATCACCGCCTTGGCGGCCAGGCCGGCGGGGGTTCCCGCCGCAACGGCCGCGCGCAGCAGATCGCCGGTCGAAAGCTGGATCAGGCCGAACTGCTCTTCGAGCATACGGGCCTGCGTCCCCTTCCCGGCGCCCGGAGGCCCGAGAAGGATCAGGACGGCGGGGGTCGTGGTCACTGGATCTGTCATGAACTCCCCCACCCCTCAGCCGCGATTCATGCGGTTGGCGATCAGATCGTCGACCACCGAGGGATCGGCCAGCGTCGAGGTATCGCCAAGCGCGCCATAGTCGTTCTCGGCGATCTTGCGCAGGATGCGGCGCATGATCTTGCCCGAACGGGTCTTGGGAAGGCCGGGCGACCACTGGATCAGGTCGGGCTTGGCGATCGGGCCGATCTCGGTGCGCACCCAGGTCTCCAGCTCCTTGCGCAGCGCGTCGGTGGGTTCGACATCGTTCATCAGGG
>CALMEG010000232.1 GCA_937863185.1 uncultured Paracoccaceae bacterium | reverse complement strand
CCTATAATTTCGGGCACCGCCACCCCGAGCTTGTCGAGGTGCTGAAGTCCGGGCTCGATTATTTTGACATGGGCAACCACTGGTTCCCCTCGGTCGCGCGCGCCGCTTTCGCCGAAAAGCTGGTCAAGACCGCGCCCCACATGAAATACGCCATCTTCGGCTCGGGCGGGGCGGAGGCGGTCGAGATCGCTCTGAAAACCGCCCGCTATGCCACGAAGAAGCGCAAGATCGTATCGATCATCAAGGGCTATCACGGCCATTCGGGTCTGTCGGTGGCCACCGGCGACGACCGCTTCAGCAAGATCTTCCTGGCCGACCGCCCCGAGGAATTCGTGCAGGTGCCCTTCAACGATGCCGATGCGCTGGAAGCGGTGCTGCGCAAGGGCGACGTGGCGGCCTTCATCATCGAGACGATCCCCGCCACCTACGGCTTTCCGATGCCGGCCGAGGGCTACCTGAAGACCTGTCAGGATCTGTGCCACAAATACGGCGCCAAGTTCATCTCGGACGAGGTGCAGACCGGGCTGATGCGCACGGGGGTGATGTGGGGCTGGCAGGGCTATGGCCTGCGCCCCGACATCTTCGTGACCGGCAAGGGCCTTGGCGGCGGCATCTACCCGATCAGCGCCTGCCTTGTGAACGAGGAATGCGGCGGCTGGCTGCACGAGGATGGGGCTGCGCATATCTCGACCTCGGGCGGGGCCGAACTCGGCTGTCTCGTCGGTCATCATGTGATCGAGATGCTGGAGCGTCCCGAGGTCATCTCGAACGTGGCCTTCGTATCGGAATTCTTCGCCCGCTCGATGCAGGAGATGATGGCCCGCCACAGCGATATCTTCGTGGGGGTGAGGCAGCGCGGCGTGGTGCTGGGGCTGGAATTCGACCACCCCGAAGGCGCGGTCGCGGTTTCGCGGGCGCTTTATGAAAACGGGGTCTGGGCGATCTTCTCCTCGCTCGACAAGCGGGTGCTGCAATTCAAGCCCGGCGTCGTTCTGGATGTCGACCTGTGTCAGGAGATCATGGACAGGTTCGATGCCGCGATGCCGCGGGCGCGACAACTTCTCAAATCTCCGAGGCGCGCGGCATGACGGTTCAATCTCCCTCTGAAATGGCCCGGCTGAACGTTCCTGACCGGGATCTGTCCTCGGCGCGCATGAAGGTCGGGCGCGCCGGCTGGGCGGTGCGCTACTACAGCAGCTTCCCGCGTGAGGCGGTTCTGAAGATCGCCGAGGCTGTGGCGCGTGCGGCGCATGAGAAGGCCGGGTTCTATGCCGACTGGGCCGTGCGCGAGACCGGCTTCGGCGTGGTCGAGCACAAGAAGATCAAGAACGAACTCAGCGCGATGCCGCTTCTGGACTATTACCGGGATCTCGATCTTGTCTCGCCGCGTGTCGATGCCGCGCGCAAGATCGTGGAACTGCCCAAGCCCGCGGGCGTGGTCTTTGCGCTTGCGCCTGCAACAAACCCGGTGGCGACCGTCTATTACAAGACCATGCTGGCCATTCTCAGCCGCAACGCGATCGTCATCAGCCCGCATCCCGCCGCGAAGGACGTGTCGGTCGATGCCGCCAACACGCTGGCCCGTGCGGCCGAGGCGGCGGGCGCGCCCTCGGGCCTGATCCAGTGCATCGAGAACCCCTCGGTTCCGCTGGTGCAGGACATCATGGGTTCGGACAAGATCTCGGTCATCATGGCGACGGGGGGCGGCGCGATGGTGCGCGCGGCCTATTCCTCGTCGAACCCCGCGCTTGGGGTGGGGCCGGGCAATGCGGTGGCCTATGTCGACCCGACGGCGAAGGTCGACCAGACGGCGCGGCGGCTCGTGGCGTCCAAAAGTTTTGACAATTCGGTGCTGTGCACCAACGAAAGCGTCGTGGTGACGCTGCATTCCAACCGCGGCAACCTGGAACGGGCGCTGCGCACCGCGGGCGCCCATGTCTGCAACGCGGAAGAAACCGACCGGCTGCGGGACTACCTGTTTACCGACAAGGGCTTCAACGTCGCGGCCATCGGCAAAAGCGCGGCCTGGATTGCGGATCGTGCCGGACTGCGGGTCAGCCCCTCGGTCAAGATCCTCGTTCCCGTGGTCGCGGAACCGGGGCAGGACGATATGCTGTTCAAGGAAAAGCTCTGCCCGGTGCTGACGCTGACCTCGGCGGTGGATTTCCAGCAGGCCGTGACCTTCGCCAAGCATACCGCGCGCAGGGGGGCGGGCCATTCGGCGGCCTTCCATGGCGACGATCCCGCGCGGCTTTTGCATTTCTCGCAGGCGATGCCGGTTTACCGGGTGGTGGTCAACGCGCCCTGTTCGCAGGGGGCTGCGGGGTTCCAGACGCATTTGCCGCCCTCGTTCATGATCGGCACCGGCTTCAAGGGCCGGTCCTCGGTGGGCGAGAATGTGGGGCCGCAGCATTTGGTCCACTGGACCCGGATCGCCTATAACAGCGACGCCGACGTGCCGATGGGCCAGTTCGATTTCTCGGCGCTCGATGCGCCGCCGCCCACCATCGCATCCCCCGATCCCGCGCCGGGCTTCGCGGCGCAACCAGCCCCGTCTTCGACGAGCCTTGACCGTGATCTTCTGCGCCAGCTGATCCTTGAGGAACTGCGCGGCATGAAAGGGGGTGCCTGATGGCCGATCTTCGCGCGTCGATCTTCATCGACCAGCTTCAGCCGCAGACGCTCGCCTATGTCTCGACCTGGATGCGCGGCTCGCTTCCGCGCGCGCGTATGGCCGCCCAGATCGTCGAGATCGCGCCCGGCCTCGATATCGAGGCGCTTACCGATGTGGTGCTGAAAAGCGCCGATGTGCGCGCGGGCCTTTTGGTGGTCGAGCGGCAGTTCGGCACGCTGCAATTCCATTCGCGCTCGACCGCCGAGGTGCATGCCGGTGCCGCCGCGATCCTGGGGGCGCTTGGCAAGACCATGGACGACATCGCCGCCCCGAAGATCCTTGCCTCAAAGCTGGTGACGCGGATCGACGACCAGCATGCGTTCCTGATGAATCGCAACAAGCTTGGCTCGATGGTGCTGGGCGGCGACAGTGTCTACCTGCTGGAATGCCAGTCGGCGGCCTATGCCATCCTTGCCTGCAACGAGGCCGAGAAAGAGGCCGACGTGAAGGTCATCGACATGCGCATGATCGGCGCGAACGGGCGGCTTTACCTTGCCGGCGCCGAGGCGGACGTGCGCAATGCGCGCAACGCCGCCGAGGCCGCGCTGCGACAGGCGGGGGCCGAATGATGTCGGCGCTGCGCGAAGAGATACGCGCCATCCTGCGCGAAGAGATCGCGGGTCTTGGCCTTGGGGCGGGCCGTCCGGTCAGCGAAACCGTGCAGATCCGCAATGGCGAGGATCTGACCCGGTTCGCGCAGGACATCCTGGCACGCGCGGCCGATCCGGCCTTTGTCGCCGCACTCGCGGGGGGCACGCATCGCTTCGATCTGCGCATGGCGCCGGCTGTGCCATCGGGCTTTGCGGCGGCGGTGCGGCCGGGCGCGGCCAACAGTGCGGCCGCCATCCCCGACGCAGTGCAGAAATCATTGATCACCGAGCGCGACATCGCCGCTTTGCGCCCCGATCAGAAGGTCCTGCGCATCGGTCCGGCCAGCCGCCTGACCCCGCTTGCCCAGGACGAGGCGCGCCGCAAGGGCATCAGAATTGAAAGGTGTGCAACATGATACGAGGACGCGTAAGCGGGAAGCTTTGGTCTTCGCGGCGGGTTCCCAGCCTGCCCGTCGGGGCGCTGCTTGAAATCGAGATCGACACCGGCGGCAAGCTGATCGCGTTCGACCCGCTGGGATGCGCGCCGGGCGAGGCCGTTCTGGTCGTGCAGGGATCTGTCGCGGCCAGCTACTTCAGCGGTGTATCCGCGCCGATCGACGCGCTGGTGATCGGTTCAATCGACGAAGAAAAGAAATCCAAAACCTGAAGGAAACCTCCAATGGCAAATCTGGCAATCGGAATGATCGAAACCAAGGGCTACGTGCCGGCGCTGTCGGCGGCGGATGCGATGGTCAAGGCGGCCAATGTCGAGATCGTGGCCCGCAACGAAGTGGGCGGCGGGCTTGTCTCGGTCGTCGTGCGCGGCGATGTGGGCGCGGTCAAGGCCGCGACCGAGGCGGGCGCCGGGCCGGCCTCCCAGGGCGGCGCGGGGAGCGCGGCGCGTGTCATCCCCCGCCCCCCCGGCGGCTTGGGACAAAATTTCGCAGGCGCGGTCAAGGCCGCGACCGAGGCGGGCGCCGAAGCGGCCTCGCAGGTCGGCGAGGTGACGGCGGTGCATGTCATCCCGCGCCCGCATGGCGATCTGGGCAAGTATTTCGAAGCTGCCGCGACGAAGTAATCCAAAGATGCACCGGCCGGGAGCCAAGCGATGACAGAACTGCGCGTCTATCTGCCGATCGAAGACCTGCAACCGCAATTCGCGGCCTATCTGTCTTCTCCGACACGGGCGCGGGGATACCCCGCGTTTCGTGGGCAAAATTCGCTGATCATCGAGGTGGCCCCCGCGCTCAGCATCCACCGGATCACCGACCTGGCGCTGAAGGCTGCGCCGGACATGGAGCCGGGGATCCTGTTCACCGAACGCCAGTTCGGCCTGCTGGAACTGCATGCCGACCGGATGAGCGACCTCGAGGCGGCAGGGCGCGCGATCCTTGACGGGATCGACGCCAAGCCCGCCGATCAGCTGGCGCCGCAGATCCTGTATCACGACATCATCGAGGATCTGTCGGACCAGCACGCGATCATCCTGAACCGTTCGCGTGACGGCTCGATCCTGGTTCCGGGCGTGGCGCTTCTGATCTACGAGATGGCGCCGGCGCTTTTCGCCTGCGTCGCCGCCAACGAGGCCGAGAAGGCCGCGCCGGGGGCGGTGCTGAACGACGTCCAGATGATGGGCGCGACCGGACGGATCTTCATGTCCGGCACGCCTGCGGAAATGGCGGTCGCACGCGACACGATCACCCGCAAACTGGAAAGCATCAAGGGCCGCAGAGCCTGACTACCCAAGCGCCCGAAAGAAGGTAAACATCCCGCCGGGCGCAGAACAAAAGAGGTCACAACGACCCTGTCGGCACGTTCCCGATGTCGGCTTATCTGTGCAACAGGAGGACTTAAAAATGGCCAATACACTTTCAAGACGTCAATTCGTCGGCAGGACGATGGCCCTGACCGGGCTTGCGGCAGCGGGCCCCCTGTCGCCCGCCTTCGCCGCGCGCAACGACCAGCTGAATGTTCTGTGCTGGGAAGGCTATAACTCGGATCAGGTTCTGGGGCCGTTCCGCAAGGCCAATCCGGGCGCCTCGGTGCGGGCTGAAAGCGGCACGTCCGACCCCGACATGATCAACAAGCTGCGCGCGGGCGAAACCTCGGTCTGGGATCTGATCAACGTCAACCAGCCCTGGGCGCGCGACCAGCTTTATCCCGAAGGCCTGATCAAGCCGCTCAGCAAGGACCGCTTCATGCCGCATATCGAAAAGATGCTGCCTGAATTCGCGGCGCCCTATCCGCTGGCCTTTGCCGATGACGGCAACCTGATCGGCATGCCGCAGCGCTATGGCCCGTTCTCCTTCGTGGTCAATACCGACGTGATCAGCCGCGACATGGCCGAGGATCAGGGCTGGAACCTGTTCCTCGATCCCGCGATGAAGGGGCGTTACGGCGTTCTGACCTATGACAACTGGAACGTCATTCACATGTGCCTCACGGCGGGGCTGAACCCCTTTGCCCCGGTCGAGGGCGCCGATCAGGAGAAGTTCCGCGAAACCGCGACGGCGATTTTCGGTGGTGCAAAGCTTTTGACCGATGACCTGGTGGCCATGAACACCGCGCTTATCAATGGCGAGATCGACGCCTATTTCACCGGCGGCACCTATACCGCATCGCCCGCGCGCTATGACGGGGCGACCAATGTGCGTGCCATCACGCCGCGTTCGGGGCCGGTGGACGGGAAGGGCGGCTGCACCTGGATCGAGCTGACCTCGGCGGTGAACAACCCCGATCCCAGCTCGCTGGCCGAGGATTTCCTTGAATTCGTGCAACAGCCCGAAATCGCCAAGGCCGTCGCGTTCACCGAAGGCACCTATAACCCCGTCAGCCAGATGGGCAATCCCGACGTGATGGCGCTGTTCGACGAGGAAGAGCTGGACGCGATCCAGATGGACAGCCTTGCCGAAGAGATGGAGCGGTCGCTGGATTACGATGTGGTGACATCCTACGATGCGCTGATCGAGATCTACACGCAGGCCCGGCGCTCGTGATCCGTTCGGCCCCGGGGGGGGGTATCATGCCCCGGGGTCGTCCCACCCATACTCTTGCGGAAGTCATCAATGGACGCACAGAACATCTTGCGCCTGCGGAATGTCGTAAAGGATTTCGGCACGTTCCGGGCGCTTCACGGTATCGAGCTTGATATCAAGGAGGGCGAGTTCTTCACGATCGTCGGCCCCTCGGGCAGCGGCAAATCCACCCTGATCCGCCTTCTCGTCGGCATGGAGGAGCTGTCAGAGGGCGAAATCTGGCTGCGCGACAAACGTATCGACCAGACGCCCGCCAACCAGCGCCCCACCTGCATGGTGTTCCAGTCGCTCGCGCTGTTCCCGCACATGACCGTGGGGCAGAACATCGAATTCCCGCTGAAGCTGCGCAAGGAGGCCCCGGCGGCCCGGCGCAAGCGCGCGCTCGAGCTTCTTGATCTTCTGCGCCTTCCGCAAAACTATTATGACAAGCGCATCTCGCAATGTTCGGGCGGTGAGCGGCAGCGCGTGGCGCTTGCCCGCGCCCTGGCCTTCGACCCCGAAATCCTGTTCTTCGACGAACCGCTTTCGGCGCTGGATTACCGGCTGCGCAAGACGCTTGAGAAAGAGTTGAAGGATCTGCACGCCCGCACCGGCAAGACCTTCGTCTACATCACCCATTCTCTGGAAGAGGCGATGGTCATGTCGGACCGGATCGCCATCATGAAAGAGGGCCGGTTCGAGCAGATCGCCGTGGCCGATGTGATCTATGGCAGCCCGGTCAGCCGCTTCGTGGCCGAGTTCATGGGTGAGGTGAACCTTTTCGAGGTGACGGGCACGCCCAGGGGTGCCCCCGAAGGCCCCGGCCTTGAAAGCCGCCTGGACGGAAAGGCCGCCGGGGCGGGGCTGATGCTGGCCCATGGCGAGGCCGGCACGATCATGGTGCGCCCCGAATATGTTCGCTTCCTGCCCGCGGGACAAAGCACCGATTTCATGGTGCGCGGCACGCTGGTGGGGCAATACGCCCTTGGCTCGCGCATCCAGTATGAGGTGGAGACCGCCGAAGGGCAGGTGCTGACCGTCGAGAAACTGCGCGAGGACCGTTTCGCAGGCGCAGAAGGCGCGGCCGTCGTGCTGGGCTTCGAGGCGGAACATGCGCATATGATCCGGGGGGCGTGATGGAACGGCTCGACAACAGGCTGGGGTTCTTCAGCGCGGTGCCACTGGGCCTGATCCTTCTGCTCAGCTTCCTTGCGCCCCTTGTGGTGGTCGCCTTGTTCTCGATCATGCCGCAGAAGGTGTTCAGCCTTGCCAATATGCCCGACTTTTCGGCCTATTCGGTGTTCTTCGCGCAAGGCTATTACCGCTCTCTTCTGTGGGCGCTTGGCATGGCCTTCGCGGCAAGCCTCGTGCTGTTCGTGCTGTGCTGGCCGCTGGCCTATGGCATGGCGAAGGTCTTCGGGCGCTTCTCGCTGGTGCTGACCATCGCCGTCGTCATGAGCCTGTTCGTGTCCGAGAATATCCGGCTTTTCGGCTGGGTTCTGACGCTGATGAAGGGCGGGCTGTTTGAGGGGTATATCCGCGCCTGGACGGGGACGGGCTTTGAAAGCCCGCTTTACAATACCGGCATCATCATCTTCGGGCTGGTCTATGTCTATTTCCCGTTCATGCTGTTTCCGCTGGCGCAGGGGATCTCGATGGTGCCCGACGATACGCGCCAGGCGGCGGCGGATCTGGGCGCCACCCGCTGGCAGATCCTGCGCCATGTCGATCTGCCGCTGGCCGCGCCCGGTATCGTGGTGGGCACGCTTCTGACCTTCGTGCTGGGCGCGGGGGCATTGGCCGAGTCCAAGATCCTGGGCGGGCAGGCGGTCATCGTGATCGCCGACGACATCGAGACCGCCTTCACGTTCGGGCAGAACTGGCCGCTTGGTTCGGCGCTGTCGATGATCCTGATCTTGATCATCGGGGGGCTTGCGCTGTTTGGCGTGAACCGCGTCGACCTGGATGCGATCATGGGAAGGAAACGCTGATGCAACCCAGCCGCTCAACCCGGATCGCCCTTCTGATCTATGGCATCGTGACCATCGTGGTGCTGTATCTTCCACTGATCTCGGTCGGTTTCGCCTCGATCTCTCAGGCACGCTACCTGAGCTTTCCGATCAAGCGCTATTCGACGAAATGGTATGCCGAGGCGCTGCAAAGCGACACGGTGCGCGACCTGCTGACGACCTCGCTGAAGGTGGCGGTGATCGTGACGGTGATCTCGGTCGCGGCGGCCTTCTTCGGCGCGCTAGCCTTCGCGCGCTATCACTGGAAATTTCGCACGCTGTTCCAGAAATTGATCCTGCTGCCGATCTTCTTTCCGCAAACGGTGCTGGGGCTGGCGCTGCTGATGTGGTTCAACGCGGTCGGGGTCATTCCCACATGGAAGACGGCCGTGGTGGCACATCTGGTCTGGATCGCCCCGATCGCCACGCTGATCGTGGCAATCCGCGCCTACAGCTTCGATCCGGCGCTGGAAGAGGCCGCGCGCGACATGGGGGCGGGCACCCTGACCATCCTGCGCGAGATCACGCTGCCGCTTCTGATGCCGGGGCTGGTCTCGGCGGGGCTGTTCGCCTTCCTGCTGAGCTGGGGGAACTTCCCGCTGTCTCTATTCACCACGGGCGCGGATTCGACCTTGCCGGAATGGCTTTATGCCAAGATGGTCTCGGGGTACTCGCCGCTGGTGCCGACGCTTGGGGTGATGTCGGTGGTGGGATCTTTCCTGGTGATCATGGTGGCGTTCACAGTCACCTGGCTGGTTCGTGCAATGCGTGAAAGTCGCACCGCAATGGATTGAAAATACGGACAAACCGGCAACATGAAAAACAAGCCGGGCAACGCCTGAACGACAACAAGGGAGAATATCGCATGCTTACCTCGCTAAAAGGCAAAAGCGTCATCGTTACTGGCGGCTCGAAAGGGATCGGGCGCGGGATTGCCACGGTCTTTGCCCGTCAGGGCGCGAATGTGACCATTGCCGCGCGTGGCGAAGACAGCCTGAAGGCCGCGGCGGCGGAAATTCCCGGCAATGTCTCCTATGAGGTCTGCGATGTCTCGGATTGGGACAGCGTGCGCGACATGGTGGATCGCGTCGCCAGGGCGCAGGGCGGGGTCGATGTGATGTGCGCCAATGCCGGGGCCTTTCCGCAAACCAAGATCGTCGAAATGGATCCGGCGGAATGGGATCGAGTGATGGCCACGAACCTGCGCTCGTCCTTTTTGGCGGTCAAGGCCTGCATCCCGCATTTCGAGAAGGTCGGCAAGGGCCGCGTGGTGCTGACCTCGTCGATCACGGGGCCGGTGACGGGCTATCCCGGCTGGGCGCATTACGGTGCCTCCAAGGCGGGCCAGCTTGGGTTTCTCAAGACGGCGGCGATGGAACTGGCGCGCTACAACACCACCATCAACGCCGTGATGCCGGGCAATATCTATACCGAGGGGTTGCAGGATCTGGGGCAGGACTACCTGGATACGATGGCGGCCTCGATCCCGCTGAAACGCCTTGGCGCTGTCGAAGATATCGGCAATGCGGCCCTGTTCTTCGCCTCGGACGAGGCAGGCTATATCACCGGCCAGCAGATCGTTGTGGATGGCGGCCAGATCATCCCGGAATCGCTGGAAGCGATCCAGGAAATCTGAGGCGGCGCGCAGGAGGACGAGAGATGGCCGGAAGCGACATGCCGCTTGAGGAACTGCTGGAACATCTGAACCGGCTTGCCAATGACTCGCTGTCCCTGTGGGATCTTCCCGAAGGGGCGCGGGCGCGGCTGATCAACGTATCGGAAAATGCGACCTATCTGGTCGAGGCGCCCGGCGGCTTCAGGGCCATCCTGCGCATCCACCGCGAGAATTACCACACCCGCCGCGCCATCGAGTGCGAGTTGGAATGGATTGCCGCGCTGGACGAGGCCCGCGCCGTCGTCACCCCTGGCCATTATCTTGGCCGGGACGGTCAGGCGATCCAGGTGGGCCGTGCGCCGGGGCTTGAGGCCGCGCGCTTCATGGTGCTGTTCCATTTCGTCGAGGGCACGCAGCCCGACGAAGAGGGCGACCTGTTCGCCCCCTTCGAGGAACTGGGTAGCATCGCGGCGCAGACACATCTGCACTCGATCGGGTGGGTGCGCCCGGCCGGTTTCGAGCGCCTGACATGGGATGCCGAGGCGGTCTTCGGTGACAATCCCACCTGGGGTGACTGGCGCGCCGCGCCCGAGGTCGACGATCGCGTGCGCCCCACGCTCGAACAGCTTGAAACCACGGTGCGTCAGCGTCTTGCGACCTATGGCAAGGGGCCGGGCCGTTACGGCCTGATCCATGCCGACATGCGCCTGACCAACCTTTTGACTGATCGGAACGGCACCCGACTGATTGATTTCGACGACTGCGGCTTTGGCTGGTTCATGTATGATTTCGCTGCCGCCGTCAGCTTCATGGAGGACGATCCACGCGTGCCCGACCTGAAAGAGGCGTGGGTGCGCGGCTATCGCAAGGTGCGCCCGCTCAGCCCCGAGGATGAGGCCGAGATCGACACTTTCGTGATGCTGCGCCGCATGGCGCTTCTGGCCTGGATCGGCAGCCATATCGAGGCGCCCGAGCCGCAGGCCCTGGCCCCCGGTTTCGCCGCGACCACGGCGCGGCTTGGCGCGGCCTATCTTGATCGGCTTGGCGTGGCGCTGCCCGCCGGAACGGTTTGATAGGGGCGGCGACATGCAGGATTGGAAAACCGCCTTTCGCAGCTTCTATTACGCAAACGCGGCCCCGCCCGACGATATCGTGCTGGTGCCCGCGCGCACCGCGCTTTTGGTGATCGACATCCAGAACACCTATCTGGAGCCGAAGGAAGATGACGCAGAAACAAAAAGATGGGGGCCGTTCTTCAAGCGGATGAACGACACCGTCATCCCCAATACCGTCCGGCTGGTCGACTGGGCGCGCGACCGGGGCATCGAGGTCATCTTCGCGCGTATCGCCTGCCTGACCGAGGACGGGCGCGACCGTTCGCTGAGCCAGAAGAAGCCGGGCTTCAACTACCTGCTGCTGCCGAAGGACCGCCCCGACAGCCAGTTTGTGCCGGCCCTGCAGCCCAAGGGCGACGAGATCACCGTCCTCAAGACGACCGACAGCGCGCTGACTGGCACCAACCTGCGCCTCATCCTGCGCAATATCGGGATCACCGACGTGATCGTGGCGGGGATCTTCACCGACCAATGCGTCAGCTCGACCGTGCGGTCGCTGGCCGATGAGAGCTTTGGCGTGATCGTGGCCGAGGATTGCTGTGCCGCCGCCACCGATGAGTTGCACCGCCACGAGCTTGAGATCATCAACATGATCTACTGTCACGTCATGTCCTCGGACGAGGTGCGCGCCTGCCTGCCCGCGGGCCAGCCGGCTCAGGCAATCAGCACATAGCGCGCGATCCCGTAGACATAAAGCGCGGTTAACATCAGGTTGATGTATTTCAGCTGCCTTTCGCGGTGCAGCCAGCCGCAATAGACCCAGATCAGGCAAAAGGGCAGGCTGAACAGCATCGCGGCCAGTTGCCAGCCCTGCACCACGCAGACCGTGCTGCACAGGCCCAGGCCGAAGGCCAGCCATTTCAACTGCTGCTCATAGGCAGCAAGGCGCAATAGCGTCATCTTTTCAGTGCTTTCAGGTGATCAGCGCCGTGGACCCGGCGATCTGATGCCCAAGCGATAGCGGATTGCCCGGCCGCGCGCAACATCGGCCCGCTTTCTGCCTGCGACATCTTGTCATTTGCCGCGTTTGGGCCGAAGACGCTTGGGACGAACCGAGGGCGACGGATGACGCATCTGCATTCATGGCATCGGGCGCTGACAGTGCTCATCGCGGCGGGCGGGGCCGCGCTTTTCAGCGTTGCGGGCCTGCCGTTGCCGTTCCTGTTCGGGCCGATGTCCGCCTGCCTGATCGCCGCGCTGATGGGGGCGCCGCTGAAGGGGCTGGGTGTGGTTTCAGTTGGCGCGCGCACCATTCTGGGGGTTGCGGTCGGGGCCTCGGTCACGCCGGCGCTTGTGCATCAACTGCCGCTGATGGCGGCCTCTGTCGCGCTGATGCCGGTCTATATCGCGCTGATCGCGCTGATCGGGGTGCCGTTCTTCAACCGCTATTGCGGCTTCGACCCGGCGACCTCGTTCTATGCGGCGATGCCGGGCGGGCTTCAGGACATGGTGATCTTCGGGCAGGAGGCGGGCGGCAATGTGCGCGTGCTGTCGCTGATCCATGCCACGCGCGTGCTGATCATCGTGACGCTGGCGCCCATCCTGATGACCCAGCTTTACGGCGTGACGCTGAGCAACCCGATCGGGGCGCCGCTCGATACGATCCCGCTGCGCGAGCTGGCGCTGATGGCGGTGGCGGCGCTCGTGGGCTGGAAGGGCGGCGAAAGGCTGGGGCTGTTCGGGGCCTCGATCCTTGGGCCGATGATGGTGGCGGCGGTCTTCTCGCTGGCGGGCTGGATCCATATGCGCCCGCCGAAAGAGGCGATCCTGACCGCGCAATTCCTGATCGGCATGGTGATCGGCACCTATTACGTCGGCGTGACGCTGCGCGAGGTGCGCCAGGTGGTGCTGTCGGGCGTGGCCTTCGTGGTCATCCTTGCGCTGCTGGCCGCGGTCTTTACCGAGATCGTGACCCTGGCGGGCTTTGCCCGGCCGCTCGAGGCGTTTTTGTCCTACGCGCCCGGCGGGCAGGCCGAGATGACGGTGCTGGCCATCGTCGCGGGGGCCGATCTGGGCTTTGTCATCACCCATCACCTGACGCGGATCATCCTTGTCATCACCGGCGCGCCGATCGCCGCGCGTTTCCTTGGCATGCGCAAGCGCTAGCCGGCAAAGCGCTGCACGTCGTCATCGCCCAGATAGGTGCCGGTGCGCACCTCGATCAGCATCAGCGGGGCATCAGTCGGGTTCGTCAGGCTGTGCGTGCGGCCCGCGGGGATATGCGCCGACTGGCCGGGTAGCAGCGCCGATTCCGCGCCGTCCAGCGTGACCCGTGCCTGACCCTCGATCACCACCCATGTCGCGGAGCGTGGCGCATGGCTTTGGGTTCCAAGCGTGGCGCCGGGCTGCAACAGGATCTTGCGCAGCTGGAAGCGTTCGGTGCGCGCGAGGGTCTCGAACCAGCCCCAGGGGCGATGCTCGCGCGGGAAGGCCACGGATTGCACCGCCCCGCGCGCCTTCAGCGCGGCGACCGCCTCCTTGACGCGTTGGCTGTCGTCGCGCCGGGCCACAAGGACCGCATCGGTCATGGCGATGGCGATCATGTCCTCAAGCCCGATCCCGACCAGCTCCAGCCCCTCCGCCTCGGAGCGCAGAAGGCTGCCGCGGCAGTCGATGGCCGTGGCCTGCGACGAGACGACATTGCCCGCCGCGTCGGGGCCGGTTTCCTGCCAGACGGCCTCCCAACTGCCCAGATCGGACCAGCCGGCCGCGAAGGGCATCACCGCAAGGCCGGGGGTCTTTTCCATGATCGCGTAGTCGATCGAGATGTCCTCGGCATGGCGCCACGGGGCCTCGGCCAGGCGCGTGAAGCCCAGATCGCGGCGTGCCCCGGATACGGCCTCGGCCACGGCATCGCAAAGCGTGGGGGCATGGGTGCGGAACGCCTCCAGAACCGCCTGGACGGAAAACAGGAACACGCCGGCATTCCACAGGAAATTCCCCGCCTCCAGCATCTGCGCCGCGCGGGCGGCATCGGGCTTTTCGACAAAGCGCGCAAGCGGTTGCGGCGTTGATGCAGTGCTTGAAGATCCCGGCGCAAGCTCCAGATATCCATAGCCTGTTTCGGGTCGGCTGGGAGTGATGCCGAAGGTCACAAGGTGCCCCGCGCGCGCGGTTTCGGTCGCGGCCTGCACGGACGCACGGAAGGCGGCCGCATCGGGAATGACATGATCGGAGGGCACGACAAGCATCAGCGCATCGGGCGCGTCCTGCGCAAGATGCAGCGCGGCGGCCAGAACGGCGGGGGCGGTATTGCGGCCCTCGGGCTCGATCAGGATTGCGCCGGCGCCCATCTCGATCGCGGCAAGCTGCTCGGCCACGATGAAGCGGAACGGATCGCCCGTCACGATCAGCGGATCGGCGAAGCCGGGGCCACGGGTGCGGCGGGCGCAGGCCTGAAACAGGCTTTCCTCGCCCAGAAGCCGCGAGAACTGCTTGGGGTAGCTTTTGCGCGACAGCGGCCAGAGCCGCGTTCCCGAACCGCCGCAAAGGATCACCGGGTGGATCATGGGGGAAACGGTCATGCGCAATCCTTCGGCAGGGGAATTGGCATGGGTTTAGGAGATGGGGCGCCCGAAAGTCCATGGAAATCTGCGGCTTCGGCGGGGCGCGAACCGGGACGTGTCGGGCGCGCATCGCGCCGCGATGGCGGGGGCGATGCGCGCGCGGAGCTCAGGCGCGGGTGCGGCCGGCCAGCCAGCCCTCGACCGCAAGGGCCTCGGGGGCGGCCAGGTCCGAAAACCAGGCAAGGCCGCCGAAAAAACGGCCCATCGCGCGCTCGGAGTAGTTGCGCCCCCGGCCGATGGCAAGCGTGGCGGGCAGCGCCGGCGCGCTGGTCGAGCTTGCCCCGGCATGGGTTTCGCCCGCATGGATCGAGAACGCACCGGACACGCCCGCGAAGCGGCCCCGCAGCACCAGCGCGCCCGCGGGAACCGTGGCCTGCGCCACCGTGCTGCCCGAAAGCGCGCCCACGATTTGCGCGCCGGGGCCTGCCGGGCCGCAATGCAACGCGCGCGAATAGCTGTTGCCGGAATAGACGGCCATGATGCCCTCGTAGCCCAGGCTTCCGGCCCCGTCGCCCTGCCACTCCCACCCCGCGATCAGGGTCAGGGGCGTATCGCCGGGCGCGACGGCGCAGCTCAGCGTATCGTTCACGCCATCCAGCTCCAGCCAGAGCCGTTGCCCGTCGCCTTGCAGGACCGGCCGGGCCGAGGCCGTGGCCTGCACCAGATGATGCCCGCTCCCCGACAGATCGCGCATCTGCCCGACCGGCTGTCCCGGCGCCGTGACGGGCACCAGCCCGGCGCTGTCCTGAAACAGCGTGGACAGATCCGAGGGGTCATACCAGGCCGCCGGCAGAAGGGCGGAGGGATCGAAATTCCCCGCCGCGCCATGTCTTTGGCGCAGCGCGAGCGCGCCGTATGAAAAACCCGCACCCGTCATCAGATCACCGAGAATGCGTGGATCGCGGTCGCGGTGGTGCCCGTGGCGTTCACCCGGCGCACGCCGACCGGCAGGATCGAGAAATCCGCCACATTCACGCTGCGCACCGCGCCCGAGACGGTCACGAAAGACAGCGTGCCCGCGCCTTCGACGTAAAGCGCCACGGCCACATGCTCAAGCTCCGTGCTGTCCGAGGGGATGACGGGAACCAGGTCGCGGGCCGGATCGCTCAGTGCTGCGTTGCGGTTGGAAAAGGGGTTGCTCATGTCAGGGTCCTCGCTCGTGTCGTTCAGGGAAAAGGGCGCGTTGCCGATTGCCGCAAAGTCCTAGGGCGCAACGGTTAATTCACCGTGGCCGGGCCGTGCGCCGCGGCCCGCCGCGAAAACGCTTGTCAGCCCGTCCCGATTGTGCGACGCGAAGGGTAACTATCGCAAAGGTAGAGATATTCGATTGCGGCACACCGTCGAGAATACCGCAGGGACGCCCCGACGATGACAGGGCCGGCAGCCAGGGTGACGGCGGCCTTCGGGCGCTGCGGGGCGGCGGGGGGGCCGCTTTGCGGCCGGCGTGGCCGGCCACGCCCCGGGCGGGGCCCCGTCCCCCTCCGGACGGCGCGTTGCTGGCCG
>CALMEG010000231.1 GCA_937863185.1 uncultured Paracoccaceae bacterium | reverse complement strand
CAGGACGAGGTCTTCCCCGACCGCGACCATTTCGGCCGCATCTTCTACAACCAGGCGCGGATGAGCGCGAAGGGCATTCCCCAGATCGCGGTCGTCATGGGCTCGTGCACGGCGGGCGGGGCCTATGTGCCCGCGATGTCGGACGTGACGATCATCGTGAAGGATCAGGGCACGATCTTCCTTGCCGGCCCGCCCCTCGTGAAGGCCGCCACGGGCGAGGTCGTCAGCGCCGAGGATCTGGGCGGCGGCGACGTGCATACCCGGCTTTCGGGCGTGGCCGATTACCTGGCCGAGGATGACGCCCACGCCCTTGCCCTTGCGCGCCGCGCGGTGGGCCATCTGAACCGCGCCAGGCCCGCAACGGTGCAATGGCAAAGCCCCGAAGACCCCGCCTACGACCCCGAAGAGATCCTCGGCGTCGTGCCCGCCGACCTGCGCACCCCCTACGACATCCGCGAGGTGATCGCGCGGCTCGTCGACGGCTCGCGCTTCGACGAGTTCAAGCCGCGCTTCGGGGAAACCATCGTGACGGGCTTCGCCCATCTCAAGGGCTGCCCCGTGGGCCTCGTGGCCAATAACGGGGTGCTGTTCTCCGAGGCGGCGCAGAAGGCCGCGCATTTCATCGAACTGTGCTCGCAGCGCGGCATCCCGCTGGTGTTCCTGCAGAACATCACCGGCTTCATGGTGGGGCGGAAATACGAGAACGAAGGCATCGCGCGCCACGGGGCCAAGATGGTGACGGCGGTCGCCACGACGAACGTGCCCAAGATCACCATGCTGGTGGGGGGCAGTTTCGGCGCGGGGAATTACGGCATGGCCGGGCGCGCCTACGGGCCGCGGTTCCTGTGGACATGGCCGAACTCGCGCATCTCGGTGATGGGGGGCGAACAGGCGGCCGGGGTGCTGGCAACGGTGCGCCGCGACGGGATCGAGCGCAAGGGCGGCACCTGGTCGGCCGAGGAAGAGGCCGAGTTCAAGCGCCCCACGATCGAGATGTTCGAGCGCCAGTCGCACCCGCTCTATGCCTCGGCGCGGCTCTGGGACGACGGCATCATCGATCCGCGCAAATCGCGCGACGTGCTGGCGCTGTCGCTTTCCGCAGCGCTTTGCGCCCCGATCGAACCGACGCGCTTCGGCGTGTTCCGGATGTGAACTTTTTGCCTCCGGCGGGGATATTTGGGCAAAGATGAAAAGGCGCTTTCACCTTGTCCAAATATCCCGGGGGGCTCCGAAGGAGCGGGGGCAGAGCCCCCTGCAAGATTGAAACCGGGAGAAACCGATGTTCCGCAAGATCCTGATTGCCAATCGTGGAGAGATCGCCTGCCGAGTGATCGACACGGCGCGGCGCATGGGCGTCGCCACCGTGGCGGTCTATTCCGATGCCGACGCGGGCGCGCGCCACGTCGCCATGGCCGACGAGGCGGTGCATATCGGCGGGCCTGCCCCGAAGGACAGCTACCTCAGGGGGGAGGCGATCATCGCGGCCGCGCGGGACACGGGCGCAGAGGCGATCCATCCGGGCTATGGCTTTCTGTCCGAGAACCCCGATTTCGTCGATGCGGTCGCGGCGGCGGGACTGGTGTTCATCGGGCCTTCGGGCGATGCGATCCGGGCGATGGGACTCAAGGATGCGGCCAAGGCGCTGATGACGAAGGCGGGCGTTCCCGTGGTTCCGGGCTATCACGGCGAGAACCAGGACCCCGAGCATCTTTCGGGCGCCGCCGACGCGATCGGGTATCCGGTGCTGATCAAGGCTGTGGCCGGGGGCGGGGGCAAGGGCATGCGCCGGGTCGACCGGCCGGCCGATTTCCCGGCGGCGCTGGAAAGCGCGCAGGGCGAGGCGCAGACGGCCTTCGGCAACCCCGCCGTCCTGATCGAGAAATATGTCGAGAAGCCGCGCCATATCGAGGTTCAGGTCTTCGGCGACGGCACCCGCGCGGTGCATCTGTTCGAGCGCGACTGCTCGCTTCAGCGCCGCCACCAGAAGGTCATCGAAGAGGCCCCCGCGCCCGGCATGACCGAGGACATGCGCGAGGCGATGGGGCAGGCGGCGGTGCGCGCGGCCGAGGCGATCGGCTATGCCGGTGCGGGCACGGTCGAGTTCATCGTGGATGCCTCTGACGGGCTGCGCGCGGACCGCTTCTGGTTCATGGAGATGAACACCCGCCTTCAGGTCGAGCATCCGGTGACCGAGGCGATCACCGGCGTCGATCTTGTCGAATGGCAGTTGCGCGTGGCCTCGGGCGAACCGCTTCCGGCCCGGCAGGAGG
>CALMEG010000230.1 GCA_937863185.1 uncultured Paracoccaceae bacterium | reverse complement strand
ATGGCGTTCTGTGCCGCCATTGCCGCGCCGCCGGAATCACTGACGGAGGCGCACCCTCAGTCTCTAGCCCAAATCATGGGGCGAAATTGAGGCGATTTATAGCGTGGCGTGCCGCGATTGGTGCCGCAACGGGGACACTGGGTCAAGGTTACGTTGCGTTGTTGCGGGAATGGCTGCGATCTGCACCGCTTTGGGGCGGAAAATGAAGGGCTCCAGTATGATTCGTTTAAGGTATGTGGGCCCGATGCGTTCGAAATGTGTTTCCCGGCAGGGATGATTCGGTCCCTAGGCAAGTGCCGGTTGTCTTTCGCCGCGAAGGGGACGAGGAAAAGCGGCCCGCTAGGAAAGCTGCGGAAAGGCGATCCGAGCGGCGCGGAAAACCTGCCTTTGCGCCGTGGTGCCCCCTCGACTCTTGTCTTGCGCGGACCAATATAGATGGCATGTCGCTGCCCCCCGGATTCCTGGACGAACTTCGCAATCGCGTCTCCATCAGTCAGGTGGTGGGGCGCAAGGTCGTCTGGGACATGCGCAAGTCCAATCAGGCCAAGGGCGACATGTGGGCGCCGTGCCCCTTCCACCAGGAAAAATCCGCGAGCTTCCACGTCGACGACCGCAAGGGCTATTACTATTGCTTCGGCTGCCATGCGAAGGGCGATGCGCTGTCCTTCCTGCGCGAGACCGAGAATGTGGGCTTCATGGAGGCGGTCGAAATTCTGGCGCGCGAGGCCGGCATGCAGATGCCCGCGCGCGATCCGGTGGCCGCGCAAAAGGCCGACCGGCGCAGCGAGCTGGCCACCGTCATGGAAGAGGCGGTGAAGGTCTTCCGCATGAACCTGTCCACGCAGGGCGGCGCGGCGGCGCGCGACTATCTTGCCCGGCGCAGGCTGTCGCCGGACGCGCTTGCCCGCTTCGAGATCGGCTTTGCGCCCGACGGCTGGCAGGGGCTTTGGGACGCGCTGCGTGCCAAGGGCATCGCCGAGGATCTGATCCTGGGCGCGGGGCTGGCGAAACCCTCGACCAAGGGCCGCGCGCCCTACGATGTCTTTCGCAACCGGATCATGTTCCCGATCCGCGATGCGCGGGGCCGCTGCATCGCCTTCGGCGGGCGGGCGATGGACCCCAATGACAACGCCAAATATCTGAACTCGCCCGAGACCGAGCTGTTCGACAAGGGGCGCAACCTTTACAATCACGGCCCCGCGCGCGAGGCCTGCGGCAAGGGTGCGGCCCTGATCGTGGCCGAGGGCTACATGGATGTGATTGCGCTGGCCGAGGCGGGCTTCGGCGGCGCGGTGGCGCCCCTCGGCACGGCGGTGACCGAGGACCAGTTGCGCCTGTTGTGGCGCATCCATGATGAGCCGGTGATCGCGCTTGATGGCGATGCGGCGGGCCTGCGCGCCGCGCTGCGGGTGATCGACCTTGCGCTGCCGCTGCTCGAGGCGGGCAAGGGGCTGCGATTTGCGGTGCTGCCGGGCGGGCAGGACCCCGACGATCTGATCCGCGCGCAGGGGCGCGAGGCGATGGCCAAGGTGATCGCCGAGGCGCGCCCGATGGTCGACCTGCTCTGGCAGCGCGAAACCGAGGGCAAGCTTTTCGACAGCCCCGAGCGCAAGGCCGCCCTGGACAAGAGCCTGCGCGCCGCGATCCGGCGCGTGGCGGACCCGTCGATCCGCGCCCATTACGGCGAAGAGATCAAGCGCCTGCGGTGGGAGCTGTTCGGCAATAGCCGCAAGCGCGACGTTGCGCCCCCGGCCGCGGGCGGGCAGGGCGCCTGGCGGGGTGGCGGCAAGCGCCAGGGCTGGCCCCTGCCGAACCTGCATCCGCTGCCCGCGACGAAATCCACGCTTCTGGCCGCGACCGGAAACGATGCCGTGGCCGAGTATCTGCGCGAGGCGATGATTCTGGCGATCTGCACCACCCATCCCGCGCTGATCGCCGGTTTCGAAAGCCAGCTCGACGCCGTGCACATGGCCGACCCCGATCACGAACGGCTGCGCCACCTGATGCTGATGAACGCCCACGACCCGGCCCCCGCAATCCGTGAACGCATTCTGAGCGATGCGCGCGGTGAGGTTGAAAAGCTGATGTCGCTGCCCCATGTCCGCATTGCGCCCCCCGTGACGAATACGGAGGAAACGGATCTTGCGCGGATGTGCCTGGCGGAAGAGCTTGCCAAGCTGGATGCCGCCCGCGCCGTGCGTGCCGAGATCGAGGATGCGATGGAGGATCTGAGCGGACTTGCCGATGAAGGCGTGACCTGGCGGCTTACGCAGGCGGCGACGGCCTGCCACCGCGCCGAGCGGTCCCGGCTGGATGACAATTCCGACATGGGAGAGGACCGCGCCGCGCTGTCCGCCCAGTTGCAGGCCCTCATCGACGGCGAGGTCTGGCGCAAGAAGAAACAGTAATGACCGGGGGGCGGCAGGGGGAATCGGCCCTGTGATTCGCCCCGGTGATTCGATAAATACAGGAAAACCGATTCGCACTGTGCCACGCCGCCGGCCGCCCCGGCCCGGCACATCGACCCGAGGAGCGCCCATGGCCGCAAAAGACATCGACGACAACAAGCAGGAAGAACGGGATTCCGAAGACACCTCGTTCGACATGAGCCAGGCTGCCGTCAAGCGCATGATCGCCGAGGCGCGCGAGCGCGGATATATCACCTACGACCAGCTCAATTCCGTGATGCCGCCCGATCAGGTTTCGGGCGACCAGATCGAGGACGTGATGTCCATGCTTTCGGAAATGGGCATCAACGTCATCGAAAGCGAAGAGGCCGAAGAGGGCGAAAGCGGCGGGCAGGTCGTGCCCGCGGGCGAAGGCTCGCGCGAGGTTGCCGTTGCCACGACCACCTCGGAAACGCTGGATCGCACCGACGACCCGGTGCGCATGTATCTGCGCGAGATGGGCTCGGTCGAGCTTCTGTCGCGCGAGGGCGAGATTGCCATCGCCAAGCGCATCGAGGCCGGGCGCAACACGATGATCGCGGGCCTGTGCGAAAGCCCGCTGACCTTTCAGGCCATCACCATCTGGCGCGACGAGCTTCTGAACGAAGACATCCTGCTGCGCGACGTGATCGACCTTGAAACCACCTTCGGACGCTCGCTGGACGATGACGGCGACCTGGAAGAGCCGGTGGTGGAAAGCGGCGCCACGGATGGCGAAGCCAAGCGCGCGGCGGGGCGGGACGAGCCCGAGCTTGACGCCGACGGCAACCCCATCGCGGCAAGCGACGATGACGAGGATGACGACGAAGGCGCGAACATGAGCCTTGCGGCGATGGAAGCCGCGCTGAAGCCGAAGGTCCTCGAGACGCTGGAACTTATCGCGCGCGACTATGCCGACCTTGCCGAGATGCGGGATCAGCGCATGTCCGCCACGCTGAACGAGGACGGGGCCTTCTCGGTTGCCGAAGAGGCCGCCTATCAG
>CALMEG010000229.1 GCA_937863185.1 uncultured Paracoccaceae bacterium | reverse complement strand
GCATGGCATAGGCAGCCTCGGGGATCATCGGAAGATAGATCACCACGCGGTCGCCACGCATCACGCCTTGGCTGAGAAGCACGTTCGCCATACGGTTCACGCGCTCGGAGAGCTGGCGGTAGGTGATATGTTCGGCCGGGGTTTCGGGATCATCGGGCTCGAAGATGATCGCCGTCTGCTCGCCGCGCGTGGCAAGGTGGCGGTCGATGCAGTTGACGCTTGCGTTCAGCACGCCGTCCTCGAACCACTTGATCGACACCTGACCATAGGTGAAATCGGTGTTCTTGACCTTGGTATAGGGGGTGATCCAATCCAGACGCTTCCCCTCGCGACCCCAGAAGGTGTCGGGATCCTGAATCGATTCCGTATACATCGCGCGATACTTGGCCGTA
This sequence comes from uncultured Paracoccaceae bacterium, assembly GCA_937863185.1. Lineage (GTDB taxonomy): Bacteria > Pseudomonadota > Alphaproteobacteria > Rhodobacterales > Rhodobacteraceae > CALMEG01. Next base: position 2,207 of record CALMEG010000229.1, on the reverse strand, counting down.
TCGGCATGCGCCTTGTCATACCCCGTCGGAACGTCCCGCAGTGCCGGCGCCAATGCCGCCTGGTCCTGAGTGGCCATCAATGGATCCTCCCTCAAATTCGAGCGGCCGGTGGCCGCGAATTGCCCCCGGCAATGCCGAAAGCGTTCAACCCGTGAGAATTGTAAACCAAAACGCGGTTTTCATGTAACCCCCTTTATGACATGCATTTTTTTGTAAATTTTTTCACACAGTTTGCGATAACTATGTAAATCTTTCACTTTTTGATAGTTTTTTGACATTTTATTTCAACGCCTTGGGTGTTCACGGAACGGTGAAGCCGGCGGTGGTCCGCCGCCCACGGGGCAACGGGGCGTCAGGCGGCCTTTCGGTCGCGCATCGAGTTTTGCCGGAAAGGTGATTCGATTCGCTGCGGGCGTCAGCCGCCATCGGGCGCGTGCAGCGCCGCCACGACCGCGTCGCTGTCAGGCAGGAAACGCACCTCTGTTTCCGTCAGGCCTTGCGCCTCCATCCCCCGGCGCAGTTCGGGGGAAGCGCCGGTCAGGTAAAGCACGCCGTTTCTGCGGGCCAGCTTGCGTGCAAGCGTCAGCACCATGCGCGCGCCGGTCGAATCCACGAAGCTGACCTCGGAAAAGTCGATGACGACGGCGCGCGGGCGCTGCGCGATACGGTCCAGAACCGTCCCCAGTCGGGCAACCGAGCCGAAGAACACGGCGCCGTGCAGCCGGTAGATCACCAGATCGCTGTTCTGGCTTTCGACATCCTCGCTTCCCTCGGGCATCAGGGGAGCACGCTGCAGCCGCGTCATCTCGGACATGTGGCGGATGAAGACAAGGCCGCCAAGCGCGAAGCCCACCACGATCCCTTCGGTCAGGTCGCGGAAGACCACCAGCAGGAAGGTCGCCAGCAGAACCAGCGCATCCCCGCGCGAGCTGCGCAGCAGGGCAAGGAACTCGTGCCGCTCGATCATGTTCCAGGCGACGATCGCCAGAAGGCCGGCCAGGGCCGCAAGCGGAATATAGCCCGCAAGCGGCGCGGCCACGACCATGAACAAAAGGATGAACAGCGCATGCAACATCCCCGAGATCGGCCCCCGCGCGCCGGCCCGCACATTGGTCGCGGTGCGCGCGATCGTGCCGGTGACGCAGAAGCCGCCGAAAATGGCCGCCCCCATATTGGCCAGCCCCTGTGCCACCAGCTCCATGTTGGAGCGGTGCTGGGTGCCCGACATCCCGTCCGCCACCATCGCCGAAAGCAGCGATTCGATCGCGCCCAGCAGGGTAAAGCTGACCGCCCAGGGCAGCGCGGCGATCACCGCCTCGCGGCTGAAATCGGGCAGTGCGGGGGCGGGAAGGATCCGGGGCAGCGCGCCGAAGCGGCTTGCGATGGTTTCCACCTGAAGGCCAAGGACCGCCGCCACAAGCGAGGCAAGCGCGACACCGATCAGCAGCGACGGCAGCCGCGAATCGATGCGCTTCACGGACTCGATCACAAGGATGGTTCCCAACGCGACGCCAAGTGCCGTCGGGTTGAAGCTGTCCCGCGCGGCCCAGAGGGTTTCGACCTTTGCGATGATCTCGCCGGGCTCGGGGCCGCTCAGATGCAGGCCGAACAGGTCCTTCATCTGGCTGGCCAGAATGATCACCCCGATGCCCGTCGTGAACCCGACGGTGACCGGATAGGGCATGAAGCGGATATAGCTTCCCAGCCGCAGCACCCCCAGCACGGCAAGCATGCCGCCCGAAAGGAAGGTGGCAAGGATCAGCCCCTCCACCCCCGTCTGCATCACGCAGGCCGAAACGAGCACGATGAACGCGCCCGCCGGGCCGCCGATCTGGAACCGCGATCCGCCGAATGCCGAAACCAGGAAGCCGCCGATGATCGCGGTGTAAAGCCCCCGCTCCGGCCCGACGCCCGAGGCGATGGCGATCGCCATCGACAGGGGCAGCGCCACGATGGCGACCGTCAGCGCGGCGATCGCATCCGCCCGCAGCGCGGCGAAGGAATAGCCCTCGCGCAGAACGGTGAGAAGCTTGGGAAGCAGCGGCTCACGCGCCGCCACCGGGGAGTCATAACTTGTCGATGTCATTTGGCTGGGCTACCGATTGGATGGCTTAACAAAGCCGCCCGCAAATGAAGTGTCAACAAGGACCGCGGAGGCAAGCCCATGCAATCGCCCAAACCCTTCTCTCCGATCCGGGAAACGGATC
>CALMEG010000228.1 GCA_937863185.1 uncultured Paracoccaceae bacterium | reverse complement strand
GATGGAGGCGGTGGCCGCCGCCTCGGGCGTGCTGGGCACCGATGCGGCCCTGCGCGCCGGGGCGGCGCTTGCCCGCCGCGCCGCGCCCGCGCCTGTTGACATCGCCGCGCTGGAAGCCGAATTTGAGACGCTTCTAGCCGGCCGGTTGCATGTCTGAACCCGAGGAAACCCATCTGTTCGAGGCGCAGAGCGTCAGCGAGCGGCTTCAGGCCGAAGCGCTGATCGTCGATGTCGAGGGGTTCGAGGGGCCGCTGGACCTTTTGCTGACGCTGTCGCGCACGCAAAAGGTGGACCTGCGCAAGATCTCGGTGCTGCAACTGGCCGAGCAGTATCTGCTTTTCGTCAACCGCGCCAAGCAGTTGCGCATCGAACTTGCGGCCGATTACCTGGTGATGGCGGCTTGGCTCGCCTTTCTGAAATCGCGCCTGCTGCTGCCGCCCGATCCCACGGCCGAGGGCCCCTCGGCCGAGGACATGGCCGCGCATCTGGCGTTCCAGTTGGAACGCCTTCAGGCCATGCGCGAGGCCGCCGCCCAGCTTATGGCGCGCGACCGGCTGGGGCAGGACGTGTTCGGGCGCGGCGTCTCGGAAGAGGTCGCGCGGGTGCGCAGGATCAGCTATTCCGCCACGCTTCTGGACCTGATGCAGGCCTATGCGCGCATCCGCACGCGCGACGAGTTTCGCCCCTATGCCTTTGACCGGCGCGATGTCTACACGCTTGAACAGGCGCTGGACCGGCTGCGCGGCCTGATCGGCTATGCCGGTGACTGGACCGATCTTTCAAGCTATCTTCCCGATGGCTGGGGCGCCGAGCCGTCGCGCCGTCGCTCGGCCACGGCGGCGACCTTCGCGGCCAGCCTGGAACTGGCCAAGCAGGGCCAGATCGAGATCCGCCAGAACGATACCTTCGCCCCCATCTCCATTCGACGGAAACCGACGTGACCGAGACCGAAACCGAGAAATCGCTATTCGAGGCGCCGCCGATCGCCGAGCAGGAACGCATGGTGGAGGCGATCCTGTCCGCCTCGGCCGGGCCGGTGACGATTTCGGAAATGGCCGACCGCATGGCGACCGATGCCGACCCGGCCGAGGCGCTGGTCTATCTGCGCAAGCGCTATGAGGGGCGGGGCGTGCGCGTGGTCCGGGTGGGCGATGCCTGGGCGATCCGCACCGCGCCCGATCTGGGTTTCCTGATGCAGAAGGAAACGGTCGAGCAGCGCAAGCTGTCGCGCGCCGCGATCGAGACGCTGGCGATCATCGCCTATCACCAGCCCGCCACCCGCGCCGAGATCGAGGAGATCCGCGGCGTCGCGGTGTCGCGCGGCACGATCGACCAGTTGCTGGAGCTGGAATGGATCCGCTTCGGGCGCCGCCGCATGACGCCGGGCCGGCCCGTGACCTTCGTGGTCACGCAAACCTTCCTGGACCATTTCAGCCTTGAATCCGCGCGCGACCTGCCCGGCCTGAAAGAGCTGCGCGCCGCGGGGCTTCTGGACAACCGCCCGCTTCCGGGTCTTGAGACCGGCGGTGAGGAAGACGACGACGAGGCCGTGGGTCAGTCGGAACTGTTCGAGGATTGAGGGGGTTACGCGATGAACCTGAACCAACTCATCAACATGGCGGTCAATATCGTCACGCGCCGCCTGATGAATATCGGTATCAACAAGGGGATCGACGCGATCTCGCGCCGGGGGAACGGCAAGGCGCCCATGACCCCCGAAGAGGCCCGGCAGGCAAAGACCGCGCGCGCGGCCGCCAAGCGCGCCCGTCAGGCGGCGCGGATCACACGGCGGATGCGCTGAACCCGCCGCTATCCGGCGCGGAAATGCTTGCCCAGTTTCAGGCCCTGTCCCTGATAGTTCGACGCGATGCCCGCGCCATAAAGCCGTTCGGGCCGCCCGGCCATCCGCTCATAGACCAGACGGCCGACGATCTGCCCGTGCTCCAGCACGAAGGGGGCCTCGTGGCAGCGCACCTCAAGCACCCCGCGCGAGCCTGCGCCGCCCGCCGCGCCATGGCCGAAGCCGGGGTCGAAGAACCCCGCGTAATGCACCCGGAATTCGCCCACCATGGCGAGGTAGGGCGCCATCTCGGCGGCGTGGTCGGGCGGGATCGTCACCGCCTCGCGCGAGACGAGGATGTAGAAGGCGCCGGGGTCGAGGATGATGCGCCCGTCGCGGGTGCGGATCTCTTCCCAGAACTCCGAGGCGGGGTAATGCGCGATCCGGTCCAGGTCGATCACGCCGGTATGGGGTATGGCGCGATAGCCCACCAGATCGCCCGCCTCGGGGCGCAGGTCGACCGAAAAGCCAAGCCCGTGGTCGATCACCGCCGGGCCGTTGACCAGCGGCTCTTCGGCATGCAGGCGCGACAGCTCGGCATCGCTGAGCGCGGCATGGCCCTTGCGGAATCGGATCTGGTTCAGCCGCATGCCGGGGCGCACCAGAACCGAGAAGCTGCGGGGGCAGATCTCGGCGTAAAGCGGGCCGACATAGCCTTCGGGGATGCGGTCGAACTCGGCCCCGCCATCGGTGATGACGCGGGTCAGAAGATCCAGCCGCCCGGTGGAGGATTTGGCGTTGGCCACTGCGGTCACGCCTTCGGGCAGGGCAAGGCGTTCCATCAGCGGCACAAGATAGACGCAGCCCTTTTCCAGAACCGCGCCCTGCCTGAGGTCCATGCGGTGCATCTCGAACTCGGCCAGGCGGGTATCGACGCGGCTGTTGCGTCCGGCAAGGAACGAGGCGCGGATGCGGTAGGCGGTCTGGCCAAGGCGCAGGTCGAGGCTGGCGGGCTGCACCTGTTCGGGCGTGACGGGCAGGTTTGCTGCGATCTCGCCCCGGCCGATCATCGCCTTCAGTTCGGCATCCGGCAGCACACCCGTCGTCATCGCATCGCCTCCTGATACAAGAACGCCCACCCCGGAACGGGATGGGCGGTTCTCGTGATGGTCGGGCCGGTGAGATTCGAACTCACGACCTTCCGCCCCCCAGACGGACGCGCTAACCAGGCTGCGCCACGGCCCGACGAGGGGCATATAGAGCGAATGTGACGGCGGGGGCAAGCGGCAAAACGCATCTTTTTCCGAAGCCTTTCCAAGTCCTGTGCCCTGGATGTGCCCGATCAGGGCGTGGGCGGGCGTGCAGGGGCGGAAAGCCGGTCGCGCAAGGCCGCGATCCGTGTGCGCAGAAGGCCAAGCGTGGCAAGCGATTCCGCCGTAAGCGGGCCGTCGGAAAGCGCATGCAGGCGCGCGGCGATCCGGTCGGGCTGGATCGTGCCTTCGGTCGGGGCAGGGGGCGCGGGCTGCGGCGCCTTCGGCGCGGCGGGGGCCGGCTCAAACGCGATGACCTGCGGCGCCTCGGGCTCTTCGGGGGGGACATCCTCGGCCATCGGCGCTTCGGGAATGCGGGGCGTTTCTTCGGCGGGGGGCGCATCCAAAAGCGTGCCGGCGGGCCAGCGGTCGGGGGCCGGCGCTGCCTTCGCGGGAACCGGGTCCTCGGGGTCGGCGGGGAAGGTGGCGCCCCGGGGCGCGGGATCGGGGCTGGACGTGACGGGCCAGGGCGCGGCCGCCTCGGGCGCGGTTGCCTCCGGGGGTAGGGCCTCCGCATCGGCATTGGCCACGGCGGCGCCCTCCTGCACCAGTTCGGCCACATGGCGCACGCCATGTTCGCGCAGGATCTTCTGCACGCCGCGAATGGTCAGGCCATCCTCGTGCAGCAACTGCTTGATCCCGGCCAGAAGGGCCATGTCGGCGGGGCGGTAATAGCGCCGCCCGCCCGCCCGCTTCACCGGCTTGATCTGCGGAAAGCGGCTTTCCCAGAAGCGCAGCACATGGGCGGGCGTCTCAAGCGCCTCGGCCACTTCGCTGATCGTGCGGAATGCATCGGCTGATTTCGTCATCCGCGCGGGCCCCTCCTGTCGCGGGTCAGCGGGCGTTTCCGGCGGCCACGCGATGCTTCATCAGATGCGAGGGCCGGAACGACAGAACCCGGCGCGGCGAGATCGGAACCTCTTCGCCGGTCTTCGGATTGCGCCCCATGCGCGAGGCTTTCTCGCGCACCGAGAAGGTGCCGAAAGACGAGATCTTCACGGTCTCCCCCTGCACCAGCGCGTCGGAAATATGTTGCAGCACGCTTTCGACAAGCTGCGCGGATTCGTTGCGCGACAGGCCCACCTCACGAAACACGGCTTCGCTCAGGTCCATGCGCGTCAGAGTCGTTTCGCTCATTCTGTTCCCCCGGGTTGGTTGCCCCACGATGGGGGCATTGAATTCCCGAGTCAATATCAATGGCTTGCAGGGCGGACTTGAGGCCGCCCGCAGGCAATTACCAGCGCAGGACGACCGATCCCCAGGTCAGACCGCCGCCGATCGCCTCGGTCACGATCAGATCGCCCTGCCTGATCTGGCCGCGGGCCTTGCCGACTGAAAGCGCCAGCGGGATCGAGGCGGCCGAGGTGTTGCCGTGATCCTGCACCGTGACCACGACGCGCTCCATCGGGACCTGCATCCGCTCGGCCGTGGCCGAGATGATGCGCAGGTTGGCCTGATGCGGCACGATCCAGTCGACATCGCCCACGTCGAGCCCGCTTTTCTCAAGGGCCTTGTGCGCGGTTTCGGCCAGTTTCTGCACCGCGTGGCGGAAGACCTGGTTGCCCTGCATCCGCAGATGCCCCGCAGTGCCCGAAGTCGAGACCCCGCCATCGACGTAAAGCAGATCGCGGTAGCGGCCGTCGGAATTCAGGTCCGTCGCCAGGATGCCGCGATCGGTCTTGTCGCCCGTGCCCTGCGCGGCCTCAAGCACCAGCGCGCCGGCGCCGTCGCCGAACAGAACGCAGGTGCTACGGTCGCTCCAGTCCATGATCCGGCTGAAGGTTTCGGCCCCGATCACCAGCACGCGGGCGGCTTGTCCGGACACGATCAGCGCATTGGCATTGGCAAGCGCATAGACGAAGCCTGCGCAAACCGCCTGCACGTCATAGGCAAAGCCGTTGCGGCTGCCGAGCCCGGCCTGCACCATCGAGGCGACCGAGGGGAAGGTATAGTCCGGGGTCGAGGTGGCCACGATGATCGCGTCGATCGCATCGGCCGCCATGCCCGCGTCGCGCAGCGCCGCTTCGGCGGCGCGGATCGCCATCTGCGAGGTGGTCTCGCCCTCGGCTGCGAAATGGCGCCGCTCGATCCCCGAGCGGGTGCGGATCCATTCGTCGCTGGTATCGAGCTTCGCTTCGAATTCCGCGTTCTCGACTACGCGCTCGGGCAGGTAATGCCCGACGCCTCTGACCACCGCGCGAATTGTCATGTGAGGGATCCATCCTCCGTATCACCCGTCGCGGCATCCTGCCCCGAGACTGACGCCGAGGCAACCCGTGCCGCCAGCTTCGCCCCAAAGCCCGATTGCGCCAGCGTGAAGGCAAGTTTGAGCGCGGCCGAAACCGCCGTGGCATCCGCCGAGCCGTGCGATTTGACCACCGTGCCGTTCAGGCCAAGGAACACGCCGCCATTGGCGCGGCGCGGGTCCATGCGCTTTTGCAGCCGCCGGAGCGCGCCCATCGCCACAAGCGCGGTCAGCCGCGACCACGGCGTCGCGCGGAACGATTCCTTCAGGAAATCGCCGATCAGCCGCGCCGTTCCCTCGCCCGTCTTCAGCGCGACATTGCCGGTGAAGCCGTCGGTGACGATCACGTCCACGCGATCCGAGGGTAGGTCGGTCCCCTCGACGAAGCCGACGTAATCGAAGGCCCCGGCCTGCTGCGCGGCGCCGATCATCTCATGCGCGGCCTTCAGCTCGGCATGGCCCTTGTGCTCTTCGGTGCCGACATTGAGCAGCCCGACCCGCGGCCGCGCCAGCCCAAGCGCGTTGCGCGCGTAAGAGGTGCCCATCAGCGCATAGGTCAGAAGGTCGGGCGCCTCGGCCTTCACGTCGGCGCCCATGTCGAGCATCACGTTGAATCCCGAGGGGTTGCGCGAGGGCCAGAACGAGGCGATGGCGGGGCGGTTCACGCCCGGCAGCTTGCGCAGGCGGATCATCGACAGCGCCATCAGCGCGCCGGTATTGCCGCAGGACACCGCCACCGTCGCCTCGCCGTTGCGCACCGACTCGATCGTGGACCACATCGAGGTGTCCTGGCCGTGGCGCAGAACCTGGCTTGGCTTGTCATCCATCGTCACGACACCGGTGGCATCGCGGACTTCGCAGCGCGCGGAAAGGCCCCGTGCCGCGATCAGGCGGACGAGTTCGTCCTTCGGGCCATGTACGATGAAGCGGATCGCCGCGTTCTTCTCGGCCGAGGCCGCAATGCCGTCGATGACCGCGGCGGGGCCGTGGTCTCCGCCCATGGCATCGACAGAAATGACGACGGCGCCGGTTTCTTCCGGCGCCTGTGCCTGCGCGTGTCGATTCGGGTGCTCTGGGTCGTGCGCTGATGGCATGACGAGGCGTTGGAAGGGACGGGCTTACGCCGCGTCTTCGTCCAGATCGACCTCGGCGGCCTGCGCCACCACTTCACGGTCGTCATAGTGACCGCAAGCGCCGCAAACGTGGTGCGGGCGCTTCAGCTCGCCGCAGTTCGGGCATTCCGCCGGATTGGCGGCGACAAGAGCATCGTGCGCGCGGCGCATGTTGCGGCGGGAGCGCGTGACTCGGTTCTGAGGGACAGCCATGTCTCAACCTCGGGTGTTCGGGGGCATTACAGCCCTGATTTTCCTGGAGTTTCGTCACTGGCGCCACAGGGCGAACCGGGTGCGAACCCAAACTTCGAATGAGGCCGGGAACATACTGCGATTCTGCGGGCGCGCAAGTCCTTTCTTCCACCCCGCCGGAAGGGTCAGGTTTCGCCCTTGTCCGGGCCCGGCTTGTCGCCCTTCAGCAGATCGGCAAGGCCCGCGAAGGGGCGGGTATCCTCGTCGCGCAGCGGCGTGACGCCCTTTTCGGCCACGCGCACCGTGCCCAGCTCGGCCCCCGGCGCGCGGGGTTGCAGCGGCAGCGCAAGCTCCAGCACCTCCAGCGCAAGGGCGCCAAGGTCGATCACGGCGCCGAGCTGTTCGGCCGAGTCGTCCTCGGGCATCTCGATCTCGTCGCCCTCGGGCACGGGCATTTCGGCCAGGTAGCGGCGCGTGACGGTTTCGGACAGATCGCTGTGCACCGGCGCCAGCGTGATCGCGCAGGGCTGCACGACGCGCGCGCTGAACGCGGCCTCCAGCAGCCAGTCAGAGCGCCCGGCGGGGCTGAGCGCGCCCTTCAGGCGCAGATCCTCAAGCGCGTCGATCCCCGCCCAACGGGCGATTTCGGCGCGGATTTCGGGATCGGGCGCAATGTCGAAGCGCGTGGGCTTGCGCGTCGCAAGTTCAGAGACGCGCAGCGGATGCGACCAGGGCATCGGGGGAAAATCGGTCATCGGGCAACTCCTTGAACGGGCGCGGCTCTCGGCGGGGGCTTGCGATGCATTCGACGCATGAGCAACCTTGAGGGCCAGCCCCGAGTGTTGTAAGCGGGATAAAAGGCCCGAAGCGGCATGGCAAGAGGGGGTTCAGGTGAGGATTGGTTCCGTGACACGGCATGCTGCCTTGGTGATTGCGCTTGGGGCGGCCCTTCTTGTCGCGGCCTGCGCACCGGTCTACCGCAACCACGGCTATGTTCCGACCGATGAAGACCTCGCTCTGGTCGAGGTTGGCAAGAGCACGCGCGACGAGGTTGCCACGGCGATCGGGCGCCCGTCCTCCTCGGGGCTGCTTTCGGGGGGCGACTGGTATTATGTCGGCAGCCGCTGGAAGCATTTCGGCGCCCGAGCTCCGCAAGAGATCGAGCGTCAGGTCGTGGCGGTCAGCTTCACCGAGGCCGGCCTTGTCAGCAATGTCGAGCGTTTCGGCCTTCAGGATGGTCAGGTCGTCGTGCTGTCGCGCCGCGTGACGGAAAGCAATATCCGCAGCCTCGGCCTTGTCCGCCAGCTGATGGGCAGCTTGGGCCGCGTGTCCGCGGGGCAGCTGTTGAACTGATCCCGGCGGCGCGTTTTGCGGGCCTGTTACACGCGGGTTGCATAGCCATCTGGCCCCGCAGCACGCCTTGCGGGACATCGGTTCGACAGTATGCGAGGCAAGGATGCTTTCCGCCCCCCTCGTCAAGGGACGTTATGTGGTGCGCTTCAGCCGCGACGCGGCCGATGTTGCGCGCGCCCAGCACCTGCGCTGGCAGGCCTTTCGCGCGCCGCGCGGTGGAGCAGCGGCGGCTGCGGCAGGGGGGCGGGATGCCGATTCCCATGACAGGCGCTGCCTTCACGTCCTGATCGAAGAGGCGTGCAGCGGCGCGCTTGCCTGCTGCTTCCGGCTGATGGCCCTTGCCGACGGGCGCGCGATTCCGAAAAGCTATTCCGCGTGGTTCTACGATTTGTCGGGGCTTTCGCGCTATGGCGCGCCCATGGCCGAGATCGGACGTTTCTGCATTCGGCCGGGGCTGCACGATCCCGACATCCTGCGCATCGCATGGGGCGCGATCACGCGGTATGTCGATGACAACGGTGTGGGGCTTTTGTTCGGCTGCTCGTCCTTCCGGGGCACGGATTGGCGCGCCCATGCAGAGGCCTTTGCCGCGCTTGCCCAGGGCCATGCCGCGCCGCCGCAATGGTTGCCGCGCGCGAAGGCGCCCGAGGTCGTTGACTTCGCGCCGCTCCGCGCCGGCCAAGTCTGCGATCCGAAGCGGGCGATGGCCGCCATGCCGCCCCTTCTGCGCAGCTATCTGGCGATGGGCGGCTGGGTCGGCGATCATGCGGTGGTGGACCGGGATCTGGGCACGCTGCACGTCTTTACCGGGCTGGAGATCCGCGCCATCCCGCCCGGTCGGGCGCGGCTGTTGCGGGCCATCGGGGCCTGAGGCGCGTGGCCTGTTGACCTTGCGCACGCGCCCGGATAGCTCGGCGGGATGGCACGCGCACCGCTTTTGCAGCTTTCCGGCATCTCGCTGACCTTCGGCGGCAATCCCGTTTTCGACGGGCTCGATCTGGTCGTGCAGCCGGGCGACCGGCTGGCGCTGGTGGGGCGCAACGGGTCGGGCAAGTCCACGCTGATGAAGGTCATGGCAGGGCTGGTCGAGCCCGACCACGGAGAGCGCATCGTGCCGCCGGGCGTGCGCGTGGGCTATATGGAGCAAGAGCCCGACCTGTCGGGCTTTGCCACGCTTGGCGATTTCGCGGCCTCGGCGCTGGAAGAGGCGGATCGCTACCGCGTGGAGATGGTGGCCGAGGGGCTGAAGTTCCGCCCCGAAACCCCTGTCGCCACCGCCTCGGGCGGCGAGCGGCGCCGCGCCGCGCTTGCCAAGCTGTTGGCCGAGGCGCCGGAACTGATGCTGCTCGACGAGCCGACGAACCACCTCGATATCCAGGCGATCGGCTGGCTTGAGGCGCAGTTGCGCGAAACCCGCACGGCCTTCGTGCTGATCAGCCACGACCGCGCCTTCCTGCGCGCGCTGACGCGGGCCACGCTGTGGATCGACCGGGGGCGCACGCTGCGCAACGAACGTGGCTTCGACGCCTTCGAGGAATGGCGCGAACAGGTCTGGGCCGAAGAGGACGAGGCGCGCCACAAGCTTGATCGCAAGATCAAGGCCGAGGCGCGTTGGGCGGTCGAGGGGATCTCGGCGCGGCGCAAGCGCAATCAGGGCCGGCTGCGCGCGCTTGAGGCGATGCGCGCCGAACGGGCCGGGCAGATCCGCCGCCAGGGCACCGCCGCGATGGAACTGGACAGCGGCGCGCAGTCGGGCCGCCGGGTGATCGAGGCGAAGGGGCTGTCCAAGCGCTTCGGCGACAAGGAGATCGTGCGCAATTTCGACCTGCGCGTGATGCGCGGCGACCGCGTGGCCTTTGTCGGGCCGAATGGTGTGGGCAAGACCACGCTTCTGAAGATGCTGACCGCAGAGATCGCCCCCGATGCGGGCACCGTCACGCTTGGCACCAAGCTTGAGATCGCGGTGTTCGATCAGGCGCGCGCCACGCTCGATCTGTCGATGTCGCTTTGGGACGGGATGGTGAACGATCCCGACATGCGCGTCTCGGGGCGGTCGGATCAGGTGATGGTGCGGGGCGTGCCGAAACATGTGGTCGCCTACCTGAAGGATTTCCTGTTCGACGAGGCCCAGGCCCGCGCGCCCATCGGCTCGCTTTCCGGGGGAGAGCGCGCGCGGCTGTTGCTGGCGCGGATCATGGCGAAGCCCTCGAACCTGCTGGTGCTGGACGAGCCGACGAACGATCTGGATGTCGAGACGCTGGACCTGTTGCAGGACATCCTGGGCGATTACGACGGCACCGTGCTGCTGGTCAGCCACGACCGCGATTTCATCGACCGCGTGGCCAGCACCACGATCGCCATGGAGGGCGATGGCCGCGCCACGGTATATGCCGGTGGCTGGAGCGATTATCAGGCGCAAAGGGCGCTGAGCGCCCCCCCCGAGACCGCCAGCCCCGCCCCGAAGAAGCCCGGCACGCCGAAACCCGCCACGGCGAAGGAGGCCCCGCGCAAGCCGGGGCTGAGCTTTACCGAGAAGCACCGGCTCGAGGCCTTGCCCGGTATCATCGAGAAGCTGGAATTCGAGATCGGCAAGCTGTCGGAGCTGCTTTCCGAGCCCGATCTTTTCACGCGCGCGCCCGCCAAATTCGCCAAGGCCACCGAGATGCTGGCCGAGCGGCAGGCCACGCTGTCGGCCGCCGAAGAAGAATGGCTGGAGCTTGAGGAAAAGGCCGCAAGCTAGGCCCCGGCGCGCCCGCGATTGCGCTTGACAGCGCAGGCCCGATCCACGATATACGCCCAACCCGGCGGAAGGTCCGACTTTCCGCCGGGAATGCATTTTCAATCTCGCCCCGAACGGGGCGCGCTGTCCGAGGCGGGGAAACCCGGAAAACCGCAAGGTGCCACAGGGCGCGGCCAATACGAAGGAATGACCCATGTTCGCGGTCCTCAAGACGGGCGGCAAGCAATACAAGGTTCAGGCGGGCGACGTGCTGCGCGTGGAACTGATTGCGGCCGAAGCTGGCGACAAAGTCCAGTTCAACGAAATTCTGATGGTCGGCGGTGACAAGCTTACCGTTGGCGCGCCTTTCGTCAAAGGTGCGGCGGTTCAGGCCGAAGTCATCGACAACATCAAGGCCGACAAGGTCATCACCTATCACAAGCGCCGCCGGAAGCATTCGTCGCAGCGCACCCGTGGCCACCGTCAGAAACTGACGCTGGTGCGCGTGACCGAGGTTCTGGCCTCGGGCGGCGACAAGACGGATGTGCGCGAAGCCGTCGGCACCGCGCTTGCGCGCCGCGCCGCGCATGGCGGCGAGGCCGTGAAGGCCGAAGCCCCGAAGAAAGCAGCCAAGCCGAAAGCCGCGAAGGCCGAGGCCCCGGCCAAGGCCGACGCCGCCGAGAAACCGAAGCGCGCGACGAAAAAAGCCGCTGAAGCGAAGGAGTAATCCCCCATGGCACACAAGAAAGCAGGCGGTTCTTCCCGCAACGGCCGCGACTCGGCCGGTCGTCGCCTTGGCGTGAAGCTCTTTGGTGGCCAGGCCGCCATTCCGGGCAACATCATCGTGCGTCAGCGCGGCACCCAGTGGTGGCCGGGCGAAGGCGTCATGATGGGCCGTGACCATACCATCTTCTCGGTTGCCGAGGGCCGTGTATCGTTCCGCAAGGGACTCAAGGGCCGCACTTTCATCTCGGTTCTCCCTGTTGCGGAGGCGGCCGAGTAAGCCGAACCAGACCCGGACGAAAAAAGGGGGATCGGCTGAAAGGCCGGTCCCCTTTCCTTTTGCCGCGCGCCGAACGGGCAGACCGCCGAACGGGCAGACCGGCCGGACACGAATTTTTCAAGGCCTGGGGGTTGGTATTGTCATCCCTTCGCCCAATTTCAGAGGTAAGCCCCGTTGAAAAGGGGGCGCCATGCGCTTCGAGGAGGGAAGGCATGTATCAAGAACAGATTACCCCGCAGCCGGTGATCGAGGCCGAGCGGTTCATCCTGCGCCCGTTGCGCAAATCCGATGCCGGGCTGATCGCGATGTATACCGCCGACCGGCGCGTGGCCGAGGGGACGCGCGCGATCCCCCATCCGCTGCCCCCCGGCGCGACCGAGGGCTATATCGCCCGCGCGCTTGCCGAGAACCGCATCGAGGATGTCTGGGCGCTGGACGGCTCGGCCCACGGGCTGGCCGAGGTGCTGGGCGTCGTGTCGCTGACGCGGATCGAGCCGGACCAGTCCGAGGTGGGGTTCTGGGTCGGCCCCGGTTTCTGGAATACGGGCTTCGCCTCCGAGGCGGTGCAGGCGCTGGTCGCGGAGAACCCGCATCAGGCGCGCACGCTGATGGCCGAGGTGTTTCAGGACAATCCCGGTTCGGCCCGTGTCCTGACCAATGCGGGCTTCGAATATCTGGGCGATGCGGAAAGCTGGTCGGTGGCGCGCGGCGCGCGCGTGCCGACCTGGACCTACCTGAAGAAGATGGCCTGAGCGCGCATGACCGGCCGGGCCATCCTTCGGACGGCGCGGCTGGAGCTGCGGCCGCTTTGCGCCTCGGACGAGGCGGTCTGCGTGGCCGCCCTTGGTGATGGCGCGATGCGGGCCGCCGTGCCCGATCTTGCGCATGCCTACACGGCCGAGGATTTCCGTGCCTATCTTCCGCAGGACTGGCCCGGCCGGCGTTGGGCGATCGAGCATGAGGGCGCGATGATCGGGCTGGTGACGCTTGATCCGCAGCCTGGCTACTGGATCGTGCCGCAGGCGCAGGGGCGCGGGTTCATGACCGAGGCGCTGCGCGCGGTCCTGGGCGCGCATTTCGCCGATCCGGAGGCGGCGGGGCTGGTCACGCATCATCTGGCGGACAATCATGCCTCGGCCCGGGTCCTGCAAAAGCTGGGGTTCCGTGACGGGGGCGCGTCCGGGGCCGGCGGGCAGCGCGCGGCGGTGCTGTCGCGCGCGGATTTCGCCAAGGCCAATCCGCTGGTGATCGACACGCCGCGCCTGCGGCTCGATCCGTTGCAGCCCGGCGATGCCGCGCCCTTCCGGCGCATAGTCACCCGCCCAGAGGTGGGGCGGATGCTGTTTCTCTTTCCCGCCGACTGGAGCATGCGGGCCGCGCGCGCCTTCGTGCATGACTGGCGCTGGACCGGCGCGCCGCCCTTCCGCCTTGCGATCCGGCGCGAGGGGCGCTTCATCGGCTCGGTCGGACTGGGCCGGGGGGCGGCCCCGCCGATCTTCTATTTCCTTGATCCCGCCGAGGCCGGGCAGGGCCTGATGCAAGAGGCGGTCAGCGCATTTTGCGACCGGGTCGTCGCGTATTTCGCGCTGTCGGGGCTTAGTGCGGATGTCTTCACCGATAACCCCGCCTCGGCCCGGATCCTGGAAAGGGCGGGTTTTCCGCGCGGCGGCACCGCGGAGGGGCATTCCGCACAGCGCCCCGCGCCGCACCGGGTCGGGACCTGTCACCGCCCCTGAAGCGGGCGCCCGCAGGGCGGTTTCGGGGGCATTTCTCTTGAACAATGGCGCGGCAGGCACTATCGCGGGGCCTTGCAACCTTGAAGGCGAATGTCATGAAATTCCTCGACCTTGCCAAAGTCTATATCCGCTCGGGCGGCGGCGGGGCGGGCTGCGTGTCCTTCCGGCGCGAGAAGTTCATCGAATTCGGCGGGCCGGATGGCGGTGACGGCGGCAAGGGCGGCTCGGTCTGGGCCGAGGCGGTCGAGGGGCGGAACACGCTTATCGACTTTCGCTATCAGCAGCATTTCTTCGCCAAGTCCGGCCAGCACGGCATGGGCAGCCAGTGCACCGGCAAGGACGGCGATGATATCGTTTTGAAAGTGCCGGTGGGCACCGAGATCATCGACGAGGACGAAGAGACCGTCATCGCCGACCTGACCGAGGTGGGCCAGAAGGTCCTGCTGGCGCGCGGCGGCAATGGCGGCTGGGGCAACCTGCGGTTCAAATCGGCCACGAACCGCGCGCCCTCGCGGGCCAATCCGGGGCAGGAAGGGGTCGAGCGGACGATCTGGCTTCGGCTGAAGCTGATCGCGGATGCGGGGCTTGTGGGGCTGCCCAATGCCGGCAAGTCGACCTTTCTTGCCGCCGTGTCGAATGCACGGCCCAAGATTGCGGATTATCCCTTCACGACGCTGGTGCCGAACCTTGGCGTGGTGGGCGTGGACGGCAAGGAATTCGTGATGGCCGATATTCCGGGCCTGATCGAGGGCGCCTCGGAGGGGCGCGGCCTTGGCGATCAGTTCCTGGGGCATGTGGAGCGTTGCGCGGTGCTGCTGCATCTGGTCGATGGCACCTCGTCGACGATCACGAAGGATTACCGCACCATCGTGGCCGAGCTTGAGGCCTATTCCGAGGCGCTGTTCGCCAAGCCCCGGATCAACGCGCTAAACAAGATCGACGCGCTGGACGCGAAAACCCTGTCGGCGCGCAAGCGGGCGCTGGAAAAGGCCTCGGGCGGGCCGGTCCTGCTGATGTCGGGGGTGTCGCGCAAGGGCGTGCCCGAGGTCTTGCGCGCGCTTTGGGCCGAGATTTCCGAGGATCGCCGCGATACCGGGGGGGCCGCGCCGTGGCAACCGTGACACCGGCGCGGGCGGCAGGCATGCGCCCGCAGGTCATTGCCGCGCGGCGGCTGGTGGTCAAGATCGGCTCGGCATTGCTGGTGGGACCGCAGGGGCTGCGCGTCGACTGGTTGCGCGCCCTGGCCGAGGACGTGGCGGCCGCGCGGGCGCGGGGCACGGATGTGGTCCTGGTCTCTTCGGGCTCGATCGCGCTTGGGCGGCGGGTGCTGGACCTGCCGGGCGGCGTTCTGGCGCTGGAGCAATCGCAGGCGGCCGCGGCGGTGGGGCAGATCCGCCTTGCGCGCGCCTATGAAGAGGCGCTTGCGCCCCATGGCGTGACGACCGCGCAGGTTCTGGTCACGCTTGAGGATACCTCGGATCGGCGGCGCTATCTGAACAGCCGCGCCACGATGGAGACGCTTCTGTCGCTTGGCGTCGTGCCGATCGTGAACGAGAACGACACCGTGGCCACCGACGAGATCCGCTTTGGGGATAACGACCGGCTGGCCGCGCAGATCGCGGTGACGATCGGGGCCGACCAGCTGGTGCTGCTGTCGGATGTGGACGGGTTCTATTCGGCCAATCCGAAAGAGGACCCGTCGGCCACGCGCTTCGATCTGGTCGAGCGGATCACCCCGGCGATCGAGGCGATGGCGGGTGATCCGATCTCGGGGCTGTCGAAGGGCGGGATGAAGACCAAGCTTCTGGCCGCAATGACCGCGGTCGCGGGCGGCTGCGCCATGGCGATCATGGAGGGGTCCGTCCCGCGCCCGCTGCGCGCGCTGTCCGAGGGGGCGGACTGCACATGGTTCCTGCCCGAGGGCGATCCGCAGGTGGCGCGCAAGCGCTGGATCGCGGCGATGAAGCCGCGCGGCGAGGTCGTGGTGGATGCGGGGGCCGTTCAGGCCCTTCAGCGCGGCAAGTCGCTGTTGCCTGCCGGTGTGGTGCGGGTGAATGGCAGCTTCGGTCGGGGCGATCCGGTGTCGATCCTGGGCCCGGACGGCGCGGCGCTTGGCAAGGGGCTGGTGCGCTATACCGCGGCCGAGGCGCGCGCGATTGCCGGGCATCACTCGGCCGAGATCATGCAGATCCTGGGCTATCCGGGCCGGGCGGCGCTTCTGCACCGCGACGACATGGTGCTGTGAGCGGGGAGGGGGGCGCTGCCCCCCATGGCCTGCGGCCATTCCCCCCGGGATATTTCCACGAAGATGAAAGGGCGCGCGGGGGTCAGCCCGCGATCCGGTCGAGCACGCGCACCCAGCTGCGGATTCCCTTGTGGAAGGAGCGCAGGTCGTATTTCTCGTTCGGGGAGTGGATCGCGTCGTCGTCATTGGCGAAGCCGATCAGGAGCGCGTCCATGCCGAGGATCGACTTGAAGTAATAGGCGATCGGAATCGAGCCGCCCATGCCCACGATCACCGCCTCGCGCTGCCATTCGTCGGAGAGCGCCTTGCGGGCCGCTTCGAATTCGGGGCGGTCGGTGTTCATCACCGCGGCCGGGGCGCCGTCGAGGTCGCTGTCCCAGCTGATGCGGGCATCGGTGGGCAGGCGGGCCTCGAGATGGGCGCGCAGCTTGCGGCGGATATCGGCGGGGTCCATGTCGCCGACGAGGCGGCAGGTGATCTTGCAATGCGCCTCGGCCGGGATCACGGTTTTCGAGCCCGCCCCCTGGTAGCCGCCCCAGAGCCCGTTGATTTCCAGCGTCGGGCGCGCCCATTGCTGTTCGAGCGTGGAATAACCCTTTTCGCCATGCGGGATGCTCATGCCGACGCTGCCGAGATAGTCGGCCTCGTTGAAGCCGCAGCTTTCCCATTGCTGCCGGAGCGGTTCGGGCACCTCGTGGACGCCGTCATAGAAGCCCGCGACCGCGACGCGGCCCTGGTCGTCGTGCAGCGAGGCGATGAGATGCGAGATTTCGCGCAGCGGGTTGAGCGCGGGGCCGCCGTAATGGCCCGAATGCAGGTCGATCCGGGGGCCGTGCAGGGTGAATTCTTCCTTCAGCATGCCGCGCAGCTGCCCCGCGATCGAGGGCACGCCGGGCGAGACCATCGAGGTGTCGCAGATCAGCGCGATATCGGCGGTGAGTTCGGCCGCGTTTTCCTTCAGGAAGGGGATGAGCGAGGGCGAGCCCGATTCCTCTTCGCCCTCGAGAAAGATCGTGAGGTTGCCCGGCAGGGTGCCATGTTCGGCCTTCCATGCGCGGCAGGCCTCGATGAAGGTCATCAGCTGGCCCTTGTCGTCCGAGGAGCCGCGGCCGCGGATCACCTTGCCGTTCGGCGTATCCTCGAGGGCGGGATCGAACGGGTCGCGGTGCCATTGCGACAGCGGGTCGACCGGCTGCACGTCGTAATGGCCGTAAAACAGGATGTGGCGGCCGGGGCCTTCGTGGCGCGCCACGACCATGGGGTGCCCCTTCGTGGGCCGGGCAGAGGCGGTAAAGCCAAGTGAATTCAGCTCGTTGACAAGCCATTCCGCGCTGCGGGCGCAATCTTCCCGATAGGCCGGATCGGTCGAGATCGAGGGGATGCGCAGCAATTCGACAAGGCGGTCGAGCGCTTGCGGAAGGGTTTGATCCACGCGGGCGAGGGTAGCGTCCAGGGTCATCGTCATCTCCGGTTTTTCGGGCGGAGAGTATCAGCCGGGCAGGCACTGTCCAGCAGCCGGGCAGCGGGAATCCGGAGGTGGGCAACAAATCGCGAAAAATGAATGTTTGCATTCCGATGCAAGACGCGACATTTTTTACCCTCCCATTGTCGTAGTTTGACCTTTATCAAGGCCCGGCGCGACATGGGCCGGTATGGCTTACCCCAGCGAACTTGGCGAGGGAAACGGATATGAACTACGACCACGCACTCGACATGGCGATTGGCAAGCTGCACGAGGAGGGGCGTTACCGCACCTTCATCGATATCGAGCGTGCGCAGGGCGCTTTCCCCAAGGCCGTCTGGAACAAGGCCGACGGGACGAAGAAGGATATCACCGTCTGGTGCGGCAACGACTATCTTGGCATGGGGCAGAACCCGGTGGTCCTTGCCGCGATGCACGAAGCGCTGGATGCAACGGGCGCCGGTTCGGGCGGCACGCGCAACATCTCGGGCACGACGGCCTATCACAAGCGGCTTGAGGCCGAGCTGGCCGACCTGCATGGCAAGGAGGCCGCGCTGGTCTTTTCCTCGGCCTATATCGCCAATGACGCGACGCTGAGCACGCTGCCCAAGCTGTTTCCCGGTCTCATCATCTATTCGGACGAGCTGAACCACGCCTCGATGATCGAGGGGATTCGCCGCAATGGCGGGGCCAAACGTGTGTTCCGCCACAATGACGTGGCCCATCTGCGCGAGCTTCTGGCCGCCGACGACCCGGCCGCGCCGAAGCTGATCGCTTTCGAGTCGGTCTATTCGATGGACGGCGATTTCGGCCCGATCACCGAGATCTGCGATCTGGCCAAGGAATTCAACGCGCTGACCTATCTTGATGAGGTGCATGCGGTGGGCATGTATGGCCCGCGCGGCGCCGGCATCGCCGAGAAGCTGGGCGAGATGGACCGGATCGACATTTTCAACGGCACGCTCGGCAAGGCCTTTGGCGTGTTCGGCGGCTATATCGCGGCCTCCGCGCGGATGGTGGATGCAGTGCGCTCTTACGCGCCGGGCTTCATCTTCACCACCTCGCTTCCGCCGGTTGTTGCTGCAGGGGCGGCGGCCTCGATCGCCTTCCTGAAAACCGCCGAGGGGCAGAAGCTGCGCGATGCGCAACAGCTGCACGCGAAGGTCCTCAAGATGCGTCTCAAGGCGCTTGGCATGCCGATCATCGACCATGGCAGCCATATCGTTCCGGTGGTCATCGGCGATCCGGTGCATACCAAGGCGCTGTCGGACATGCTGCTGGAAGAGTTCGGCGTCTATGTCCAGCCGATCAACTTCCCCACCGTTCCACGCGGGACCGAGCGGCTGCGTTTCACGCCCTCTCCGGTGCATGATCTGGGGCAGGTCGATCATCTTGTGCGCGCAATGGACAGCCTCTGGTCGCGCTGTGCGCTGAATCGTGCCGAAGCGAGTGCCTGACGCTTTTTCTGCGGGTGCACTGCTCATCACCTTGTGATAGGAAGACGGTAACTTTCGGGGGAGCAATCCCCCGAATCGACTATCTATAGCTATTGGGGCAGGGACAGGCGCATGATCGGGCGGAAGGCGATGCCTTCGACGGAGGAAACGGATAAGCCGAAAGGCTTTGACGATTTCGAGTTGCGCCTTGGGGACGTCATGCGTGGCGAACGCGCAACCTTGTCTAAATCGCTTCTGGATGTGCAGCGCGAATTGCGCATCAAGGCGGCCTATATCGCCGCGATCGAAAGCGCCGATGTCGCGGCGTTCGAGACCCCTTCCTTCATCGCGGGCTATGTGCGCTCCTATGCGCGCTACCTGGGAATGGACCCGGACTGGGCGTTCAGCCGCTTCTGCTCCGAGGCCGGTTTTGCGCCGACCCATGGCATGGCGCCCGCCGCCTCGGGGCCTAAACCGCAGCGCCGCCCCGCCGATGTGGCCGAGGCGCTTGCCAACCCCAATGCCAGCTTCGTTCCCCGGACCGAGGCGTTCTGGGCCAAGATCGAACCGCGTGCTATCGGCTCCCTCATGGTGCTGGCGGTTCTGGCGGGTGCCTTGGGATATGGTGGCTGGACCGTCCTGCAAGAGGTGCAGCGCGTGCAGCTTGCCCCCGTCGACCAGACCCCCGGCGTCGTGGCCGAGCTTGACCCGCTGCAATCTGTGGCGCCCGTGGCCGTGGCTTCGGCCGGGCGCGACGTGTTGCCCGACCGGCCCACGCCCGAGGCGCTGGACCGCATCTATCGTCCTGCGGCACTTGAAACCCCGGTTCTGGTGGCGCGCGACGGCCCGATCTCGGCCATCGACCCGCGCCGTGCGGGCGCTTTCGCCTATGACACGGTCGAGATGGCCGCCAATGACACGGCCGTTCAGGCCGAGGACGCCCAGCGCGACGGCAGCGTGGTGCGCACGCTTGGCGCCGACGCCCCCGAGGTCGAGATTCTGGCCGTGCGCCCGTCCTGGGTGCGGGTGCGCGCCAGCGACGGCAGCGTGATCGTCGAGAAGGTCATGGATGCGGGCGAGCGTTTCGCGCTGCCCAAGCTTGAGGAGCCGCCGGTGCTGCGCACGGGCGAATCGGGCGCGATCTATTTCGCGGTGAACGGCGTGGCGCATGGCCCGGCGGGCGATCGCGGTGCCGTGACGAAGAACATCGTTCTGTCGCCCGAGGCGCTGTCGGAAAGCTATGCGGTTGCGGATCTGACGCAGGATCAGGATCTGGCGCAATTCGTCGCGGTGGCCGATGCGGGCGCGGCGGCGGTGCTTCCGCCCGAGGCCGGGCAGTAAGCGGCTGTTGTCCTTTCCCCAATGCTGACCTATCTGTGACCCGGACCCAACCGGAGGGAGTTCCCATGTCTCTCAACCCCGTTCGCCCGTGGCGCAACATCTACCGGCGCAAGTCGCGCCAGATCATGGTGGGCAATGTGCCGGTGGGGGGCGATGCGCCGATTTCCGTGCAGACGATGACGAATACCGACAGCTCGGACGTGCGCGCCACGCTGGCGCAGGTGATCCGCGCCGCCGATGCGGGGGCCGATATCGTGCGGGTCTCGACGCCCGACGAAAGCGCGACCGCCGCGCTGCGCGAGATCGTGCGCGAAAGCCCGGTTCCGATCGTGGCGGATATCCATTTCCATTACAAACGCGCCATCGAGGCGGCCGAGGCGGGCGCGGCCTGCCTGCGCATCAACCCCGGCAATATCGGCGATGCCCGGCGCGTCAAGGAGGTGGTGAAGGCCGCGCGCGACCATGGCTGCTCGATCCGCATCGGGGTCAATGCGGGCAGCCTGGAAAAGCACCTTCTTGAGAAATACGGTGAGCCGTGCCCCGACGCGATGGTCGAATCCGGGCTCGACCACATCAAGCTGTTGCAGGACAACGATTTTCACGAGTTCAAAATCTCGGTGAAAGCCTCTGATGTGTTCCTTTCGGCGGCCGCCTATCAGGCCCTGGCCGAGGCGACCGACGCGCCGATCCACCTGGGCATCACCGAGGCGGGAGGGCTGATTTCGGGCACGGTGAAATCGGCGATCGGGCTGGGCAACCTTTTATGGATGGGGATCGGCGACACGATCCGCGTCAGCCTGTCGGCCGATCCCTCCGAAGAGGTGAAGGTGGGCTTCGAGATCCTCAAGTCGCTTGGCCTGCGCACGCGCGGGGTGCAGATCATCTCGTGCCCGTCCTGCGCGCGGCAGGGTTTTGACGTGATCAAGACGGTCGAGGCGCTGGAAAAGCGCCTGGAGCATATCAAGACGCCGATGAGCCTGTCGATCATCGGCTGCGTGGTGAATGGGCCGGGCGAGGCGCTGATGACCGATATCGGCTTTACCGGCGGCGGGGCCGGGTCGGGCATGGTCTATCTGGCGGGCAAGCAAAGCCACAAGATGACCAATGCCGAGATGATCGACCACATCGTGCAACTGGTCGAAGAGCGTGCCGCCACGCTCGAGGCCGCGCCCGACGCCGCCGAATAGATCCTGCCGGAAGGGGCGAACGAAAAAAGGGGCCATCGAGGCCCCTTTCTTCGTGGGGCCCGCGGGGGCCCCGGCACCGGATCGGCGGTCAGCCGCGCTGATCGTCGACCATTTTCTGCATCGTTGCCTCGGGGGCGTAGCCGCGCAGCAGATCCCCGCCGATCACGAAGGCCGGCGTGCCCGAGATGCGCATCCGTTCGGCCAGCTGGTGATTGGCGCGCAGCACGGCCGTCACCTCTTCCTCGTTCATGCGCTTCATCACCGCCTCGGCATCCAGCCCCAGATCACCGGCAAGCCGGGTCAGGCTTTCAAGCGTGATGTCGCCGCGGAAGTCGATCAGCGCGTCATGTGCCGTGCTGTAGACCTCGTCCCCGCCAAGCTGTTTCACCGCCACCGCGAAACGCGCCGACAGGTCGGATTGCTGGCCGAGGATCGGGAACTCCTTCACGACGAAGCGGATATTGCCGTCCGATTCCAGCAGCGCCTCGACCTCGTCATAGGCCTTGCGGCAGTAAGAGCAGCGGTAATCCATGAATTCGACCACGGTCACGTCGCCATCGGGATTGCCGCCCACCCAGGAATGGCCGTCGTTGAAGATGTCCTCGGCATTGGTCTGGACCAGAACCTTGTCATTCTCGGCCTCGGCCTCGGCCTGGCGTTGTTCCAGAACGCCGATCGCCTCGACCAGAACCTGCGGGTTCTCCATCAGGTAATCCTTGACGGCGGCGCCGAAGGCGTCCTTTTCGGCCGGGCTCATGGCGGAAAGATCGAAGGCCGAGGCGGGGCCGGTCAGAAGGGCGGTGGACAGCGCCATCGCGGCGATCAGCGTGCGGGTCATCGGGTCTTCCTGTTCATTCTGGCCCTGTCTGGGCGGTGTCTTGTCCGTGCCGGACGGCTTCGGGGCGGAGCATCGCGGTTTGGCGGGCCAAGCGCAAGCCTTCGGGGGTGCGGCTTTCTTGACCTTGCCCGCCCTTGGGCCTATCCGCGTTCACGCAGAGAATACGGAGGAAACGATGCGTTTCTCAAGCCGCGGACAGGTTGATCCCTTCATTGTGATGGATGTGATGGAGGCCGCGCGCGCCGCCGAGGCCGCCGGGCGCCACATCATCCACATGGAGGTGGGCCAGCCCTCGACCCCCGCCCCGCAGGGCGCGCGGGCGGCATTGGCGCGCGCGCTGGAGGGCGATCCGCTTGGCTATACCGTGGCGCTTGGCCTGCCTGCGCTGCGGCAGGGAATCGCGGCGCTTTACGCGCGCTGGTATGGCGTCGATCTGGACCCTGCGCGGGTCATCGTCACCTCTGGCTCGTCGGGGGCGTTCCTTCTGGGCTTCGCGGCGCTTTTCGATGCGGGCGACCGCGTGGCCCTGGGCGAGCCGGGCTATCCCAGCTATCGCCAGATCCTGCGCGCCATGTCGATCGAGCCGGTGGCGATCCGGACGCAGGCCGAAAACCGCTTCCAGCCGCGCCCCGAAGAGATCCCGCAGGATGTGCAGGGGCTGATCGTGGCCTCGCCCGGAAACCCCTCGGGCACGATGCTGGGCCGGCCCGAGCTGGCCGCGCTGATGGCGGCGGCCGAGGCGCGCGGCCTCGCCTTCGTCTCGGACGAGATCTATCATGGGCTGCATTACGAACACCGCGCAATCAGCGCGCTGGAAATCTCGGACGCGGCCTATGTGGTCAACTCCTTCTCCAAGTATTTCTCGATGACGGGCTGGCGCGTGGGCTGGATGGTGGTGCCCGAGAATCACGTCCGCACCGTCGAGCGGCTGGCGCAGAACATGTTCATCTGCCCGCCCCATGCCAGCCAGATCGCCGCACTTGCCGCGCTGGACTGCATCGACGAGCTGGAGGCGAACCGCGCGGTCTATGCCGAGAACCGCCGCCTGATGCTGGCTGGCCTGCCCGAGGCGGGGTTCTCGAAGATCGCGCCGCCCGACGGGGCCTTCTACATCTATGCCGATGTCTCGGAGCTGACCGAAGACAGCCGCGCCTTTGCCGCCGAGATCCTCGAGAAAGCCGGGGTCGCGGTGACGCCGGGACTGGATTTCGACCCGCATCGCGGCGCGCGCAGCCTGCGGTTTTCCTATGCCCGTGCCACCCC